>NZ_CP007766.1:342273-684547 GCF_000816785.1 Campylobacter peloridis LMG 23910 | reverse complement strand
ATCTTACCCTCAACTATATCACTTCTTAAGGCTCTATACATACTTCCAGATTCATCACTAGCTATATCATATTTATTTAAATCAATCACCCAATCTACTCCCATAATCTCATCTATAAAAGGAAGCATACCAAATTCATCAGGTTTTAAAGTCTTAGCTAAGGTTTTAATCTCTTGTTCTCTTAAAGGATTTTTATGCACTCCTACTAAACCACTTCCTACAGCAATATCAGCATAACCATAAATAGCACCTAATAAATTAGGTTTATCTAATATACTACTTCCTCCACTTAATTGTATATAAAGTATAGTAGCTTGGATAAATCTTGCATTAAAACCATTTTGAAACATATCATTAGCTAGATATTTATAATCACCTAATATTCCTGCTGCCATACCCCATTCATTATGAAATAAACTTGATCTTAGATTATGTTTATTATCATCTACTATTCTATATAATTTTTCATATTTAGGATCTACATTTCCTTTTTCATCTACAGCCCCTATAGCTTCATAAGGTATATCTATAACAACACTTCTTATACCACTTCTTATAACTAAATATTTATATCTTTCTTTTTTAGTTTTTAAAGATTTATAATAAGCTTTTTCTGCTTTAGTCCAAGGAGCTATAGCTCCTTTTATAGGATCTTTTAAATAAATACTTTGCCAATCTTTAAATTCAAGTAAAGTAGAACTTTGCCCTGTGTAAAGATTAGGATCTAAATATCTGGGTTGATAGTCTTTGTAGGGGGAGTTTCTTAATATACGATCAGCTTCAAACAAAGCTTTAGAATATTCTTGGGTGTATTTGCCTACCTTAGCTCCCCCATCATATAATAAAATTTTATTCGTTTTTTTTTCTACATCTAATATACCACCATTAGGCGTATAAATTTCATAAGTTTCACTCATTATTTATCCTTTCATCCTATATATAAACCATCTTCCATGATTATAGTAGTGGCTAATGAAATTCATTATTTTTACTCTTTTATATTATGTTCTTTAGCATAAGCTAGTATTTTAGCTCGAAGTTCTTGCGGAAAATTATATCTATATATGGCAGGAATTCTTGGATCACATAATCTATCTAACACATTTCTTTTATAAAAATCTTCCAATTGTTCGGGTGTGTAATAATAAGGTGCATTAGGATAGCCTTGAGGAGGAGTTAGGGCTGCTAGTTTGGCATGTAGTATTAAAAGATCATCAAACAATCTAGCTGATTCTTTACTTCTACTGTCACGAATATCAGAGGAAAAATTCATTCTATTACCAAATGTATAAGCATTAGCTTCTTCATCGAATTCTTTCCTACTCTCTGGAGTAGAATCTATATCCCTTGGATCTTTTAGCTTGCCTTGTCTTACTTTCTCATCTAAAGCCTTAATACTACCGCCATCACCATCATAAGCAAACTGATATTCGTTTAAATCAATAATCCAATCCACTCCTATAAGTTCATCTAAGAAAGGAAGCATTCCAAATTCATCATAAGGAGGATTTTTAGAAAAATCTTTTAGCATTTTCTCTCTTAAAGCATTAGTATGACCTCCACCTGCTAAGGCTACAGAAGAAGAATAAGTACTAAGTTGGTGTTCTAAAGAAGGTTGATGTCCCAGTTGTGCTGCTAAAAATAATGCTTGATAAGCTCTAGTGGTAAATCCTGTTTTCCATAATCCTCCTCCACCTTTTGCAAAGCCTTTTATATCTCCTAGTATCCCTGCTGCTAATTCCCATTCACTCATAAATAAATATCCATTGCTTAAATGAGCTAAACCTCTATTGCTTTCTACTTTTTTATAAAGTTCTTTATAATCTTCATTGATTAAATTTCCTTTTTCATCTACATTAGTATAAGCTTCATAAGGTATATCTATAACAGTACTTCTTAATCCACTTCTAATGACTAAATACTTATATCTTTCTCTTTTAGTTTTTAAAGATTTATAATAAGCTTTTTCTGCTTTAGTCCAAGGAGCTATGCTTCCTTTTATAGGATCTTTTAAATAAATACTTTGCCAATCTTTAAACTCAAGCAAAGTAGAACTTTGCCCTGTGTAAAGATTAGGATCTAAATATCTGGGTTTATAGTCTTTGTAGGGGGAGTTTTTTAATATGTGATCAGCTTCAAAGAGAGCTTGCGAATGTTGTTTAGTATATGTACCATTGCTTTTTGCTGTAAATAATATTTTATTTGTATCTTTTTCTACATTTAATATTGATCCATCTGGTGTATAAATCTCATAAGTTTCACTCATTGTTTATCCTTTCTTTAATTAGCCTATGCATAAACCATTTTTCATAATGATAGTAGTGGCTAGTCTACCTATCATTTTTGGTGGTTGCTTTTTTTCTTTAAAAGAGGTTTTACCTACTCTTTGTTTCTTTTTACTATTTCTGATCTGATCCTTATTTTGCATTTCATTCTCCGCCACCCCCACATACAAAGCCTTAATATTATTTTGTCCTATGGTATCTAAAGCCTTTAAGAAATTTCTATGTTTTAAAGGATTGGGGGTGTTGTTTGTTGCTTTAGTGTTAAATACATCATTATCCATATCTTCTAAATAATCCATACATTGATGATAAGCATCTATAGGATTTAAAGAATTTTCACTCAAACCATTATCACAGCTTCTTTTATACTCATCATACAAAGCCCTTTTTGCCTCATCGTTGTTAATAGCTTGTAGTTTTTGGTTGTATTTTTGTATGTTTTCTTTTTGAGTTTTACTAAGACAATCAGAGATTAAAAAATCTTCTTCATGCTTTAGTTTTAAAAGCCTTGGTTTTATAGCTAAATCATGTAAATAAGAATAGGTATTAAAAAAGTCTATATCCTCTATGGTTTTTAAATCACCAGTTTTTGATCTTAATTCATCTAAACATAAATACGCAAAAAGTTTGTTTAAAAGATAATTTCTTACCCTTTTTGCACCACCTACATCTTTATGATAAACAAATAAAGCTTCTTTCTCTCCCAAACCTCCTGTTTGTAGCTTTCCCCCTGTAAACATAGAAGTAAAATTAAAAGAAACAAAAGTATTATTAATAAACATAGGATAAGAGATAAATCCTTCTTGTGTATTTGTAGGTTTTTTTGCTAAAACATAAGGAGGATTATACTTATGAGCAAAATTTAAAAATTGCAATCTTTCGTGTTCTTTTTTACTTTGTTCATATGCGCTAATCCATAATTGATTGATCAAATCTGTAATAACAGCTTGAGGTAAAGATATGAAAGATTCTTTGGCAATACTACGAATATTTTTTAAAGTAAAATTAAATTTATATTGAAAAATTTGTTTTTTGCTGATATTTGTTATATCTTTAAAACCATCATGATTTTTTAACTCTTTAAAGCTTGGATCATCTACTAGCATAATAGCTTCGTATTTGTTTTTATTTTTTTGCATATAGCAAAGTTCTAATAAAGCTATTTTATTTAATCTTTTAAGTCTTTTGTTAAATTGTTCTTGATTTTGTATTTTAACCTTTTTCATTTGAATACTTGAATCCATCATCAAAAACAATAAATAACTTATACCTATACTTTCATAAAAGGCTTTTTGTGCTTTAAGGGTTAAAAAATTAAGAATGGTTTTACTAAGCAATTTAGCAAATTTAAATTCATCTGCTCTTAAAAAATCTGCAAAAGGAAAGAATTTATCTATAAAAGCATCCATCATAGCCACTATAGTTTTTTGCGGATTATAAGGAATTTTATTTATATTATTTTTTTCTATATCTTTTATCAATTCATCAAGTTCATCATCAATTTTCTTGTTTGATATTTTCTCTTTTTCAATCAATGCGTTTATTTGTTTTAGATTATATTCCACTGCTTCATCTTGGGTTTGATGATTTTCACTTTGAGGCTCTATTAGGGAAGATAAAAACTGTCTATCTTCCTCATCACTAATTTCATGATCTTTTAATTGTTCTAAATAATCCACAAATTCTTCTATACAAAAAATTTCATTTTTTGCGAGTTTGGCTTTTTGTTGTTTTGAAAAACATAGGGGAATTTTTTCTTCATTTATATTTAAAAAGACATTTGTAGGAAGTATATCAATACTTTCTTTCTCTTCTATTTGTATACTTTCACAATTTGAAAACAATTTCCACCAAGCTTGGAAATCAGTTTGAATAAAAGAATAAAAATGTTTTATCGTATAATAAGTTAAAGCAAGTAAAATCACATCTGTGATAGTAAATACATTTTTCTTTACAAAACCCTCTCCTTTGTATACCACACCTGTGTAAGTACCTATTTTAGGCTGTGCAATATGGGTAATACTATCTATATAAGCTTTTACGCATTCTATACCTTCTTGAAAGTATTGCTTTTGTTTTTCTAAGAAAGTTTTTTTATTATTTGCTTGATAAAAAATAGATTGCAAATAATGATAATTATATATTTTATTGATATTACTAGGATTTTTTATAAAATTCATATATTGAAATATATTTTCTAGATTGTTATCTGTAATATCTTTAATTAACTCTTCTTTTTCTTTTACTGTATCTTCAAAGCCTTGATAAGTTTGATAATTTAAGCGAATAAAAGGACTTAAAGAAAGCACAAAGGCATCTTTTTCATTATCAATAATATCGATTTTATATTTACTATAATCTATCATTGCATCGTAGTCTTTTGGAGCTTTGATTAAAATATCGTTTTGTGTTTCATCTTCTATGGTATCTGGATAAATGATGGTATTTTCAAAAATTTCTTCTGTGAGCTTTTGATGAAGTCCTGCATTGTATTTTTGTGGAGCATTTGTAATGATAAGAAAATTTTTTGCATAATAAGATTCGTTTTTTTCACCCTTTAAATCTTTTATGATTTGAGCTAGTGTAATAGAGTTAAAATACGGACTTTCTATATAGCTTAGTCTGTTTTGATCTAGGGACATTTGTTTTTTAAGTGCCTCTTTAATAGAATATCTACTATGTAATATTAATTCTTCTTTGGGATTTTGGGTGATGAAATTTAAGAATTTTCCTTTGTGAAAATCTTTAAAAATTTCTTCGTTTGATTGAAGATAAATTGCAAGATCTTGCTTATGATATGCCGGTGATTGATTCCTTATTGCTCCAAAACCTGAAAAATCAAAAAGAATTTTATTATCTATGATCAAAGTGTAATGATCAATTTTGTTTTCAAAAAGAGTAAAAATATAACCAATATCACTTATGAGTAGTTGCACAATAGCATTATAAATAGCATAAGAGTATTTATCTTCACTCCACTTTGAAATTTCTTTATAAGCTTTTATCAACTCAAAAGCACTATCACCAATAACTAACAATGGCTGTGTTTTTGTTAAAAAGCTTTTCAATCTAAAGATATTGACAATACCAAGAAAGGCATTAATGATTTTCTTATATACAAGATCATAACCTTCTGCATAAATATCTTTAATATTTTGTATTAATTCATTAAAGACAAACTCTATTTGTTCATTTAGTTTATACTCGTTTAATTTTTGATATTCATCGAATGATTTTAGTTTTTGAAGTATAGGGATTTTTAATTTCTCATTAATGCAAATGATTAAAGAATCAATATTTTTATTCTCTTTTTCTAACTTTTGCGTCATAGTTTTTGAAATAGTTTGATTTTCAGATTTTCCCAAGGCTTTTACAAAATCATCTAAAATGCTTGTCATATCGCAAGATAAAGGAGTGATAGTAAGGTTTGAGGGATTATTGCTAAACTTATTAGAATCAGTAAATTTTTCATAAGAATAATCATAAATTTGAACTTTTTTTCCCTTATAAGCAGATATTTTAAGAGTATCATATAAGTATTTATCTAAACTATAATAACAATCTTTAGCAATATCATAATCTGTTAGTGCTAAATTCAGTATATTTTTTCTTGAAAAATTATTACAATATAAAACTATATTTTTAGCTTGTTTGCAATATTTATCTATCAAGTTTTTAAGATTGTTTTGGTTATAAATATATTGACAAGTAAATTCTTTATTTTTCATTATCTGCCTTTAAGTAAATATTGACTTAAGGTTTTTATTTAAATAAAAATTTAAGCAAAATCATCTATTAATCTCTCCAATCCACCTTATAATATTACCTTTATCATCAATTTCTACTTCTAAATCTTTGTATTTGTTGTAAAATTTAGGAGCTAAGATTTCTTGGAAGTATTTTGTGCCTTTGGGAGTTATTGCTACCCAGATATTATATTGTGACCAATATTGTGGTGTATCCCAAGAAACATCACCTAAAATAAAACTACATCCATTCTCATCTAATGTCTCGAGATCATCCAACTCTCTAATAAATCTTTCTTTATAAAAAAAATTATCTCTAAAATGTACCCAAGCTTGATATTTATCTTCTTTATAATAAGATAAGTTTGAGGGATAATCTATTTTATTTCTATCTTCATCACAATAAGATCCAAAATCTATATATCCTGCTAGAAAAAGCTGCCCCAAAACACTAATATATTCACTTATATAGGTAGGTTTGGGTGTATTTAAAGAAAATGGGCTGCTAATATTATCAATGCTGTAAGTATCTAATAAAATTAAATTATTACATTCCCACCTTGAGACACCCATGCTTTTTCCACAAATAAGCAAAATATAATATTCAAATAGTTCTAAAATACCGACCTTATCTTTTAAATGAGATGATATAATTAAAGTTGGATTAGCATAATCATTCTCTAAAAGCTGGGTTTTTTTCCATATATCAAAATCTATATCAGGAAAAAAAATAGCACACTTTTCGTTTTCATCCCATTTTATATACCTATATTTCATTTTTTATCCCATTTTCTATATGTATTGTTTTAAGATTTCCTCTTGGTTTATTGGAATTTATCTCTATGGTCTCGCCCCCACTTTTAGAAGTTTTTTTATATTGTATAATAGTTTGATCATCTAGTTTTCTCATATAAATCGGTTGTCCGTATTTTTTATCTACTTTATTTTCTAACTCTTCAGAGTTTTTAGTTAACTTTTTCCATAATTTGTCTAATTCTTCTTTATTTTCAACTATTCTTCTGCGTTTATCTCGAACATTTTTTGGCAGTTTATCCACTATCTGTAACACTTCATCTTTAGTCAATGTTCTATGCTTTAAATACTCAATGTCTTTAAAAAATTGCCTTATCCCCCTTAAAGCCGGAGCAAACGTATAACTCACATCTTCCAAAGGTTTATCATTGAGTTCTAATTGACTAGGAAATATTATCTCAATAAACTCTCCACTACCATCTTGTGTTTGTATTCTTATCACATTATCAAGGATGAGTTCTTGAGTATTGTTATAATTTTCATTGATGTGAGTTTGTGTGGTATTTATATTATCTTTTATATTATCACTTGTAAGTATATCTTTATCATTTGCCTTAAAATAATCCTTGGTTAAAATATTAAAAGAACATACATTTTCATCATCAAGCCACTCATCTAAACCTTTAGCAATTTCAAACTCAATCTTTTGCATTTTAGCAGGAGCTAAAAAAACTCTATAATGTATAATATTTTCTTTTTCTCGATAATCTTGATGATATTCAAAAAGCTCTTTAAAATACCCTGCTCCTAAATCTTTATATTCAAATTCTTTATAAGCACTTTTATGAACTTTAGCAATATTTTTTGGGATGATAAAGATTAATTTTAACAAATGCGCACCAAGCGTAATTTTACACTCTTTAAAATCATAATCTTTACTAAAGTCTTGTTTAAGAGTATTTAGCATATTGACATCATTTAAATCAAATAAGTCGTTTTTAGATAATTCTAATTGATCTAAACCTTGTTCGTTTTGATATAAAGTATCGTTTAGATATAAATTAGTGATTAAAAGATTATCTTTTTGATATTTATGTTCTTTATAATACATTCTTAACTTAGGCTCTTTTAGCTTTGTTTGATTTTTGCTTTGTTTTGCTAAGCCTTCCTTAGGATTAAAACTATGATCAAATTTAAACTTAGTAGGTACAAAGCTTACTTTTAAAGGAAAGCCTTTATCTGTGACACAAGCTAAGATGAGTTCTTGTAAGATTACATATTCATTATTAACTTTCTTTTGAGATAAAGAGCCTTTAACATCTACTACCTTGGTGCAAGGATAGCTTACTTTTCCTATAGTATTAGGACAGCCACTTATGCTAGAATTAAGCAAATCACTTTCTAGCATAATAGGCACACCACTATCTTTAAAAGTTTTTCCTTTGTTTGATTGAAGTATGACTTTACCTCCATGGATACATTCTAGGTTTTGATTTTCTAAAAGGGCATGAAGTTTAGCTATAGCTTGTTTTTTATTTATTTGTATGGTTTTTTGTTCTTTTAGGGTATTTGAAATTAAGTCTTTATACTCTAAGCTTTGTTTGCTTAAACATTCTAATTTGATATTTAAAGAATTTTCTATAATAGAATAATTAAGCAAGCAAAGTTCATCATTTTTATAAAAGATGCTAAGTTTTCCTTTGCCACTATCTTCATCTTTAGGAGAAAAATAATAACTGGGTATATCTTGTTTTATAGCATTATCTTGATCTAATTCTCCAAAGTAAAAAGGATTATTAGGAAGTTCACTTGAGCCTGTAAGGAGGGTGGAGTTTAGGAAGATATAAGCTTGATAGTTTTGGAGTTCTTCAAAAGTAAAATCTGTCGTTGCTTCTAATTTATAAAGTTCATCATAAATACTTTGACAATCAATGATGCTTTTATTTTCACAAAACAAATAAATACTTTTTTTATCTTTATGAATAGAATATAAAAAGTCTCTACCTATCATAATTTTCCTAAATAATACCTATTTTAGCTTTTCCATTAAAATACAAAGCTTGTGATATTTTACAAACTCCACCTAAATATTGCTCATCCCAAATTTGATCTTTTATTTTATAACTTTTTGAATTATATCTGTATATTTTTGTTATATTATTAATATTTTCAAGACATTTCATATCTTTATAAACTACAATGAAAATTCTAAATTCCCCAATGGCAATTTTATGAGCTAAATTTTCTTGATTATTAATAAAGGAACAATCTTTTCTGTATTTATTAAAATCATTTTTATCAAGAATTAAAATATATTTTTCTTTTTCATGTGCTTTTAAAATAAAATCTATGATTTTTGTTTGACTAATGGTAGGAGCTTTGTAGCTTGTATAATAATTATCTCCAACCTCTTCTAAAATACCATTTGTTTCTTGCATTATGGTGGCTATTAATGAAAGAAAATATTCAAAATGGTTGATTTTTTCTGGAGAGCTTCTTAAAAGCCCAAGAGGTCCATTTTTAAGAGCGAAATTTTTATTATTAATAGCATTATTTTTTAACACAAAAGTTTCTGTATATATTTGAATATTTTTCATAAAATGATTAAGATACTCTATACATTCACTAAAACTTTTATCTTTGACTTTGTTATGGTTAGCATCTAATTCTAAAAGATAGGAGTAGAAGTAAAGAGTTTGAGTTAGGGGGATTATGGAGTGAGAATCTTTACCCGTATAGATAGGCAGTCTATTGTGTGAGCCATATTGAGCAGAAGCGATGATATTTATACCACCGCTGTCATAGACACAATATACTTTTTGGGGATTTAAGACTTGCTCCATAATATTTTTATCTAATAATGCTGCCAAAGCCCGCATTAGCATATTATCAATCTCATCAATAGCAGGAGAATTAAAAGTATAGACTTGCGATGCCATAAATTTGATTGCATTAAATTGTGTATTTAAGCTCCTATCAATAGTATCGCAAAATTGCATTGCTATAACTGCTAAATATCCGCCTAAAGAATGCCCTATAAAAATAATATTATTTGAATCTACTTTGTTTAAAATAGGTGCTATGTCTAATAAAAATTGCTTTAAAGCATTAAGTTGAAAATCGCCCTTACCAAAGGTAAGCCCTATATCCGCCAAAGTATCCATACTCCAAAGTCCCTCTGTCCCCCTAAACCCTACTACAAACTTATCTTTTTCTTTATCATAAAACAAAGTAGCACTAAAGCCAGAAGCCGTATTTGGTTGGTGGAATTTAATCTCATATTTTTTAGCAAAGTTTTTAGCTTGAATCTCCCCAAATTCTCCATTAAGTGTCGGATATAGTGCAATGGAATCATCATAAATAAAATAATCTTTATATTTTTTAGATAAGGTCTTTGTATATTCTAAATTTTCTATATTGTCTTTATCTTTAGGGAATCTATTTTGCCCTATTTTATAACTATCCATTTCTCGCTCATCGTTATTGATATACATAAAGTTAAAATAACTTGCTTGAGCCAACTCGGCATAGTCTCTTAGATTGTTGATTAATTCTTTCATTTAGTCTCCTAAAGTTAATTTAGCACCAAAAACAGAGCAAATGCCAAAGGGTAATATAAAAACAATATTAAAAAATTCCTTAAATATTTTTTAATTCTTGTTATTCCAAAAAGCCATAGATTGGCTATCATTAGTGGAAAGACTATCCAACCAAGCATTATAAAAAACTCCTCAACCCTATTTGGATTATGTCCAACAATAGGAGATATAAACCAACCTACAACACATAATATAATCCAACAAATATAAAGTATTTTTAGAATCCGCATTCTGTTTCCCTAAACCACACCACGAAACCATCTTTGTATGTATCATAGAACAAAGCAGCAGAAAAGCTTGACTCTGTATTTGTTTGATGGATTAATAAATCATATCTATCTAAGAATTGTTTGGCTTGGAGTGGGGAGAAGTCGCCATCGAGCTTGCTGATAGTAATTTCTTTTTGTTCTTTATCTAACTGAACAAATTCAACAACTCTATGATTTTTATAGTTTGTATTCAAAATATCCGTAATGTAAATTTCTTGAATTTTAGGTTTATTGTCAGCGTCTCTAATTTCATTGCCTTGCCTATCTTGCATTACAAGAAAGTGAGATTTACTTTGCTGTTCTAAAAAATAGTGAAAATATCCATAGCTAGCCCATGCTAACTCAGCGTTATCTCGTAGTTTTTCAACTATCTCTTTATTTGTCATTTTGCCTCCTTAAAATTACAGATAAACTTATTATCTTTAAAACATTCTGGCATCTCTTTAATATAGATATTACCACAGGTAATATAATTATTCCACATAACTCTAAAATCCATATTGCCTTCATTGCCTAATATCATAGGTCTCCAATCATACCAAATTGAGCCTGATTCATTGATTTCTATTATATTTTTTTCCAAATCCATTTTAATATTTAACTGAGCTTTTATTCTCTCAGTATCATATCTAAATCGTGCAATATAATTATTATTCTCAAGTTTTAAATTATTTTGTAAATCACTAGGATTAACTCCAAATAATTTTAATGCTTTCTCTGTTCTTTTTTTTAGAAGGCGGTGTAATATCTAACTCACATATTTTCTTAAACTTCCAATAACTTGATTGTAATTCATAAGGAGTATAATAAAGCGGGATTCCAAGTAGATAAATTCCAAATAATGTAATAAATACTAAGATAATCTTTTTAGGTGCAAGAAACTTTTTCATTATTTGACTTCCTTAGGCTCTATTCCTCTAATGGCTAAAATATAATTGATATAGCCATATTCACTTGTATAGATTTTTTCTTTAGTTTTACTATCAATTTGTTTTCTTTTTTCTCCAAACAAAGTAGCACTAAAACCACTTAAAGTGTTAGGCTGATGAAATTGAACCTCATATCTTTGAGAGAAATTCCTAGCTTGTAATTCTCCAAATTCTCCATTTAATTCACCTTTGCCAATAAAACTATATTCTTGTCCGACCTTTTCTTTTCTTCCAGCTATGTTTCCGTTATAACTTAAACTTACAAGCTCATTTAAAGTAACGATAGTTTCATTTTCTTGTAATATGCAACCTTTTAAATCAAAATAAAAATAACTAGCCCATGCAAGTTCTGCATAATCTTTTAAATTATTGATTTGAGTTTTCATTAATTTATTCCCCTATAAAAATAAGATTTATTATAAAACAAATTATTGCTCCGTAAGCAAATTAATTATTTCTCCGTAAATATATATCCTTATATCTTTATCTAACAGTATATCTGCCCATTCTATTTCATAACATACTATAAAAACATGTAAAACTATATAGAGATAAGTAAAAATACATAAAATTATGTAAAAATATAATCTTAAATTTATTTTAAATTTCCATAAAATTATAGCACTACAAATAATCATATATAAAGTAATCATTATAAAAAATGTTAAAAAATTTGCTCCACATGAATATATTAAAGTAAAATAATAAGCGGTAATAACAAATAATAGTAGATAATAACAAATAGAAATGAATATATTTTTGTTCTTTGCTTTTTCAAAAATTAAATAATGCAAATAAGGCAACAATGGAAAAAGATAAAGTATAACAAGAAAAAAGAATATTTTAGTAAAAGTTGCATCATATCCCATATAATAACCTAAAATAGCCCCAAATCCCCAAATTATAATCCAAATAATATATAGATTTTTTAGTATTATCACACTACTTCCTTTTTTGTTGAAATTTAAATTATTATTAAAAAATCAAAAAAACCAATCTATACAAGTTTAGCATAATTTTTGAGATTGTTAATTTGAGCTTTATTACTCATTTTTTAAATCCATATAGAAAATAAAAAGATATAAAAAAATGTATAAAAAAATACAAAATAATAAAGAAAAATAATAAGAAAGTTCTTTTCTAAATTTAATAGATATTATTAAAAATAATATTGTATAAATACCTAATATTATTACATAATTAAAAAATCCCCCCGAGATAAAGAAAAATAAAGAAAAATAAAGAAAAATAAAGAAAAATAAAGAAAAATAAAGAAAAATAAAGAAAAATAAAGAAAAATAAAGAAAAATATTTTTGGATTTAATAGTTTCTTGTAGTGTTAAATATGATATGTAAGGTAACAATGGATAAGAATATATAAAAAATGCAATCTTTAACATATCACCAAAAATTCTATATCACTAAAATAAGCATATAAAGAACTAAACAAAAAAATAATTCCCCAAAACATCCCCCAAGCAATGTATATTTTTTTTAATAAACCCATTTATTTTCCTTTTTATATTTTTAATAAAATTATCCTACTTTTTAAAAATCAAAATATAATTACACTAGGAACCATTCCAGCCATAAATACCAAGAACATTAAAAGTAACATATTCCAACATAGCATAACTAGCATCTGCTATATTAGCATAGTCTTTGATTTGAGAGATAAATTCTTTAGGGTTCATCAGTAACTTTGTCCTGTATATTTTTCATCACTTTTTACAAATTTACCATTAGTAAAATAATGAAAAGATCCTCCTCCTGCACTTTTACGACTAATACTAGAAAAGCTAAATCCTCTTCCTTCATCTCCAAACAATCCATAGCTTTTTACTTTATAATCTATCATAGTAGCAAAAACAACAGGATATTTTTTACCCTCACACACATAATAAGTTGTCATACCTAAATAAGGTCTTAATTTTTTATAGTTTTCTTCACCCATATATGCTTTAAATTGATCTTCATAGTATGCAAATTCGGGTTTATCTTTGAAGTTGAAGTTTGATTCTCCTATTTTATAATTATAATCATTACGATAATATTTACAACCATTAGAAAGGACTTGAGGGAATTTTTTTCTATGATTTTTAATTGATCCCAAAAATCATCCCCTAAAGACATTTTTTTCATTGCCTCTCCTTTCTTTCTTTCATTTTCCAATATCTCTTCTCTTATTTTTTTATCAAAGATATAAATTCCACCATAATTACTTGCAAGAGTTTCTAATTCACTTGCTTTATTTTCTTTAAAAGCACATGCACTTAAAGATACTAAAGAAAATAAGCTTAGAATTATCATTGTGATTTTCATTTGATACTCCTTTTTAAAGTATATTATTTCAAATACCTTGGTATAAGTAAAATTTAGTTTTTATATTTAACATACTATTAAAACCTTTTTCATCATTCTCATCGATTAAATCAAGCATAGCATAACTAGCATCTGCTATATCAGCATAGTCTTTGATTTGAGAAATAAGTTCTTTAGGGTTCATCAGTAACTTTGTCCTGTATATTTTTCATCACTTTTTATAAATTATAACAATAAAATATAGCATATAAGCAAAAAATACTTTGCTGTGATTAACAAATCACACCTGCTAAATCTACCATTTACTTACTTCAATCTCACATTCATAATCATATTAGATAAAAAGATATTATCTTTATCAAAGCTTTTTAAGTTATATTCTAGTTTTAAGTTTCTTTTTTGTATATCTTGCATTAAAGTTGAGAGATTATATAAACTTAAACTTTCTAATATATTTATAAGTTCTATCTTACTTAAAGTATTAAAATCATTTAACAAGCTAAGATAATTACTTATAATAGAAGAAGAATTGATATTGTGAAATACAATTTTATTTTTTATATCTTCTTTAATAAAAAATTGATTATTTTTTATATAAAAATAATCTTTAAGATGATGATTACTTAATATTTGATTGTAAAAACTTAAAAGACTTTCTTTACTATTTAAGTCTATAAAATTTAAAAATATATTTTCTTTTAATAATACTTCTTGTAATTCTTTTAAGTTTTTAAAAGCTTGATTTATACTAGAAGTATTTTTTAAAGCATAAATGATATTATCATCTTTAGAAATTGTTCTATTTATATTATATTGTAATAAAGGATTTTTATAAAGTGTATCACTATTGATTAAGATATTGATATGAAAAGATTCTTTTATATCAATATGTTTTTTAATATGTAAAAATTCTAAAATATTTAAAAAAGCATTAGGTATGTAAAATTGATCTAAACTAAGTTGTAAAAAATGATTCATATTATGCATAGAAAAAATATCATTATCTTTAATCAAATCATCTTTATTTAGATTAAATAACATAACTCCACCAAAACCCAATAAGCTTAAATTTTTTAAATTCTCTAAGGCTTTTCTTTTTTCTAAATCAATTTGAAGTATTTTTTGCATTGTTTATCCTTTCTTTAATTTAACCCATACATAAACCATCTTCCATTATTATAGTCATAGTTAGTCTAGTTATGAAATTCATTATTTTTACTCTTTTATATTATGCTCTTTAGCATAAGCTAGTATTTTAGCTCTTAAATACTCTGGAAAATTATATCTATATATGGCAGGAATTCTTGGATCAAGTTTAGCATCTAATTTGTGTTTTTTATAATACCATTCTAGATTTTCAGGGGTAAAATAATAAGGTGCATTAGGATAGCCTTGAGGAGGAGTTAGGGCTGCTAGTTTGGCAGTTAAAATCATAGAATCTATTCTTAATTGTGCACTTTCTTCACTCCGATCATTTGGAATATCATAACCATAGGCATTTACCATGCCATTATAATACCCTCCCCTATGGCGATCAAATTCTCTTCTGCTTTCATAAGTAGAATCTACATCCCTTGGATCTTTTATCTTACCCTCAACTATATCACTTCTTAAGGCTCTATACATACTTCCAAATTCATCGCGAGAAATTCTATATTTATTATAATCAATCACCCAATCTACTCCCATAATTTCATCTATAAAAGGAAGCATACCAAATTCATCAGGTTTTAAAATCTTAGCTAAGGTTTTAATTTCTTGTTCTCTTAAAGGATTTTTATGCACTCCTACTAAACCACTTCCTACAGCAATATCAGCATAACCATAAATAGCACCTAATAAATTAGGTTTATCTAATATACTACTTCCTCCACTTAATTGTATATAAAGTATAGTAGCTTGTATAAATCTTGCATTAAAACCATTTTGGGACATATCATTAGCTAGGTATTTATAATCACCCAATATTCCTGCTGCCATACCCCATTCATTATGAAATAAACTTGATCTTAGATTATGTTTATTATCATCTACTATTCTATATAATTTTTCATATTTAGGATCTACATTTCCTTTTTCATCTACAGCTCCTATAGCTTCATAAGGTATATCTATAACAACACTTCTTATACCACTTCTAATGACTAAATATTTATATCTTTCTTTTTTAGTTTTTAGTGAGTTATAATAAGCTTTTTCTGCTTTAGTCCAAGGAGCTATAGCTCCTTTAATAGGATCTTTTAAATAAATACTTTGCCAATCTTTAAATTCAAGTAAAGTAGATCTCTCTCCTGTATGAAATTCAGGATCTAAATATCTAGGTTGATAGTCTTTGTATGGGGAGTTTTGTTTGATATTGTGTGCTTCAAAAAGGGCTTTAGAATATTCTTGGGTGTATTTGCCTACTTCACGCCCATCTTCTCTTTTATCAAATATAATTTGATTTGTATTTTTATCAACTTCTAATATAAGTCCATTAGGCGTATAAATCTCGTAAATATCTTTATTACCATTCATTTTTATCCTTTCATCCTATATATAAACCATCTTCCATGATTATAGTAGTGGCTAATCTGCCTATGAATTGATTAGAATAATCTTGGGCTTTATTAGTATCATCGCTTTCTTCATCATCTTCTTTCATCTTAATTTCATTTTTTATCTTCTTATCCCCTATCCCCTTATACATCACTTCTAAATTATGTTGTCCTATGGCTTCTAAATTTTCCATCAATCTTCTTGCTTTTTGCCTATCTTCTATGAACTTACCCTTTTCATCTTGAGTAGTGCTATAAATACCATTTGCATATTCATATAAAATTTGTATAGCATCATTATAAGCTAAGATAGGGTGTTGTTTTATCACTGGGTGTTGTGTTTTATACTCTTCTTTTCTTTGAAAATGCTCTAGCTTACATATATTACAATTTCTAAGTTCTATATTGTTTTCTTCAAAAAATTCCTTATCATTTAAGATGTATTTGCCCTCATTGATTTTATCTTCCTTAAAAGCACTTCTTTTCTCATCTAAAATAATATAAGATAAAAGTCTTTTTAAGGCAAATTCCCTAGCTTTGCTTGAAGTCGTAGCACAAGCAATACTAGGATAATAATTAAGCCCACCTGTGCATAATAAAGAACCAAAAATAAACTCAGATAAATCAAAACTCATAAATCTAGAATTTATCAATAAAGGATAGGTTAAGTATTCTTCTTTTTTTACAGCTAAAGGAAAATCATAATTGTAAGTAAATTTTTCATACATTAGTTTTTCATATAAAATTTTTAACCTTTCATAATTTGTAGGCAAAAGTGTATCGATAAAAGATCCTGCTAAATTTTTTAACACATCTACACTTAAATTTTTACTTACTTTAATAGAAAAATCAATAGCTAATTGTTTTTTTACTTTTGATATCAAATGAATTTGCTTAGCTTTATCCAATCTTGAAAAACTCTTTGACTTTTTCAACTCGCTTGCACATTCTAATTGATTAAAATAATAATAATTTGTTCCTATTTGATATAAAAAAAGCTTATTGAGTGGCTTTTTACTTTTTGGATTAATTTTTATAAAATGCCCTTTAGGATTAAGTGCATAAAATATCCCTAGTTCTTTAAAAAAATGCGCTTTAAAACTAGAAAATAATTTATTGCCATAATGCTTTTTATCAAAGCTTGAATTTATAAAAAATAAAATCATTTTTTTAAAAAAATCAGGCTGGCTCATAAAAAATTCTGCAAAAGGAAAAAGTTGCTTAATGATATTAAAAAAAGTGATATCTATGGATAATTTTGCAAGTTCATTATCAAGCATAATTTCTTGAATGCTTTTATCTAAATCTTTTTTCAAAGGAAGAGTTTTATCTGTTTGTGTATTTTCTTTAAATTCAATTTCCTCATCAAAGCTTTCGTTTAAGGTTTTTAAAAAATTCACATAAGTTTGATCATCTTCTTCAAAATCATTTTCAAACATAGCTTTAGCTAATTCATCTAAATAGATAACTTCATCTTCTTTTTTGTTTTTATTTAATTCTTTAGATAAAAAGATGTAAATTTTTTTATCATTATCATAAAAATAAATATCATCAGGGATAAATGAAATATACTCATTAAAATAATTTGGTATTTTAATCTTTTGATAATTAAGTGTAATTTCTTTATCACCATAATCTAAATTTGGAATTACAATATTTTTAACACCAAGAGAATATTCTTGTGTAGAAGCTAAGTCTTTTTGTAAAACATACAAAGTCAAAGTCAATAAAACAACCGTTAAAGGTGAGTATTTCTTAAAATCTACATTTTCATATGTTTTGGATATTGATGGATCTAACTCAAGAAAAAATTGCATTTGATCATAATCAGAATTGATATTATCTAAATAATTATTAAAAAGCCCGATATATTCTTTTACTTTTTCTTTTTCTTTTTCGCTAATTTCTTCCAGTTCTTTGGGTAATTTAAAAAAGCTATCAATATAAGCAAAATCTTGCTCAACTGATTGTTTTGTACTCTCTAATAAATCAAACAATAACCGAGAATATGTTTGATTATAAAAATTAAAATACCTTTTATATTTTTGATAAATCTGTCCATCAAGTTTCACAAAAGGACAAAGTTGCAATACAAAATCATCTTCCTTTTTAACATCTCTTTCTATAAAATAAGAACCATAATCTCTTTTACTAGGAAATTGCTCTTTTAATCCAAGTTTTTCATTTTTTGTAAGAGCTTTTGGGCGATTTTTTATTATTGCTCCTAATTTTTTTTGATACAAATCTTCACAAAGTGCTGCATTGTTAAGCTGTGGTGGATTGGTAATAAACAAATAATTTTTACCCATTTTGGTTGTATTGATTTGATCAGTATTTTTTTTATCTAGTATCATTTCTACTAGTATAGAAGAATTTAAATCAGGATATTCTGCATAAAAGAAATGATTAAGTTCAGAGATATTTGAATTGATTGCTTTTTTTAATGTTGTATCAAAATTTTTTAAACTAGAATTAATTAAAAGCGTATTATCTAACTTTTCATTTTTAATTTTTGGATTATTTTCTAAAAAATGATCAAAAATACCTTGAAATTCTTCATCTAAAATAACTTTATAAAAACTATTTTTATAAAGACTAATAGAAGGTGCATTAGAATAAGATGAAAAATCTAATAATACTTTATCATCTATAATCAATACATCAGATAAAATTTCTTCATTGCACAAAGCGATAATAGGATAAAGCTTACTAGTAATAAGCTCTAAAAGTGGATAAGCAAAATCATAATAATATTTTTGTTCCTTATACTCTTGATAGTCAGAAGAAGAATTATAAACTTCAAATAATGTATTTACAACAAAAACATAAGGATTTTTTTTAACTAAAGAGATAGGTTTTTTAAGATTGGTTACAGAATCTAATATATTGATAAAAAATTTTGCTATAGCTCTAATAATTTGCTTATATTCATCATCATTAGATTGAGTGATATTTTTTAAAAGTGTATTAAAAAGTGTATCTAGGGTAAGTTGTATCTTTGGTTTAATCTCTTGCTCAAAATAATCAGATTCTTTGATATTTTTTAATAATGCATTTAATTCTTTTTGAATTCCTTTTAAAAAATTTTCAATATTTTTTTCATTGCTCTCATCAATAATTTTATTGAGTGTTTTATTTTTGTTTTGATTGATTGCATTATTTAAAAAATTTAAATTATTAAAGATAATTTTTTTAATACTAGATAAATTTTTATCAGAGCTAAATTTTTGTTCTTTTGTGATTTCATCTTTATTAGCTTGATTTAAATGTATGATTTTAAAAGTTTTTTTCTTGTTACTTTTAAATTTATCTTCAATAGTATGTAGTGTCTTATACAAAGAATTCTTAGCTTCTTTATATCCATCAAAATCACCACATATAAAAATAATTTTATTAGCATTTTCGGTAAGATTTTTTAACTCAATTTCCAAATTATGATTTGATGTAATTAAGGTGAAATCTTTTATTTTCATATTTTAATCCCATTCACTACTACAAATTTACAAACATAAAGCTCTTGTTTTCTATCTTCATCTTCTAAGATCTCATCTAGTCCATTTGCGATTTGAAATTTTAAATTTTGCATTTTAGCAGGAGCTAAAAAACTAAAATGATATTCGTTTAATTCTTTATTATCTTCTAGGGAATTTTTGATGATTTTATCATACTCATGTAGCTGTGTAAAATACCCTGCTCCTAAATCTTTATATTCAAATTCTTTATAAGCACTTTTATAAACTTTAGCAATATTTTTTGGGATAATAAAATAAAGTTTGATTAAATTAGTATCAAAACTAAAATTTAATTCTTTAAATTCATAATCTTTACTAAAGTCTTGTTTGAATTGATTAAGAATATTAACATCTTCTATATCTTTTAAATCTTTTTGATCTATATTTAATTCACTTAAAGCTTTATTTTGTTCTTTTTTTTCATTATTAATTAAAAGGTTATAGATAGGTAGGTTATCTTTTTGAAATCTATCACTTTTATAATGAAGTCTTATTATAGACTCTTTTAGCTTTGTTTGGTTTTTGTTTTGTTTGGCTAAACCATCCTTAGGATTAAAACTATGATCAAATTTAAACTTAGTAGGTACAAAGCTTACTTTTAAAGGAAAGCCTTTATCTGTGACACAAGCTAAGATGAGTTCTTGTAAGATTACATATTCATTATTAACTTTCTTTTGAGATAAAGAGCCTTTAACATCTACTACCTTGGTGCAAGGATAGCTTACTTTTCCTATAGTATTAGGACAGCCACTTATGCTAGAATTAAGTAAATCACTTTCTAGCATAATAGGCACACCACCATCTTTAAAAGTTTTTCCTTTGTTTGATTGAAGTATGACTTTACCTCCATGGATACATTCTAGGTTTTGATTTTCTAAAAGGGCATGAAGTTTAGCTATAGCTTGTTTTTTATTTATTTGTATGGTTTTTTGTTCTTTTAGAGTGTTTGAAATTAAGTCTTTATACTCTAAGCTTTGCTTGCTTAAACATTCTAATTTGATATTTAAAGAATTTTCTATAATAGAATAATTAAGCAAGCAAAGTTCATCATTTTTATAAAAGATGCTAAGTTTTCCTTTGCCACTATCTTCATCTTTAGGAGAAAAATAATAACTAGGTGTATCTTGTTTTATAGCATTATCTTGATCTAATTCTCCAAAGTAAAAAGGATTATTAGGAAGTTCACTTGAGCCTGTAAGGAGGGTGGAGTTTAGGAAGATATAAGCTTGATAGTTTTGGAGTTCTTCAAAAGTAAAATCTGTCGTTGCTTCTAATTTATAAAGTTCATCATAAATACTTTGACAATCAATGATGCTTTTATTTTCACAAAACAAATAAATACTTTTTTTATCTTTATGAATAGAATATAAAAAGTCTTTACCTATCATAATTTTCCTAAATAATACCTATTTTAGCTTTTCCATTAAAATACAAAGCTTGTGATATTTTACAAACTCCACCTAAATATTGCTCATCCCAAATTTGATCTTTTATTTTATAACTTTTTGAATTATATCTGTATATTTTTGTTATATTATTAATATTTTCAAGACATTTCATATCTTTATAAACTACAATGAAAATTCTAAATTCCCCAATGGCAATTTTATGAGCTAAATTTTCTTGATTATTAATAAAGGAACAATCTTTTCTGTATTTATTAAAATCATTTTTATCAAGAATTAAAATATATTTTTCTTTTTCATGTGCTTTTAAAATAAAATCTATGATTTTTGTTTGACTAATGGTAGGAGCTTTGTAGCTTGTATAATAATTATCTCCAACCTCTTCTAAAATACCATTTGTTTCTTGCATTATGGTGGCTATTAATGAAAGAAAATATTCAAAATGGTTGATTTTTTCTGGAGAGCTTCTTAAAAGCCCAAGAGGTCCATTTTTAAGAGCGAAATTTTTATTATTAATAGCATTATTTTTTAACACAAAAGTTTCTGTATATATTTGAATATTTTTCATAAAATGATTAAGATACTCTATACATTCACTAAAACTTTTATCTTTGACTTTGTTATGGTTAGCATCTAATTCTAAAAGATAGGAGTAGAAGTAAAGAGTTTGAGTTAGGGGGATTATGGAGTGAGAATCTTTACCCGTATAGATAGGCAGTCTATTGTGTGAGCCATATTGAGCAGAAGCGATGATTTCAATTTTACCATTATCATAAATATGAGTGATTTTTTCTGAAATATCTATAGTGTATTTTCCTAAAAGATCTTGCATAATTTTTATTGTATTAGGGTTGATAGCTATATTAGGAAAATTCCAACCATAAACACTAGGGGCATTAAAGGTATAAACTTCATTAGGACTAAAAGATAATTTATCTTTATATTTAATATCGCAATATATCAAAGCCATTTGAGCTAAATACCCACCCAATGAATGTCCTACAAATATAATGCTTTTGTGTTTATTTTTGATTATTTTATTTACTTGTTCTAAAAATTCTAAAAGAGAAGAAGATTGGAGATTGCCATTGAGGGATAGAGTTATGTCTTGAGCTATATCTTGAATCGAGCTAATAAAATTATCAGCTTCAGTTCCCCTAAATCCTACCACAAATTTATCTTTTTCTTTATCATAAAACAAAGTAGCACTAAAGCCACTTGTAGTGTTAGGCTGATGAAATTGAACCTCATATCTTTGAGAGAAATTCCTAGCTTGTAATTCTCCAAATTCTCCATTTAGTTTATCAAAATTTGTCTTTTCATCAAAGAAATTTAATATTTTTGATTGCCAATCATTATCTTGTCTTAAATTAATCAATACTTTTTTATCTTTATATTTTTGACTGACAACATGTTCTAAATTTACTTTTATTTCTCTATAACCTCTAATAGAATTTTCTTCTTGAATTTTTTCTTGATTAGAATCTAACTCAAATATATTTCTAGTATTTAAAAAATCAAAATAAAAATAACTAGCTTGTGCAAGTTCTGCATAATCTTTTAAATTATTGATTTGAGTTTTCATTTTTATTTCTTTTAATTAAATAAATTATTGCAAATATTACAATATGTATCACAATAATAATTAAGTACAACTTAAAATTACTATTATTTCTATTAATCAGTAGTAGCAACAAATAGCAACAAATAGCAACAAATAGCAACAAATAGCAACAAATAGCAACAAATATATTTTTTGTATTTCTTGCTTTTTTATAAATCAAATAACAAAAATAAGGCAACAATGGAAAAAGATAAAGTATAACAAGAAAAAAGAATATTTTAGTAAAAGTTGCATCATATCCCATATAATAACCTAAAATAGCCCCAAATCCCCAAATTATAATCCAAATAATATATAGATTTTTTAGTATTATCACACTACTTCCTTTTTTGTTGAAATTTAAATTATTATTAAAAAATCAAAAAAACCAATCTATACAAGTTTAGCATAATTTTTGAGATTGTTAATTTGAGCTTTATTACTCATTTTTTAAATCCATATAGAAAATAAAAAGATATAAAAAAATGTATAAAAAAATACAAAATAATAAAGAAAAATAATAAGAAAGTTCTTTTCTAAATTTAATAGATATTATTAAAAATAATATTGTATAAATACCTAATATTATTACATAATTAAAAAATCCCCCCGAGATAAAGAAAAATAAAGAAAAATAAAGAAAAATAAAGAAAAATAAAGAAAAATAAAGAAAAATAAAGAAAAATAAAGAAAAATATTTTTGGATTTAATAGTTTCTTGTAGTGTTAAATATGATATGTAAGGTAACAATGGATAAGAATATATAAAAAATGCAATCTTTAACATATCACCAAAAATTCTATATCACTAAAATAAGCATATAAAGAACTAAACAAAAAAATAATTCCCCAAAACATCCCCCAAGCAATGTATATTTTTTTTAATAAACCCATTTATTTTCCTTTTTATATTTTTAATAAAATTATCCTACTTTTTAAAAATCAAAATATAATTACACTAGGAACCATTCCAGCCATAAATACCAAGAACATTAAAAGTAACATATTCCAACATAGCATAACTAGCATCTGCTATATTAGCATAGTCTTTGATTTGAGAGATAAATTCTTTAGGGTTCATCAGTAACTTTGTCCTGTATATTTTTCATCACTTTTTACAAATTTACCATTAGTAAAATAATGAAAAGATCCTCCTCCTGCACTTTTACGACTAATACTAGAAAAGCTAAATCCTCTTCCTTCATCTCCAAACAATCCATAGCTTTTTACTTTATAATCTATCATAGTAGCAAAAACAACAGGATATTTTTTACCCTTACACACATAATAAGTTGTCATACCTAAATAAGGTCTTAATTTTTTATAGTTTTCTTCACCCATATATGCTTTAAATTGATCTTCATAGTATGCAAATTCGGGTTTATCATCGAAGTTAAAATCATAGTCAGGATTATCTACATCATAATTATAATCATTACGATAATATTTACAACCATTAGAAAGGACTTGAGGGAATTTTTTTTCTACATCATACTTTTTAATATTAGCTCTTAACTCTTCATCAGAAGCAGATATATTATTAATCCATTGATTATATTCTTTTATCTTTCTTTCATTTTCCAATATCTCTTCTCTTATTTTTTTATCAAAGATATAAATTCCACCATAATTACTTGCAAGAGTTTCTAATTCACTTGCTTTATTTTCTTTAAAAGCACATGCACTTAAAGATACTAAAGAAAATAAGCTTAGAATTATCATTGTGATTTTCATTTGATACTCCTTTTTAAAGTATATTATTTCAAATACCTTGGTATAAGTAAAATTTAGTTTTTATATTTAACATACTATTAAAACCTTTTTCATCATTCTCATCGATTAAATCAAGCATAGCATAACTAGCATCTGCTATATCAGCATAGTCTTTGATTTGAGAAATAAGTTCTTTAGGGTTCATCAGTAACTTTGTCCTGTATATTTTTCATCACTTTTTATAAATTATAACAATAAAATATAGCATATAAGCAAAAAATACTTTGCTGTGATTAACAAATCACACCTGCTAAATCTACCATTTACTTACTTCAATCTCACATTCATAATCATATTAGATAAAAAGATATTATCTTTATCAAAGCTTTTTAAGTTATATTCTAGTTTTAAGTTTCTTTTTTGTATATCTTGCATTAAAGTTGAGAGATTATATAAACTTAAACTTTCTAATATATTTATAAGTTCTATCTTACTTAAAGTATTAAAATCATTTAACAAGCTAAGATAATTACTTATAATAGAAGAAGAATTGATATTGTGAAATACAATTTTATTTTTTATATCTTCTTTAATAAAAAATTGATTATTTTTTATATAAAAATAATCTTTAAGATGATGATTACTTAATATTTGATTGTAAAAACTTAAAAGACTTTCTTTACTATTTAAGTCTATAAAATTTAAAAATATATTTTCTTTTAATAATACTTCTTGTAGTTGTTTTAAGTTTTTAAAAGCTTGATTTATACTAGAAGTATTTTTTAAAGCATAAATGATATTATCATCTTTAGAAATTGTTCTATTTATATTATATTGCAATAAAGGATTTTTATAAAGTGTATCACTATTGATCAAGATGTTGATATGAAAAGATTCTTTTATATCAATATGTTTTTTAATATGTAAAAATTCTAAAATATTTAAAAAAGCATTAGGTATGTAAAATTGATCTAAACTAAGTTGTAAAAAATGATTCATATTATGCATAGAAAAAATATCATTATCTTTAATCAAATCATCTTTATTTAGATTAAATAACATAACTCCACCAAAACCCAATAAGCTTAAATTTTTTAAATTCTCTAAAGCTTTTCTTTTTTCTAAATCAATTTGAAGTATTTTTTGCATTGTTTATCCTTTTATTTTAATTTTACTTTAAATATTTTTTTGTTTTGATTAAATTACTCTTTTATATTATGTTCTTTAGCATAAGCTAGTATTTTAGCTCGAAGTTCTTGCGGGAAATTATATCTATATATGGCAGGAATTCTTGGATCAAGGAGTCTATCAAGTTTATGTCTTTTATAATACCATTCTAGGTTTTCAGGGGTAAAATAATAAGGTGCATTAGGATAGCCTTGAGGTGGAGTTAGGGCTGCTAGTTTGGCATGTAGTATTAAAGTATCATTAAAAAGTTGTGCTCTTTCTTCACTCCAATCATTAGGTGTATCAGTTTCATAACCTTGCCTCATACCATTTTTATACCCTCCCCTATGGCGATCAAATTCTCTTCTGCTTTCATAAGTAGAATCTACATCCCTTGGATCTTTTATCTTACCCTCAACTATATCACTTCTTAAGGCTTTGTATATATCTCCAAATTCATCGCTAGCTATATCATATTTATTATAATCAATTACCCAATCTACTCCCATAATCTCATCTATAAAAGGAAGCATACCAAATTCATCAGGTTTTAAAGTCTTAGCTAAGGTTTTAATCTCTTGTTCTCTTAAAGGATTTTTATGCACTCCCACTAAACCACTTCCTACAGCAATATCAGCATAACCATAAATAGCACCTAATAAATTAGGTTTATCTAATATACTACTTCCTCCACTTAATTGTATATAAAGTATAGTAGCTTGGATAAATCTTGCATTAAAACCATTTTGAGACATATCATTAGCTAGATATTTATAATCACCTAATATTCCTGCTGCCATACCCCATTCATTATGAAATAAACTTGATCTTAGATTATGTTTATTATCATCTACTATTCTATATAATTTTTCATATTTAGGATCTACATTTCCTTTTTCATCTACAGCTCCTATAGCTTCATAAGGTATATCTATAACAACACTTCTTATACCACTTCTTATAACTAAATATTTATATCTTTCTTTTTTAGTTTTTAAAGATTTATAATAAGCTTTTTCTGCTTTAGTCCAAGGAGCTATGCTTCCTTTAATAGGATCTTTTAAATAAATACTTTGCCAATCTTTAAATTCAAGTAAAGTAGAACTTTGCCCTGTGTAAAGATTAGGATCTAAATATCTGGGTTGATAGTCTTTGTAGGGGGAGTTTCTTAATATACGATCAGCTTCAAACAAAGCTTTAGAATATTCTTGGGTGTATTTGCCTACCTTAGCTCCCCCATCACTTAATAAAATTTTATTCGTTTTTTTTTCTACATCTAATATACCACCATTAGGCGTATAAATTTCATAAGTTTCACTCATTATTTATCCTTTCATCCTATATATAAACCATCTTCCATGATTATAGTAGTGGCTAGTCTGCCTATAAACTTATTAGAATAATCTTGTATTTTACTAATATCATCGTTTTCTTCATCATCTTCTTTCATCTTAATTTCATTTTTTATCTTCTTATCCCCTATCCCCTTATACATCACTTCTAAATTATGTTGTCCTATGGCTTCTAAATTTTCCATCAATCTTCTTGCTTTTTGCCTATCTTCTATGAACTTACCCTTTTCATCTTGAGTAGTGCTATAAATACCATTTGCATATTCATATAAAATTTGTATAGCATCATTATAAGCTAAGATAGGGTGTTGTTTTATCACTGGGTGTTGTGTTTTATACTCTTCTTTTCTTTGAAAATGCTCTAGCTTACATATATTACAATTTCTAAGTTCTATATTGTTTTCTTCAAAAAATTCCTTATCATTTAAGATGTATTTGCCCTCATTGATTTTATCTTCCTTAAAAGCACTTCTTTTCTCATCTAAAATAATATAAGATAAAAGTCTTTTTAAGGCAAATTCCCTAGCTTTGCTTGAAGTCGTAGCACAAGCAATACTAGGATAATAATTAAGCCCACCTGTGCATAATAAAGAACCAAAAATAAACTCAGATAAATCAAAACTCATAAATCTAGAATTTATCAATAAAGGATAGGTTAAGTATTCTTCTTTTTTTACAGCTAAAGGAAAATCATAATTGTAAGTAAATTTTTCATACATTAGTTTTTCATATAAAATTTTTAACCTTTCATAATTTGTAGGCAAAAGTGTATCGATAAAAGATCCTGCTAAATTTTTTAACACATCTACACTTAAATTTTTACTTACTTTAATAGAAAAATCAATAGCTAATTGTTTTTTTACTTTTGATATCAAATGAATTTGCTTAGCTTTATCCAATCTTGAAAAACTCTTTGACTTTTTCAACTCGCTTGCACATTCTAATTGATTAAAATAATAATAATTTGTTCCTATTTGATATAAAAAAAGCTTATTGAGTGGCTTTTTACTTTTTGGATTAATTTTTATAAAATGCCCTTTAGGATTAAGTGCATAAAATATCCCTAGTTCTTTAAAAAAATGCGCTTTAAAACTAGAAAATAATTTATTGCCATAATGCTTTTTATCAAAGCTTGAATTTATAAAAAATAAAATCATTTTTTTAAAAAAATCAGGCTGGCTCATAAAAAATTCTGCAAAAGGAAAAAGTTGCTTAATGATATTAAAAAAAGTGATATCTATGGATAATTTTGCAAGTTCATTATCAAGCATAATTTCTTGAATGCTTTTATCTAAATCTTTTTTCAAAGGAAGAGTTTTATCTGTTTGTGTATTTTCTTTAAATTCAATTTCCTCATCAAAGCTTTCGTTTAAGGTTTTTAAAAAATTCACATAAGTTTGATCATCTTCTTCAAAATCATTTTCAAACATAGCTTTAGCTAATTCATCTAAATAGATAACTTCATCTTCTTTTTTGTTTTTATTTAATTCTTTAGATAAAAAGATGTAAATTTTTTTATCATTATCATAAAAATAAATATCATCAGGGATAAATGAAATATACTCATTAAAATAATTTGGTATTTTAATCTTTTGATAATTAAGTGTAATTTCTTTATCACCATAATCTAAATTTGGAATTACAATATTTTTAACACCAAGAGAATATTCTTGTGTAGAAGCTAAGTCTTTTTGTAAAACATACAAAGTCAAAGTCAATAAAACAACCGTTAAAGGTGAGTATTTCTTAAAATCTACATTTTCATATGTTTTGGATATTGATGGATCTAACTCAAGAAAAAATTGCATTTGATCATAATCAGAATTGATATTATCTAAATAATTATTAAAAAGCCCGATATATTCTTTTACTTTTTCTTTTTCTTTTTCGCTAATTTCTTCCAGTTCTTTGGGTAATTTAAAAAAGCTATCAATATAAGCAAAATCTTGCTCAACTGATTGTTTTGTACTCTCTAATAAATCAAACAATAACCGAGAATATGTTTGATTATAAAAATTAAAATACCTTTTATATTTTTGATAAATCTGTCCATCAAGTTTCACAAAAGGACAAAGTTGCAATACAAAATCATCTTCCTTTTTAACATCTCTTTCTATAAAATAAGAACCATAATCTCTTTTACTAGGAAATTGCTCTTTTAATCCAAGTTTTTCATTTTTTGTAAGAGCTTTTGGGCGATTTTTTATTATTGCTCCTAATTTTTTTTGATACAAATCTTCACAAAGTGCTGCATTGTTAAGCTGTGGTGGATTGGTAATAAACAAATAATTTTTACCCATTTTGGTTGTATTGATTTGATCAGTATTTTTTTTATCTAGTATCATTTCTACTAGTATAGAAGAATTTAAATCAGGATATTCTGCATAAAAGAAATGATTAAGTTCAGAGATATTTGAATTGATTGCTTTTTTTAATGTTGTATCAAAATTTTTTAAACTAGAATTAATTAAAAGCGTATTATCTAACTTTTCATTTTTAATTTTTGGATTATTTTCTAAAAAATGATCAAAAATACCTTGAAATTCTTCATCTAAAATAACTTTATAAAAACTATTTTTATAAAGACTAATAGAAGGTGCATTAGAATAAGATGAAAAATCTAATAATACTTTATCATCTATAATCAATACATCAGATAAAATTTCTTCATTGCACAAAGCGATAATAGGATAAAGCTTACTAGTAATAAGCTCTAAAAGTGGATAAGCAAAATCATAATAATATTTTTGTTCCTTATACTCTTGATAGTCAGAAGAAGAATTATAAACTTCAAATAATGTATTTACAACAAAAACATAAGGATTTTTTTTAACTAAAGAGATAGGTTTTTTAAGATTGGTTACAGAATCTAATATATTGATAAAAAATTTTGCTATAGCTCTAATAATTTGCTTATATTCATCATCATTAGATTGAGTGATATTTTTTAAAAGTGTATTAAAAAGTGTATCTAGGGTAAGTTGTATCTTTGGTTTAATCTCTTGCTCAAAATAATCAGATTCTTTGATATTTTTTAATAATGCATTTAATTCTTTTTGAATTCCTTTTAAAAAATTTTCAATATTTTTTTCATTGCTCTCATCAATAATTTTATTGAGTGTTTTATTTTTGTTTTGATTGATTACATCATTTAAAAAATTTAAATTATTAAAGATAATTTTTTTAATACTAGATAAATTTTTATCAGAACTAAATTTTTGTTCTTTTGTGATTTCATCTTTATTAGCTTGATTTAAATGTATGATTTTAAAAGTTTTTTTCTTGTTACTTTTAAATTTATATTCAATAGTATGTAGTGTCTTATACAAAGAATTCTTAGCTTCTTTATATCCATCAAAATCACCACATATAAAAATAATTTTATTAGCATTTTCGGTAAGATTTTTTAACTCAATTTCCAAATTATGATTTGATGTAATTAAGGTGAAATCTTTTATTTTCATATTTTAATCCCATTCACTACTACAAATTTACAAACATAAAGCTCTTGTTTTCTATCTTCATCTTCTAAGATCTCATCTAGTCCATTTGCGATTTGAAATTTTAAATTTTGCATTTTAGCAGGAGCTAAAAAACTAAAATGATATTCGTTTAATTCTTTATTATCTTCTAGGGAATTTTTGATGATTTTATCATACTCATGTAGCTGTGTAAAATACCCTGCTCCTAAATCTTTATATTCAAATTCTTTATAAGCACTTTTATAAACTTTAGCAATATTTTTTGGGATAATAAAATAAAGTTTGATTAAATTAGTATCAAAACTAAAATTTAATTCTTTAAATTCATAATCTTTACTAAAGTCTTGTTTGAATTGATTAAGAATATTAACATCTTCTATATCTTTTAAATCTTTTTGATCTATATTTAATTCACTTAAAGCTTTATTTTGTTCTTTTTTTTCATTATTAATTAAAAGGTTATAGATAGGTAGGTTATCTTTTTGAAATCTATCACTTTTATAATGAAGTCTTATTATAGACTCTTTTAGCTTTGTTTGGTTTTTGTTTTGTTTGGCTAAACCATCCTTAGGATTAAAACTATGATCAAATTTAAACTTAGTAGGTACAAAGCTTACTTTTAAAGGAAAGCCTTTATCTGTGACACAAGCTAAGATGAGTTCTTGTAAGATTACATATTCATTATTAACTTTCTTTTGAGATAAAGAGCCTTTAACATCTACTACCTTAGTACAAGGATAGCTTACTTTTCCTATAGTATTAGGACAACCACTTATGCTAGAATTAAGTAAATCACTTTCTAGCATAATAGGCACACCACCATCTTTAAAAGTTTTTCCTTTGTTTGATTGAAGTATGACTTTACCTCCATGGATACATTCTAGGTTTTGATTTTCTAAAAGGGCATGAAGTTTAGCTATAGCTTGTTTTTTATTTATTTGTATGGTTTTTTGTTCTTTTAGAGTGTTTGAAATTAAATCTTTATACTCTAAGCTTTGTTTGCTTAAACATTCTAATTTGATATTTAAAGAATTTTCTATAATAGAATAATTAAGCAAGCAAAGTTCATCATTTTTATAAAAGATGCTAAGTTTTCCTTTGCCACTATCTTCATCTTTAGGAGAAAAATAATAACTGGGTATATCTTGTTTTATAGCATTATCTTGATCTAATTCTCCAAAGTAAAAAGGATTATTAGGAAGTTCACTTGAGCCTGTAAGTAATACACCTTTGAAATAAATTTTAGAATAAGTTAAATCAACATTTTTCGCCCTTAAGATTTCACAATCAATCACTTCTTTATCATAAGCAAAAATTGTTTCTTTTACTTTTTCAAGAGACATGAATTTTCCTTAAATTTTTAGTCATTTTATGATAGCTAGAACTCCAATATTTATCGCTTTTTTCACCTGCTAAAACATTAAAATAAAATTCATTTTTATCTTTTTGATATTCTTGTGAGATATTACCATAATCATATTTATGATAAAGCATTCTTGAAATCATTTCATTTTTAGGTGTAAAAATAAAAGGATAAAATTTACTCGCACTAAAATTATTATATTTCTGACTCAAATCTAAATCTTGTATCACAATAGCTTCATAATCATTATCTGCTTTTAAAAGTTTAATTTGTCTATCTTTTCTATCGAAATAAATCAATTTAAAATCGCCTTTTATGCTTGTATTAAATTTTTTAGTGATAGATTCCAAACAAAAATCTAATTTATTATATATATTTTTAAGTTGAGAGATTTCATTATAAAATTTTTTAATACTTTCGTAATATCTTTGATTTTCTATATTTTTTTACAAAAAGTTTGTATTTTCTTTTCTAAATTTTCCTGATTTACATAACATATATAATTATTATCTAGCATAGATCTAGTCCAAGTAATAAAAGCTCTTGCGCCTTTTACACTTTGTAAATTATCATCAATATTTTGAAATTTCAAAAAGATAGAGTGAAGAAATTTGATCAAGCCAAAGATATCTATCAAATTTCCAGGCACTTTATATTTATCATCAATAAGCTCTATTCCTATATCAGAAAGTTTTTGAATAACCCAAGTAACGCAATTATTTTCAAGAAGTTTATAGGTAAATTCTTCATTGATTGGCTTTTCGCTATTAGGTGTGATTTCTTTTGTGGCTTCAAAATCAGCTTTAATATTTACAAGTAAGCTTTCATATTGTTCTTTAGAAAGTTCTAAAGTACAGCGATTAGAAGGTTTGAAAGTTTGAGGGCTTCTTAGTTTTTTAATAATATAACAATTTTTATCAATATTGCTATCTAATACATATTGGTTATTGTTAAATACTTTGCCAGGAGTTCCTATAAGAGATTCTGCAACATTAGCAATTCCGGTTCCAAAACCCCAAAAATCATCATTGAATTCATTAGGTTCTTTAGCTTCATACCATTTTTGATCTATCTTGTCCCATTCTTTATTTTTAAGATACCCTTGTCTTAATTGTTCATCTATCTTATCAAGTTCATCAGGACTTTTATCTTTGGTAAGTCCTAAGAAAGCGTGAGTGAAGTCTTCTCTTTGCCAGTAACACTGATTTTTAAAATCCAAAAAACATTCTACCAATGGATCAATATAAATCGTAACATAATATTTCATTTATAAAATCCTCCTAATAACTCAAATATATATACCATAGCCACTAAAAAAATATATCCACATAAAAAAGTTATTAAAATTCTCCAAGCTCTTAAAAAGATAAAAATTATAGGTGCAAAAATAAAAAATAAAATTTTAAAATTATAGATAAACTCATGATATTTCATATATATAAATATTAATATCACAAGCAACAATAATGCAAAAAAATTTTTAATATAAAGCATATTCAATATAAAAATAAATAACATAATAAATAAAATAGTGAATTGATCATAATTGTTACTGATATAAAAATATACCATAGGAATGATAAAAATCCCTACACTACACACAAACCAAGCAATTTGTCCGCTTGATATACTATCTATTCCTTTGCTTTCTAGTTTTGCCTTGAGTTTAGAATAAATAGGAATTTGCAAATTTACTCCTAATATAGATAAATTGTTTTATTATAACCAATCTACTTAATACTTTTAATTAATTTAAATTCTTTGTTTTTAAGACATTCTTGTCTTAATTGTTCATCTATCTTATCAAGCTCCTCAGGATTTTTATTTTTTGGTAAGTCCTAAAAAGACATGGGGAATATTCCAATCCATGGGATGGATATAAATTGTTGCGTAATATTTCATTTATGAAATCCTCCATTTGCCAACCAATAAGCTAAATACCACCAAAAACTATTTGCAAATGCAAATACTATCCAAAAACTTAATTTATGAATTTTATATTTTATAATGTTTCTCTTTTCTAATAAAAACCAAATAGTAAAAAATGCAATATGACACAATGTAAAAAGCAGGGCATGGTCGCCAAATCCATTTAAAATATCCATATTTATTCCTATTAAATAAATAAATCTGATAAGATAAATAATAGGTAAAAAAAATATGAAATAAGATATTATAGTCAATCCGCAACAAGCGAAACAATCTAATAAAAATTTAGCAAAATTAAATTTGTTATTCATAAATATTCCTTACTATATATTGATTATTTTTTAACATCTTATTGTTTGTAACATTAACAGAATTCATTTTAATTCCAAAGCCCAAAAAACCATCATTAAATTCACTAGATTCTTTAGCCTCATACCATTTTTGATCTATCTTGTCTCATTCTTTATTTTTAAGATATTCTTGTCTTAATTATTCATCTACTTTATCAAGCTCATCAGAAAATCTAGCTTCTATAATGGTAGCATAAGCTGTAGGATCTCCCATTCTGCGTATTTTATCTAAAATGAGTTTTTTTATTTTTTCACCTGTATTACACCCATCTTCTATCTCATACCCTAACTTTATTCCATCTGCATAAAGCCACAAAGGAGGAGTAAAAGCACTATCAAAAAAACCTTTTTCATCATTCTCATCGATTAAATCAAGCATAGCATAACTAGCATCTGCTATATCAGCATAGTCTTTGATTTGAGAGATAAGTTCTTTAGGATTCATTAGTAACTTTGTCCTGTATATTTTTCATCACTTTTTATAAATTTATTATTAGTAAAATACAATGTATAAGCAAAAACACTTTATTAAAGATGATTATTAAAGGTTTAATTAATAAATCCATATGCCTACCATTTCTACCATTTCCCTACTTCAATCTCACATTCATAATCATATTAGATAAAAAGATACTATCTTCATCAAAGCTTTTTGAGTTATATTCTAGTTTTAAGTTTCTTTTTTGTATATCTTGCATTAAAGTTGAAAGATTGTATAAGCTTAAACTTTCTAATATATTTATAAGTTCTATTTTGCTTAAAGTATTAAAATCATTTAGCAAGCTAAGATAATTACTTATAATAGAAGAAGAATTGATATTGTGAAATATAATTTTATTTTTTATATCTTCTTTAATAAAAAATTGATTATTTTTTATATAAAAATAATCTTTAAGATGATGATTACTTAATATTTGATTGTAAAAACTTAAAAGACTTTCTTTACTATTTAAGTCTATAAAATTTAAAAATATATTTTCTTTTAATAATGCTTCTTGTAGTTGTTTTAAGTTTTTAAAAGCTTGATTTATACTAGAAGTATTTTTTAAAGCATAAATGATATTTTCATCTTTAGAAATTGTTCTATTTATATTATATTGCAATAAAGGATTTTTATAAAGTGTATCACTATTGATTAAGATATTCATATGAAAAGATTCTTTTATATCAATATGTTTTTTAATATGTAAAAATTCTAAAATATTTAAAAAAGCATTAGGTATGTAAAATTGATCTAAACTAAGTTGTAAAAAATGATTCATATTATGCATAGAAAAAATATCATTATCTTTAATCAAATCATCTTTATTTAGATTAAATAACATAACTCCACCAAAACCCAATAAGCTTAAATTTTTTAAATTCTCTAAAGCTTTTCTTTTTTCTAAATCAATTTGAAGTATTTTTTGCATTGTTTGTCCTTTCTTTAATTAACCTATATACAAACCATTTTTCATAATGATAGTAGTGGCTAATGAAATTCATTATTTTTACTCTTTTATATTATGTTCTTTAGCATAAGCTAGTATTTTAGCTCTTAAATCCTCTGGGAAATTATATCTATATATGGCAGGAATTCTTGGATCAAGGAGTCTATCAAGCTTATGTCTTTTATAATACCATTCTAGATTTTCAGGGGTAAAATAATAAGGTGCATTAGGATAGCCTTGAGGAGGAGTTAGGGCTGCTAGTTTGGCATGTAGTATTAAAGTATCATTAAAAAGTTGTGCTTCTTCTTCGCTCCAATCATTAGGTGTATCGGTTCCATAACCTTGCGCCATACCCTTTCTATATCCAACCATATAACGATCAAATTCTCTTCTGCTTTCATAAGTAGAATCTACATCCCTTGGATCTTTTAATTTACCCTCAACTATATCACTTCTTAAGGCTTTGTATATACTTCCAAATTGATCATTAGCCAATCTATATTTATTTAAATCAATTACCCAATCTACTCCCATAATCTCATCTATAAAAGGAAGCATACCAAATTCATCAGGTTTTAAAGTCTTAGCTAAGGTTTTAATCTCTTGTTCTCTTAAAGGATTTTTATGCACTCCTACTAAACCACTTCCTACAGCAATATCTGCATAACCATAAATAGCACCTAATAAATTAGGTTTATCTAATATACTACTTCCTCCACTTAATTGTATATAAAGTATAGTAGCTTGGATAAATCTTGCATTAAAACCATTACGAGACATATCATTAGCTAGATATTTATAATCACCTAATATTCCTGCTGCCATACCCCATTCATTATGAAATAAACTTGATCTTAGATTATGTTTATTATCATCTACTATTCTATATAATTTTTCATATTTAGGATCTACATTTCCTTTTTCATCTACAGCCCCTATAGCTTCATAAGGTATATCTATAACAACACTTCTTATACCACTTCTTATAACTAAATACTTATATCTTTCTTTTTTAGTTTTTAAAGATTTATAATAAGCTTTTTCTGCTTTAGTCCAAGGAGCTATGCTTCCTTTAATAGGATCTTTTAAATAAATACTTTGCCAATCTTTAAACTCAAGTAAAGTAGAACTTTGCCCTGTGTAAAGATTAGGATCTAAATATCTTGGTTTATAGTCTTTGTAGGGAGAGTTTTGTTTGATATTGTGTGCTTCAAACAAAGCTTTAGAATATTCTTGGGTGTATTTGCCTACCTTAGCTCCCCCATCACTTAATAAAATTTTATTCGTTTTTTTTTCTACATCTAATATAATACCATTAGGCATATAAATTTCATAAGTTTCACTCATTTTTATCCTTTCATCCTATATACAAACCATCTTCCATGATTATAGTAGTGGCTAATGAAATTCATTATTTTTACTCTTTTATATTATGTTCTTTAGCATAAGCTAGTATTTTAGCTCGAAGTTCTTGCGGGAAATTATATCTATATATGGCAGGAATTCTTGGATCAAGGAGTCTATCAAGCTTATGTCTTTTATAATACCATTCTAGATTTTCAGGGGTAAAATAATAAGGTGCATTAGGATAGCCTTGAGGAGGAGTTAGGGCTGCTAGTTTGGCATGTAGTATTAAAGTATCATTAAAAAGTTGTGCTTCTTCTTCACTCCAATCATTAGGTGTATCGGTTTCATAACCTTCCCTCATGCCATTTTTATACCCTCCCCTATGGCGATCAAATTCTCTTCTGCTTTCATAAGTAGAATCTACATCCCTTGGATCTTTTATCTTACCCTCAACTATATCACTTCTTAAGGCTTTGTATATACTTCCAGATTCATCACTAGCTATATCATATTTATTTAAATCAATCACCCAATCTACTCCCATAATCTCATCTATAAAAGGAAGCATACCAAATTCATCAGGTTTTAAAGTCTTAGCTAAGGTTTTAATCTCTTGTTCTCTTAAAGGATTTTTATGCACTCCTACTAAACCACTTCCTACAGCAATATCTGCATAACCATAAATAGCACCTAATAAATTAGGTTTATCTAATATACTACTTCCTCCACTTAATTGTATATAAAGTATAGTAGCTTGGATAAATCTTGCATTAAAACCATTTTGAGACATATCATTAGCTAGATATTTATAATCACCTAATATTCCTGCTGCCATACCCCATTCATTATGAAATAAACTTGATCTTAGATTATGTTTATTATCATCTACTATTCTATATAATTTTTCATATTTAGGATCTACATTTCCTTTTTCATCTACAGCTCCTATAGCTTCATAAGGTATATCTATAACAACACTTCTTATACCACTTCTTATAACTAAATATTTATATCTTTCTTTTTTAGTTTTTAAAGATTTATAATAAGCTTTTTCTGCTTTAGTCCAAGGAGCTATGCTTCCTTTAATAGGATCTTTTAAATAAATACTTTGCCAATCTTTAAATTCAAGTAAAGTAGAACTTTGCCCTGTGTAAAGATTAGGATCTAAATATCTGGGTTGATAGTCTTTGTAGGGGGAGTTTCTTAATATACGATCAGCTTCAAACAAAGCTTTAGAATATTCTTGGGTGTATTTGCCTACCTTAGCTCCCCCATCACTTAATAAAATTTTATTCGTTTTTTTTTCTACATCTAATATACCACCATTAGGCGTATAAATTTCATAAGTTTCACTCATTATTTATCCTTTCATCCTATATATAAACCATCTTCCATGATTATAGTAGTGGCTAGTCTGCCTATAAACTTATTAGAATAATCTTGTATTTTACTAATATCATCGTTTTCTTCATCATCTTCTTTCATCTTAATTTCATCATTTGTCTTTTCTCTCTTTACCCCCTTATACATCACTTCTAAATTATGTTGTCCTATGGCTTCTAAATTTTCCATCAATCTTCTTGCTTTTTGCCTATCTTCTATGAACTTACCCTTTTCATCTTGGGTAGTATTATAAATACCATTTGCATATTCATATAAAATTTGTATAGCATCATTATAAGCTAAGATAGGGTGTTGTTTTATCACTGGGTGTTGTGTTTTATACTCTTCTTTTCTTTGAAAATGCTCTAGCTTATATATATTGCAATTTCTAAGTTCTATATTGTTTTCTTCAAAAAATTCCTTATCATTTAAGATGTATTTGCCCTCATTGATTTTATCTTCCTTAAAAGCACTTCTTTTCTCATCTAAAATAATATAAGATAAAAGTCTTTTTAAGGCAAATTCCCTAGCTTTGCTTGAAGTCGTAGCACAAGCAATACTAGGATAATAATTAAGCCCACCTGTGCATAATAAAGAACCAAAAATAAACTCAGATAAATCAAAACTCATAAATCTAGAATTTATCAATAAAGGATAGGTTAAGTATTCTTCTTTTTTTACAGCTAAAGGAAAATCATAATTGTAAGTAAATTTTTCATACATTAGTTTTTCATATAAAATTTTTAATCTTTCATAATTTGTAGGCAAAAGTGTATCGATAAAAGATCCTGCTAAATTTTTTAACACATCTACACTTAAATTTTTACTTACTTTAATAGAAAAATCAATAGCTAATTGTTTTTTTACTTTTGATATCAAATGAATTTGCTTAGCTTTATCCAATCTTGAAAAACTCTTTGACTTTTTCAACTCGCTTGCACATTCTAATTGATTAAAATAATAATAATTTGTTCCTATTTGATATAAAAAAAGCTTATTGAGTGGCTTTTTACTTTTTGGATTAATTTTTATAAAATGCCCTTTAGGATTAAGTGCATAAAATATCCCTAGTTCTTTAAAAAAATGCGCTTTAAAACTAGAAAATAATTTATTGCCATAATGCTTTTTATCAAAGCTTGAATTTATAAAAAATAAAATCATTTTTTTAAAAAAATCAGGCTGGCTCATAAAAAATTCTGCAAAAGGAAAAAGTTGCTTAATGATATTAAAAAAAGTGATATCTATGGATAATTTTGCAAGTTCATTATCAAGCATAATTTCTTGAATGCTTTTATCTAAATCTTTTTTCAAAGGAAGAGTTTTATCTGTTTGTGTATTTTCTTTAAATTCAATTTCCTCATCAAAGCTTTCGTTTAAGGTTTTTAAAAAATTCACATAAGTTTGATCATCTTCTTCAAAATCATTTTCAAACATAGCTTTAGCTAATTCATCTAAATAGATAACTTCATCTTCTTTTTTGTTTTTATTTAATTCTTTAGATAAAAAGATGTAAATTTTTTTATCATTATCATAAAAATAAATATCATCAGGGATAAATGAAATATACTCATTAAAATAATTTGGTATTTTAATCTTTTGATAATTAAGTGTAATTTCTTTATCACCATAATCTAAATTTGGAATTACAATATTTTTAACACCAAGAGAATATTCTTGTGTAGAAGCTAAGTCTTTTTGTAAAACATACAAAGTCAAAGTCAATAAAACAACCATTAAAGGTGAGTATTTCTTAAAATCTACATTTTCATATGTTTTGGATATTGATGGATCTAACTCAAGAAAAAATTGCATTTGATCATAATAAGAATTGATATTATCTAAATAATTATTAAAAAGCCCGATATATTCTTTTACTTTTTCTTTTTCTTTTTCGCTAATTTCTTCCAGTTCTTTGGGTAATTTAAAAAAGCTATCAATATAAGCAAAATCTTGCTCAACTGATTGTTTTGTACTCTCTAATAAATCAAACAATAACCGAGAATATGTTTGATTATAAAAATTAAAATACCTTTTATATTTTTGATAAATCTGTCCATCAAGTTTCACAAAAGGACAAAGCTGCAATACAAAATCATCTTCCTTTTTAACATCTCTTTCTATAAAATAAGAACCATAATCTCTTTTACTAGGAAATTGCTCTTTTAATCCAAGTTTTTCATTTTTTGTAAGAGCTTTTGGGCGATTTTTTATTATTGCTCCTAATTTTTTTTGATACAAATCTTCACAAAGTGCTGCATTGTTAAGCTGTGGTGGATTGGTAATAAACAAATAATTTTTACCCATTTTGGTTGTATTGATTTGATCAGTATTTTTTTTATCTAGTATCATTTCTACTAGTATGGAAGAATTTAAATCAGGATATTCTGCATAAAAGAAATGATTAAGTTCAGAGATATTTGAATTGATTGCTTTTTTTAATGTTGTATCAAAATTTTTTAAACTAGAATTAATTAAAAGCGCATTATCTAACTTTTCATTTTCAATTTTTGGATTATTTTCTAAAAAATGATCAAAAATACCTTGAAATTCTTCATCTAAAATAACTTTATAAAAACTATTTTTATAAAGACTAATAGAAGGTGCATTAGAATAAGATGAAAAATCTAATAATACTTTATCATCTATAATCAATACATCAGATAAAATTTCTTCATTACACAAAGCGATAATAGGATAAAGCTTACTAGTAATAAGCTCTAAAAGTGGATAAGCAAAATCATAATAATATTTTTGTTCCTTATACTCTTGATAGTCAGAAGAAGAATTATAAACTTCAAATAATGTATTTACAACAAAAACATAAGGATTTTTTTTAACTAAAGAGATAGGTTTTTTAAGATTGGTTACAGAATCTAATATATTGATAAAAAATTTTGCTATAGCTCTAATAATTTGCTTATATTCATCATCATTAGATTGAGTGATATTTTTTAAAAGTGTATTAAAAAGTGTATCTAGGGTAAGTTGTATCTTTGGTTTAATCTCTTGCTCAAAATAATCAGATTCTTTGATATTTTTTAATAATGCATTTAATTCTTTTTGAATTCCTTTTAAAAAATTTTCAATATTTTTTTCATTGCTCTCATCAATAATTTTATTGAGTGTTTTATTTTTGTTTTGATTGATTGCATTATTTAAAAAATTTAAATTATTAAAGATAATTTTTTTAATACTAGATAAATTTTTATCAGAGCTAAATTTTTGTTCTTTTGTGATTTCATCTTTATTAGCTTGATTTAAATGTATGATTTTAAAAGTTTTTTTCTTGTTACTTTTAAATTTATCTTCAATAGTATGTAGTGTCTTATACAAAGAATTCTTAGCTTCTTTATATCCATCAAAATCACCACATATAAAAATAATTTTATTAGCATTTTCGGTAAGATTTTTTAACTCAATTTCCAAATTATGATTTGATGTAATTAAGGTGAAATCTTTTATTTTCATATTTTAATCCCATTCACTACTACAAATTTACAAACATAAAGCTCTTGTTTTCTATCTTCATCTTCTAAGATCTCATCTAGTCCATTTGCGATTTGAAATTTTAAATTTTGCATTTTAGCAGGAGCTAAAAAACTAAAATGATATTCGTTTAATTCTTTATTATCTTCTAGGGAATTTTTGATGATTTTATCATACTCATGTAGCTGTGTAAAATACCCTGCTCCTAAATCTTTATATTCAAATTCTTTATAAGCACTTTTATAAACTTTAGCAATATTTTTTGGGATAATAAAATAAAGTTTGATTAAATTAGTATCAAAACTAAAATTTAATTCTTTAAATTCATAATCTTTACTAAAGTCTTGTTTGAATTGATTAAGAATATTAACATCTTCTATATCTTTTAAATCTTTTTGATCTATATTTAATTCACTTAAAGCTTTATTTTGTTCTTTTTTTTCATTATTAATTAAAAGGTTATAGATAGGTAGGTTATCTTTTTGAAATCTATCACTTTTATAATGAAGTCTTATTATAGACTCTTTTAGCTTTGTTTGGTTTTTGTTTTGTTTTGCTAAGCCTTCCTTAGGATTAAAACTATGATCAAATTTAAACTTAGTAGGTACAAAGCTTACTTTTAAAGGAAAGCCTTTATCTGTGACACAAGCTAAGATGAGTTCTTGTAAGATTGCGTATTCATTATTAACTTTCTTTTGAGATAAAGAGCCTTTAACATCTACTACCTTGGTGCAAGGATAGCTTACTTTTCCTATAGTATTAGGACAGCCACTTATGCTAGAATTAAGTAAATCACTTTCTAGCATAATAGGCACACCACCATCTTTAAAAGTTTTTCCTTTGTTTGATTGAAGTATGACTTTACCTCCATGGATACATTCTAGGTTTTGATTTTCTAAAAGGGCATGAAGTTTAGCTATAGCTTGTTTTTTATTTATTTGTATGGTTTTTTGTTCTTTTAGAGTGTTTGAAATTAAATCTTTATACTCTAAGCTTTGTTTGCTTAAACATTCTAATTTGATATTTAAAGAATTTTCTATAATAGAATAATTAAGCAAGCAAAGTTCATCATTTTTATAAAAGATGCTAAGTTTTCCTTTGCCACTATCTTCATCTTTAGGAGAAAAATAATAACTGGGTATATCTTGTTTTATAGCATTATCTTGATCTAATTCTCCAAAGTAAAAAGGATTATTAGGAAGTTCACTTGAGCCTGTAAGTAATACACCTTTGAAATAAATTTTAGAATAAGTTAAATCAACATTTTTCGCCCTTAAGATTTCACAATCAATCACTTCTTTATCATAAGCAAAAATTGTTTCTTTTACTTTTTCAAGAGACATGAATTTTCCTTAAATTTTTAGTCATTTTATGATAGCTAGAACTCCAATATTTATCGCTTTTTTCACCTGCTAAAACATTAAAATAAAATTCATTTTTATCTTTTTGATATTCTTGTGAGATATTACCATAATCATATTTATGATAAAGCATTCTTGAAATCATTTCATTTTTAGGTGTAAAAATAAAAGGATAAAATTTACTCGCACTAAAATTATTATATTTCTGACTCAAATCTAAATCTTGTATCACAATAGCTTCATAATCATTATCTGCTTTTAAAAGTTTAATTTGTCTATCTTTTCTATCGAAATAAATCAATTTAAAATCGCCTTTTATGCTTGTATTAAATTTTTTAGTGATAGATTCCAAACAAAAATCTAATTTATTATATATATTTTTAAGTTGAGAGATTTCATTATAAAATTTTTTAATACTTTCGTAATATCTTTGATTTTCTATATTTTTTTACAAAAAGTTTGTATTTTCTTTTCTAAATTTTCCTGATTTACATAACATATATAATTATTATCTAGCATAGATCTAGTCCAAGTAATAAAAGCTCTTGCGCCTTTTACACTTTGTAAATTATCATCAATATTTTGAAATTTCAAAAAGATAGAGTGAAGAAATTTGATCAAGCCAAAGATATCTATCAAATTTCCAGGCACTTTATATTTATCATCAATAAGCTCTATTCCTATATCAGAAAGTTTTTGAATAACCCAAGTAACGCAATTATTTTCAAGAAGTTTATAGGTAAATTCTTCATTGATTGGCTTTTCGCTATTAGGTGTGATTTCTTTTGTGGCTTCAAAATCAGCTTTAATATTTACAAGTAAGCTTTCATATTGTTCTTTAGAAAGTTCTAAAGTACAGCGATTAGAAGGTTTGAAAGTTTGAGGGCTTCTTAGTTTTTTAATAATATAACAATTTTTATCAATATTGCTATCTAATACATATTGGTTATTGTTAAATACTTTGCCAGGAGATCCTATAAGAGATTCTGCAACATTAGCAATTCCAGTTCCAAAACCCCAAAAATCATCATTGATTTCATTAGGTTCTTTAGCTTCATACCATTTTTGATTTATCTTGTCCCATTCTTTGTTTTTAAGATATTCTTGTCTTAATGTTTCATCTATTTTATCTAACTCATCAGGACTTTTATCTTTGGTAAGTCCTAAAAAGGCGTGAGTGAAATCTAAGCCGTTTCCATTATAAAGATTAACTAATATTTCATATTCTAAAAACTCATCAATATAAATCGTTGCATAATATTTCATTTATAAAATCCTTTCTAATATGTTGCCAGTCCATAAAAAAAGAACAAAGTGCAAGCATAACCCAAGGCAAATAATAAAACGCTAAACATAAACTTTCTTTTAAAAATGGATATTAAGAAAAATACTCCTATACCACAACAACCAATAATAAACAAGCTTAAACTAGAAAAATAAAATGCTAAAAATATAAATACCGCAGATAAAACCAAAGGAATGGCATTATAAGTATATAATAAATTAAACATTATGCAAGAATATACAACAATAAATAACTCTATTGCATTTCTATCAAATATTAATAAAAATAAATTCTTATCATATTTACCATAACTAATATAAATGTAGTGAAAAGTTAAAATAATATAAGCCACCAAAGCAAGAATCAAGCTACACACAAACCAAGCAATTTGCCCACTTGATATACTATCTATTCCTTTGCTTTCTAGTTTTGCTTTGAGTTTAGAATAAATAGGAATTTGCAAATTTACTCCTAATATAGATAAATTGTTTTATTATAACCAATCTACTTAATACTTTTAATTAATTTAAATTCTTTATTTTTAAGATATTCTTGTCTTAATTATTCATCTACTTTATCAAGCTCATCAGAACTTTTGTCTTTAGTAAGTCCTAAAAAGACATGGGGAATATTCCAATCCATGGGATGGATATAAATTGTTGCGTAATATTTCATTTATGAAATCCTCCATTTGCCAACCAATAAGCTAAATACCACCAAAAACTATTTGCAAATGCAAATACTATCCAAAAACTTAATTTATGAATTTTATATTTTATAATGTTTCTCTTTTCTAATAAAAACCAAATAGTAAAAAATGCAATATGACACAATGTAAAAAGCAGGGCATGGTCGCCAAATCCATTTAAAATATCCATATTTATTCCTATTAAATAAATAAATCTGATAAGATAAATAATAGGTAAAAAAAATATGAAATAAGATATTATAGTCAATCCGCAACAAGCGAAACAATCTAATAAAAATTTAGCAAAATTAAATTTGTTATTCATAAATATTCCTTACTATATATTGATTATTTTTTAACATCTTATTGTTTGTAACATTAACAGAATTCATTTTAATTCCAAAGCCCAAAAAACCATCATTAAATTCACTAGATTCTTTAGCCTCATACCATTTTTGATCTATCTTGTCTCATTCTTTATTTTTAAGATATTCTTGTCTTAATTATTCATCTACTTTATCAAGCTCATCAGAAAATCTAGCTTCTATAATGGTAGCATAAGCTGTAGGATCTCCCATTCTGCGTATTTTATCTAAAATGAGTTTTTTTATTTTTTCACCTGTATTACACCCATCTTCTATCTCATACCCTAACTTTATTCCATCTGCATAAAGCCACAAAGGAGGAGTAAAAGCACTATCAAAAAAACCTTTTTCATCATTCTCATCGATTAAATCAAGCATAGCATAACTAGCATCTGCTATATCAGCATAGTCTTTGATTTGAGAGATAAGTTCTTTAGGATTCATTAGTAACTTTGTCCTGTATATTTTTCATCACTTTTTATAAATTTATTATTAGTAAAATACAATGTATAAGCAAAAACACTTTATTAAAGATGATTATTAAAGGTTTAATTAATAAATCCATATGCCTACCATTTCTACCATTTCCCTACTTCAATCTCACATTCATAATCATATTAGATAAAAAGATACTATCTTCATCAAAGCTTTTTGAGTTATATTCTAGTTTTAAGTTTCTTTTTTGTATATCTTGCATTAAAGTTGAAAGATTGTATAAACTTAAACTTTCTAATATATTTATAAGTTCTATTTTGCTTAAAGTATTAAAATCATTTAGCAAGCTAAGATAATTACTTATAATAGAAGAAGAATTGATATTGTGAAATATAATTTTATTTTTTATATCTTCTTTAATAAAAAATTGATTATTTTTTATATAAAAATAATCTTTAAGATGATGATTACTTAATATTTGATTGTAAAAACTTAAAAGACTTTCTTTACTATTTAAGTCTATAAAATTTAAAAATATATTTTCTTTTAATAATGCTTCTTGTAGTTGTTTTAAGTTTTTAAAAGCTTGATTTATACTAGAAGTATTTTTTAAAGCATAAATGATATTTTCATCTTTAGAAATTGTTCTATTTATATTATATTGCAATAAAGGATTTTTATAAAGTGTATCACTATTGATTAAGATATTCATATGAAAAGATTCTTTTATATCAATATGTTTTTTAATATGTAAAAATTCTAAAATATTTAAAAAAGCATTAGGTATGTAAAATTGATCTAAACTAAGTTGTAAAAAATGATTCATATTATGCATAGAAAAAATATCATTATCTTTAATCAAATCATCTTTATTTAGATTAAATAACATAACTCCACCAAAACCCAATAAGCTTAAATTTTTTAAATTCTCTAAAGCTTTTCTTTTTTCTAAATCAATTTGAAGTGTTTTTTGCATTATTTTTCCTTTTTTTAATTAACCTATACATAAACCATTTTTCATAATGATAGTAGTGGCTAATGAAATTCATTATTTTTACTCTTTTATATTATGCTCTTTAGCATAAGCTAGTATTTTAGCTCGAAGTTCTTGCGGAAAATTATATCTATATATGGCAGGAATTCTTGGATCAAGGAGTCTATCAAGCTTATGTCTTTTATAATACCATTCTAGGTTTTCAGGGGTAAAATATCTTGGTGCATTAGGATAGCCTTGTGGAGGAGTTAGGGCTGCTAGTTTGGCAGTTAAAATCATAGAATCTATTTTTAATTGTGCATCATTCCAATCATTTGGAATATCATAACCATAGGCATTTACCATGCCATTATAATACCCTCCCCTATAACGATCAAATTCTCTTCTGCTTTCATAAGTAGAATCTACATCCCTTGGATCTTTTATCTTACCCTCAACTATATCACTTCTTAAGGCTCTATACATACTTCCAAATTCATCGCGAGAAATTTGATATTTATTATAATCAATTACCCAATCTACTCCCATAATCTCATCTATAAAAGGAAGCATACCAAATTCATCAGGTTTTAAAGTCTTAGCTAAGGTTTTAATCTCTTGTTCTCTTAAAGGATTTTTATGCACTCCTACTAAACCACTTCCTACAGCAATATCAGCATAACCATAAATAGCACCTAATAAATTAGGTTTATCTAATATACTACTTCCTCCACTTAATTGTATATAAAGTATAGTAGCTTGGATAAATCTTGCATTAAAACCATTTTGAGACATATCATTAGCTAGATATTTATAATCACCTAATATTCCTGCTGCCATACCCCATTCATTATGAAATAAACTTGATCTTAGATTATGTTTATTATCATCTACTATTTTATATAATTTTTCATATTTAGGATCTACATTTCCTTTTTCATCTACAGCTCCTATAGCTTCATAAGGTATATCTATAACAACACTTCTTATACCACTTCTTATAACTAAATACTTATATCTTTCTTTTTTAGTTTTTAAAGATTTATAATAAGCTTTTTCTGCTTTAGTCCAAGGAGCTATGCTTCCTTTTAAAGGATCTTTTAAATAAATACTTTGCCAATCTTTAAACTCAAGCAAAGTAGAACTTTGCCCTGTGTAAAGATTAGGATCTAAATATCTGGGTTGATAGTCTTTGTAGGGAGAGTTTCTTAATATACGATCAGCTTCAAACAAAGCTTTAGAATATTCTTGGGTGTATTTGCCTACTTCACGCCCATCTTTTCTTTTATCAAATATAATTTGATTTGTATTTTTATCAACTTCTAATATAAGTCCATTAGAAGTATAAATCTCGTAAATATCTTTATTACCGCTCATTATTTATCCTTTCATCCTATATACAAACCATCTTCCATGATTATAGTAGTGGCTAGTCTGCCTATGAATTTGTTAGAATAATCTTGTATTTTATTAATATTATCACTTTCTTCCTCATTTTCTCTATTTTTTCTATCATTATTAACATCTTCATTGCTTATCCCCCTATACATCACTTCTAAATTATGTTGTCCTATGGCTTCTAAATTTTCCATCAATCTTCTTGCTTTTTGCCTATCTTCTATGAACTTACCCTTTTCATCTTGAGTAGTGCTATAAATACCATTTGCATATTCATATAAAATTTGTATAGCATCATTATAAGCTAAGATAGGGTGTTGTTTTATCACTGGGTGTTGTGTTTTATACTCTTCTTTTCTTTGAAAATGCTCTAGCTTATATATATTGCAATTTCTAAGTTCTATATTGTTTTCTTCAAAAAATTCCTTATCATTTAAGATGTATTTGCCCTCATTGATTTTATCTTCCTTAAAAGCACTTCTTTTCTCATCTAAAATAATATAAGATAAAAGTCTTTTTAAGGCAAATTCCCTAGCTTTGCTTGAAGTCGTAGCACAAGCAATACTAGGATAATAATTAAGCCCACCTGTGCATAATAAAGAACCAAAAATAAACTCAGATAAATCAAAACTCATAAATCTAGAATTTATCAATAAAGGATAGGTTAAGTATTCTTCTTTTTTTACAGCTAAAGGAAAATCATAATTGTAAGTAAATTTTTCATACATTAGTTTTTCATATAAAATTTTTAATCTTTCATAATTTGTAGGCAAAAGTGTATCGATAAAAGATCCTGCTAAATTTTTTAACACATCTACACTTAAATTTTTACTTACTTTAATAGAAAAATCAATAGCTAATTGTTTTTTTACTTTTGATATCAAATGAATTTGCTTAGCTTTATCCAATCTTGAAAAACTCTTTGACTTTTTCAACTCGCTTGCATATTCTAATTGATTAAAATAATAATAATTTGTTCCTATTTGATATAAAAAAAGCTTATTGAGTGGCTTTTTACTTTTTGGATTAATTTTTATAAAATGTCCTTTAGGATTAAGTGCATAAAATATCCCTAGTTCTTTAAAAAAATGTGCTTTAAAACTAGAAAATAATTTATTGCCATAATGCTTTTTATCAAAGCTTGAATTTATAAAAAATAAAATCATTTTTTTAAAAAAATCAGGCTGACTCATAAAAAATTCTGCAAAAGGAAAAAGTTGCTTAATGATATTAAAAAAAGTGATATCTATGGATAATTTTGCAAGTTCATTATCAAGCATAATTTCTTGAATACTTTTATCTAAATCTTTTTTCAAAGGAAGAGTTTTATCTGTTTGTGTATTTTCTTTAAATTCAATTTCCTCATCAAAGCTTTCGTTTAAGGTTTTTAAAAAATTCACATAAGTTTGATCTTCTTCTTCAAAATCATTTTCAAACATAGCTTTAGCTAATTCATCTAAATAGATAACTTCATCTTCTTTTTTATTTTTATTTAATTCTTTAGATAAAAAGATGTAAATTTTTTTATCATTATCATAAAAATAAATATCATCAGGGATAAATGAAATATACTCATTAAAATAATTTGGTATTTTAATCTTTTGATAATTAAGTGTAATTTCTTTATCACCATAATCTAAATTTGGAATTACAATATTTTTAACACCAAGAGAATATTCTTGTGTAAAAGCTAAGTCTTTTTGTAAAACATACAAAGTTAAAGTCAATAAAACAACCGTTAAAGGTGAGTATTTCTTAAAATCTACATTTTCATATGTTTTGGATATTGATGACTCTAACTCAAGAAAAAATTGCATTTGATCATAATAAGAATTGATATTATCTAAATAATTATTAAAAAGCCCGATATATTCTTTTACTTTTTCTTTTTCTTTTTCGCTAATTTCTTCCAGTTCTTTGGGTAATTTAAAAAAGCTATCAATATAAGCAAAATCTTGCTCAACTGATTGTTTTGTACTCTCTAATAAATCAAACAATAACCGAGAATATGTTTGATTATAAAAATTAAAATACCTTTTATATTTTTGATAAATCTGTCCATCAAGTTTCACAAAAGGACAAAGTTGCAATACAAAATCATCTTCCTTTTTAACATCTCTTTCTATAAAATAAGAACCATAATCTCTTTTACTAGGAAATTGCTCTTTTAATCCAAGTTTTTCATTTTTTGTAAGAGCTTTTGGGCGATTTTTTATTATTGCTCCTAATTTTTTTTGATACAAATCTTCACAAAGTGCTGCATTGTTAAGCTGTGGTGGATTGGTAATAAACAAATAATTTTTACCCATTTTGGTTGTATTGATTTGATCAGTATTTTTTTTATCTAGTATCATTTCTACTAGTATAGAAGAATTTAAATCAGGATATTCTGCATAAAAGAAATGATTAAGTTCAGAGATATTTGAATTGATTGCTTTTTTTAATGTTGTATCAAAATTTTTTAAACTAGAATTAATTAAAAGCGTATTATCTAACTTTTCATTTTTAATTTTTGGATTATTTTCTAAAAAATGATCAAAAATACCTTGAAATTCTTCATCTAAAATAACTTTATAAAAACTATTTTTATAAAGACTAATAGAAGGTGCATTAGAATAAGATGAAAAATCTAATAATACTTTATCATCTATAATCAATACATCAGATAAAATTTCTTCATTGCACAAAGCGATAATAGGATAAAGCTTACTAGTAATAAGCTCTAAAAGTGGATAAGCAAAATCATAATAATATTTTTGTTCCTTATACTCTTGATAGTCAGAAGAAGAATTATAAACTTCAAATAATGTATTTACAACAAAAACATAAGGATTTTTTTTAACTAAAGAGATAGGTTTTTTAAGATTGGTTACAGAATCTAATATATTGATAAAAAATTTTGCTATAGCTCTAATAATTTGCTTATATTCATCATCATTAGATTGAGTGATATTTTTTAAAAGTGTATTAAAAAGTGTATCTAGGGTAAGTTGTATCTTTGGTTTAATCTCTTGCTCAAAATAATCAGATTCTTTGATATTTTTTAATAATGCATTTAATTCTTTTTGAATTCCTTTTAAAAAATTTTCAATATTTTTTTCATTGCTCTCATCAATAATTTTATTGAGTGTTTTATTTTTGTTTTGATTGATTACATCATTTAAAAAATTTAAATTATTAAAGATAATTTTTTTAATACTAGATAAATTTTTATCAGAGCTAAATTTTTGTTCTTTTGTGATTTCATCTTTATTAGCTTGATTTAAATGTATGATTTTAAAAGTTTTTTTCTTGTTACTTTTAAATTTATCTTCAATAGTATGTAGTGTCTTATACAAAGAATTCTTAGCTTCTTTATATCCATCAAAATCACCACATATAAAAATAATTTTATTAGCATTTTCGGTAAGATTTTTTAACTCAATTTCCAAATTATGATTTGATGTAATTAAGGTGAAATCTTTTATTTTCATATTTTAATCCCATTCACTACTACAAATTTACAAACATAAAGCTCTTGTTTTCTATCTTCATCTTCTAAGATCTCATCTAGTCCATTTGCGATTTGAAATTTTAAATTTTGCATTTTAGCAGGAGCTAAAAAACTAAAATGATATTCGTTTAATTCTTTATTATCTTCTAGGGAATTTTTGATGATTTTATCATACTCATGTAGCTGTGTAAAATACCCTGCTCCTAAATCTTTATATTCAAATTCTTTATAAGCACTTTTATAAACTTTAGCAATATTTTTTGGGATAATAAAATAAAGTTTGATTAAATTAGTATCAAAACTAAAATTTAATTCTTTAAATTCATAATCTTTACTAAAGTCTTGTTTGAATTGATTAAGAATATTAACATCTTCTATATCTTTTAAATCTTTTTGATCTATATTTAATTCACTTAAAGCTTTATTTTGTTCTTTTTTTTCATTATTAATTAAAAGGTTATAGATAGGTAGGTTATCTTTTTGAAATCTATCACTTTTATAATGAAGTCTTATTATAGACTCTTTTAGCTTTGTTTGGTTTTTGTTTTGTTTGGCTAAGCCTTCCTTAGGATTAAAACTATGATCAAATTTAAACTTAGTAGGTACAAAGCTTACTTTTAAAGGATATCCTTTATCTGTGACACAAGCTAAGATGAGTTCTTGTAAGATTACATATTCATTATTAACTTTCTTTTGAGATAAAGAGCCTTTAACATCTACTACCTTAGTACAAGGATAGCTTACTTTTCCTATAGTATTAGGACAACCACTTATGCTAGAATTAAGTAAATCACTTTCTAGCATAATAGGCACACCACCATCTTTAAAAGTTTTTCCTTTGTTTGATTGAAGTATGACTTTACCTCCATGGATACATTCTAGGTTTTGATTTTCTAAAAGGGCATGAAGTTTAGCTATAGCTTGTTTTTTATTTATTTGTATGGTTTTTTGTTCTTTTAGAGTGTTTGAAATTAAGTCTTTATACTCTAAGCTTTGCTTGCTTAAACATTCTAATTTGATATTTAAAGAATTTTCTATAATAGAATAATTAAGCAAGCAAAGTTCATCATTTTTATAAAAGATGCTAAGTTTTCCTTTGCCACTATCTTCATCTTTAGGAGAAAAATAATAACTAGGTGTATCTTGTTTTATAGCATTATCTTGATCTAATTCTCCAAAGTAAAAAGGATTATTAGGAAGTTCACTTGAGCCTGTAAGGAGGGTGGAGTTTAGGAAGATATAAGCTTGATAGTTTTGGAGTTCTTCAAAAGTAAAATCTGTCGTTGCTTCTAATTTATAAAGTTCATCATAAATACTTTGACAATCAATGATGCTTTTATTTTCACAAAACAAATAAATACTTTTTTTATCTTTATGAATAGAATATAAAAAGTCTTTACCTATCATAATTTTCCTAAATAATACCTATTTTAGCTTTTCCATTAAAATACAAAGCTTGTGATATTTTACAAACTCCACCTAAATATTGCTCATCCCAAATTTGATCTTTTATTTTATAACTTTTTGAATTATATCTGTATATTTTTGTTATATTATTAATATTTTCAAGACATTTCATATCTTTATAAACTACAATGAAAATTCTAAATTCCCCAATGGCAATTTTATGAGCTAAATTTTCTTGATTATTAATAAAGGAACAATCTTTTCTGTATTTATTAAAATCATTTTTATCAAGAATTAAAATATATTTTTCTTTTTCATGTGCTTTTAAAATAAAATCTATGATTTTTGTTTGACTAATGGTAGGAGCTTTGTAGCTTGTATAATAATTATCTCCAACCTCTTCTAAAATACCATTTGTTTCTTGCATTATGGTGGCTATTAATGAAAGAAAATATTCAAAATGGTTGATTTTTTCTGGAGAGCTTCTTAAAAGCCCAAGAGGTCCATTTTTAAGAGCGAAATTTTTATTATTAATAGCATTATTTTTTAACACAAAAGTTTCTGTATATATTTGAATATTTTTCATAAAATGATTAAGATACTCTATACATTCACTAAAACTTTTATCTTTGACTTTGTTATGGTTAGCATCTAATTCTAAAAGATAGGAGTAGAAGTAAAGAGTTTGAGTTAGGGGGATTATGGAGTGAGAATCTTTACCCGTATAGATAGGCAGTCTATTGTGTGAGCCATATTGAGCAGAAGCGATGATATTTATACCACCGCTGTCATAGACACAATATACTTTTTGGGGATTTAAGACTTGCTCCATAATATTTTTATCTAATAATGCTGCCAAAGCCCGCATTAGCATATTATCAATCTCATCAATAGCAGGAGAATTAAAAGTATAGACTTGCGATGCCATAAATTTGATTGCATTAAATTGTGTATTTAAGCTCCTATCAATAGTATCGCAAAATTGCATTGCTATAACTGCTAAATATCCGCCTAAAGAATGCCCTATAAAAATAATATTATTTGAATCTACTTTGTTTAAAATAGGTGCTATGTCTAATAAAAATTGCTTTAAAGCATTAAGTTGAAAATCGCCCTTACCAAAGGTAAGCCCTATATCCGCCAAAGTATCCATACTCCAAAGTCCCTCTGTCCCCCTAAACCCTACTACAAACTTATCTTTTTCTTTATCATAAAACAAAGTAGCACTAAAGCCAGAAGCCGTATTTGGTTGGTGGAATTTAATCTCATATTTTTTAGCAAAGTTTTTAGCTTGAATCTCCCCAAATTCTCCATTAAGTGTCGGATATAGTGCAATGGAATCATCATAAATAAAATAATCTTTATATTTTTTAGATAAGGTCTTTGTATATTCTAAATTTTCTATATTGTCTTTATCTTTAGGGAATCTATTTTGCCCTATTTTATAACTATCCATTTCTCGCTCATCGTTATTGATATACATAAAGTTAAAATAACTTGCTTGAGCCAACTCGGCATAGTCTCTTAGATTGTTGATTAATTCTTTCATTTAGTCTCCTAAAGTTAATTTAGCACCAAAAACAGAGCAAATGCCAAAGGGTAATATAAAAACAATATTAAAAAATTCCTTAAATATTTTTTAATTCTTGTTATTCCAAAAAGCCATAGATTGGCTATCATTAGTGGAAAGACTATCCAACCAAGCATTATAAAAAACTCCTCAACCCTATTTGGATTATGTCCAACAATAGGAGATATAAACCAACCTACAACACATAATATAATCCAACAAATATAAAGTATTTTTAGAATCCGCATTCTGTTTCCCTAAACCACACCACGAAACCATCTTTGTATGTATCATAGAACAAAGCAGCAGAAAAGCTTGACTCTGTATTTGTTTGATGGATTAATAAATCATATCTATCTAAGAATTGTTTGGCTTGGAGTGGGGAGAAGTCGCCATCGAGCTTGCTGATAGTAATTTCTTTTTGTTCTTTATCTAACTGAACAAATTCAACAACTCTATGATTTTTATAGTTTGTATTCAAAATATCCGTAATGTAAATTTCTTGAATTTTAGGTTTATTGTCAGCGTCTCTAATTTCATTGCCTTGCCTATCTTGCATTACAAGAAAGTGAGATTTACTTTGCTGTTCTAAAAAATAGTGAAAATATCCATAGCTAGCCCATGCTAACTCAGCGTTATCTCGTAGTTTTTCAACTATCTCTTTATTTGTCATTTTGCCTCCTTAAAATTACAGATAAACTTATTATCTTTAAAACATTCTGGCATCTCTTTAATATAGATATTACCACAGGTAATATAATTATTCCACATAACTCTAAAATCCATATTGCCTTCATTGCCTAATATCATAGGTCTCCAATCATACCAAATTGAGCCTGATTCATTGATTTCTATTATATTTTTTTCCAAATCCATTTTAATATTTAACTGAGCTTTTATTCTCTCAGTATCATATCTAAATCGTGCAATATAATTATTATTCTCAAGTTTTAAATTATTTTGTAAATCACTAGGATTAACTCCAAATAATTTTAATGCTTTCTCTGTTCTTTTTTTTAGAAGGCGGTGTAATATCTAACTCACATATTTTCTTAAACTTCCAATAACTTGATTGTAATTCATAAGGAGTATAATAAAGCGGGATTCCAAGTAGATAAATTCCAAATAATGTAATAAATACTAAGATAATCTTTTTAGGTGCAAGAAACTTTTTCATTATTTGACTTCCTTAGGCTCTATTCCTCTAATGGCTAAAATATAATTGATATAGCCATATTCACTTGTATAGATTTTTTCTTTAGTTTTACTATCAATTTGTTTTCTTTTTTCTCCAAACAAAGTAGCACTAAAACCACTTAAAGTGTTAGGCTGATGAAATTGAACCTCATATCTTTGAGAGAAATTCCTAGCTTGTAATTCTCCAAATTCTCCATTTAATTCACCTTTGCCAATAAAACTATATTCTTGTCCGACCTTTTCTTTTCTTCCAGCTATGTTTCCGTTATAACTTAAACTTACAAGCTCATTTAAAGTAACGATAGTTTCATTTTCTTGTAATATGCAACCTTTTAAATCAAAATAAAAATAACTAGCCCATGCAAGTTCTGCATAATCTTTTAAATTATTGATTTGAGTTTTCATTAATTTATTCCCCTATAAAAATAAGATTTATTATAAAACAAATTATTGCTCCGTAAGCAAATTAATTATTTCTCCGTAAATATATATCCTTATATCTTTATCTAACAGTATATCTGCCCATTCTATTTCATAACATACTATAAAAACATGTAAAACTATATAGAGATAAGTAAAAATACATAAAATTATGTAAAAATATAATCTTAAATTTATTTTAAATTTCCATAAAATTATAGCACTACAAATAATCATATATAAAGTAATCATTATAAAAAATGTTAAAAAATTTGCTCCACATGAATATATTAAAGTAAAATAATAAGCGGTAATAACAAATAATAGTAGATAATAACAAATAGAAATGAATATATTTTTGTTCTTTGCTTTTTCAAAAATTAAATAATGCAAATAAGGCAACAATGGAAAAAGATAAAGTATAACAAGAAAAAAGAATATTTTAGTAAAAGTTGCATCATATCCCATATAATAACCTAAAATAGCCCCAAATCCCCAAATTATAATCCAAATAATATATAGATTTTTTAGTATTATCACACTACTTCCTTTTTTGTTGAAATTTAAATTATTATTAAAAAATCAAAAAAACCAATCTATACAAGTTTAGCATAATTTTTGAGATTGTTAATTTGAGCTTTATTACTCATTTTTTAAATCCATATAGAAAATAAAAAGATATAAAAAAATGTATAAAAAAATACAAAATAATAAAGAAAAATAATAAGAAAGTTCTTTTCTAAATTTAATAGATATTATTAAAAATAATATTGTATAAATACCTAATATTATTACATAATTAAAAAATCCCCCCGAGATAAAGAAAAATAAAGAAAAATAAAGAAAAATAAAGAAAAATAAAGAAAAATAAAGAAAAATAAAGAAAAATAAAGAAAAATAAAGAAAAATATTTTTGGATTTAATAGTTTCTTGTAGTGTTAAATATGATATGTAAGGTAACAATGGATAAGAATATATAAAAAATGCAATCTTTAACATATCACCAAAAATTCTATATCACTAAAATAAGCATATAAAGAACTAAACAAAAAAATAATTCCCCAAAACATCCCCCAAGCAATGTATATTTTTTTTAATAAACCCATTTATTTTCCTTTTTATATTTTTAATAAAATTATCCTACTTTTTAAAAATCAAAATATAATTACACTAGGAACCATTCCAGCCATAAATACCAAGAACATTAAAAGTAACATATTCCAACATAGCATAACTAGCATCTGCTATATTAGCATAGTCTTTGATTTGAGAGATAAATTCTTTAGGGTTCATCAGTAACTTTGTCCTGTATATTTTTCATCACTTTTTACAAATTTACCATTAGTAAAATAATGAAAAGATCCTCCTCCTGCACTTTTACGACTAATACTAGAAAAGCTAAATCCTCTTCCTTCATCTCCAAACAATCCATAGCTTTTTACTTTATAATCTATCATAGTAGCAAAAACAACAGGATATTTTTTACCCTCACACACATAATAAGTTGTCATACCTAAATAAGGTCTTAATTTTTTATAGTTTTCTTCACCCATATATGCTTTAAATTGATCTTCATAGTATGCAAATTCGGGTTTATCTTTGAAGTTGAAGTTTGATTCTCCTATTTTATAATTATAATCATTACGATAATATTTACAACCATTAGAAAGGACTTGAGGGAATTTTTTTCTATGATTTTTAATTGATCCCAAAAATCATCCCCTAAAGACATTTTTTTCATTGCCTCTCCTTTCTTTCTTTCATTTTCCAATATCTCTTCTCTTATTTTTTTATCAAAGATATAAATTCCACCATAATTACTTGCAAGAGTTTCTAATTCACTTGCTTTATTTTCTTTAAAAGCACATGCACTTAAAGATACTAAAGAAAATAAGCTTAGAATTATCATTGTGATTTTCATTTGATACTCCTTTTTAAAGTATATTATTTCAAATACCTTGGTATAAGTAAAATTTAGTTTTTATATTTAACATACTATTAAAACCTTTTTCATCATTCTCATCGATTAAATCAAGCATAGCATAACTAGCATCTGCTATATCAGCATAGTCTTTGATTTGAGAAATAAGTTCTTTAGGGTTCATCAGTAACTTTGTCCTGTATATTTTTCATCACTTTTTATAAATTATAACAATAAAATATAGCATATAAGCAAAAAATACTTTGCTGTGATTAACAAATCACACCTGCTAAATCTACCATTTACTTACTTCAATCTCACATTCATAATCATATTAGATAAAAAGATATTATCTTTATCAAAGCTTTTTAAGTTATATTCTAGTTTTAAGTTTCTTTTTTGTATATCTTGCATTAAAGTTGAGAGATTATATAAACTTAAACTTTCTAATATATTTATAAGTTCTATCTTACTTAAAGTATTAAAATCATTTAACAAGCTAAGATAATTACTTATAATAGAAGAAGAATTGATATTGTGAAATACAATTTTATTTTTTATATCTTCTTTAATAAAAAATTGATTATTTTTTATATAAAAATAATCTTTAAGATGATGATTACTTAATATTTGATTGTAAAAACTTAAAAGACTTTCTTTACTATTTAAGTCTATAAAATTTAAAAATATATTTTCTTTTAATAATACTTCTTGTAATTGTTTTAAGTTTTTAAAAGCTTGATTTATACTAGAAGTATTTTTTAAAGCATAAATGATATTATCATCTTTAGAAATTTTTCTATTTATATTATATTGCAATAAAGGATTTTTATAAAGTGTATCACTATTGATTAAGATATTGATATGAAAAGATTCTTTACTTTTATTAGTTAATTGAAGCAAAAATATAACATCTTTTATAACTTGTAAAATATCATTTGCTACTTCACCATAGCCCCAAGTAAAGATAATATGATTATCATCTATATTTGTAGCACCAAATAATAAAGAAAGTGAAAAATTAAAGCACTAAGGAATAAAATGTAAAATCTTTTCATCAATTGTATTAAAGAAGCTAAAGAGTTTGTTTGATATAATTATATTAAGGGTGCAACGCCAAAGGGGCGCAACCCTTTAGCGTTAATTTACCGCCCAGAAGGGAGGTGAGCATAATGCTAACAAAAATTATCCTTATAATTATACTCTTAACACTTTGCTATGTCAAGGCTTATTGAGTATCCCCTGCTTTTGCAGGGTTTAGGATAATCCCTTTGGCTTTACCAAACAAACTTTTAACTAAACTTCATCTCCTTTCTATAGTTTTATATATTGTTTTTTTAGCATTTGTGTTAAATAAAGACACAAAAAAATAAATTCTAAATAACAAAAAAGTAATTTTTTATTGTGTGTATTAAATAAGTTAAAGAGTTTGTTCGGTATAATTATATTAAGGGTTTAAGCCGCAGGCTGACCCCCTACGGCTAAATTGTGAAACCCCTGAAAGGAGGTATAACTCAATGAGGTTCGTAAAGCTCATTTTAGTGGTTATTATACTACTTTGCCTATTTATAGTCAAGATATATTAACCAAGCCCCTTTTTGGGGCAACTAGAGTGAGCTACCTGCGGTACCAAACAAACTTTTAACTAAACTCTATCTCCTTTCTATAATTTTATTTTTCTTTTTAATTAGTAGGTTTTCTTGTTAAATTCTCAAGATTGCTTTCAATCTTTTCTTGTATTTTTATAGAATCAGCTTGTATTTTATCTACATCAATACTTCCAACAATATCAGCAATAAATTCACTTAAATCTATTTCACTAAAATCTAACTTTTGAAATTCTTCTGGAACAAATCCTCTACAATCAGGACTTTTTGGAGAACCCCAACCTCTTCCAATTTGTGGGCGTCCTTGCTCATTAAATATTCTTGCTAATTTTGAATTAAAACAACAATGTGTTTTTTATGCTGAATACAAGCTATGAATTTAATTTTTTTAGAGCAATATTCACCAACTTCTACACATCTATTTTGCTTATTGAGTTTAGCTAGCTTTTTTTATCTTCTTTACAAGGTATAAGCCCTATAAATACTTTATCTTTATCACAGCAACCACCCCCAGTTAAGCCAAAAATTTGTCTTTAGAGCGACATCTATTATCTTTTCCATTAAAGATAAAAATTTGTCCTCCACAAGAACCATCATCTTCCCAACCATTATTATTTTCATCATTAATACCAACTTGAGCATCATCATCTTCGATATGGCTAGTGCTTTTTTAAAACACAACTATTACATTTAAAATAGTTATTGTTTTAAACATACAATATCTTTACTAACTTCTAAAACTATCTAAAGCATAGCATTTATATTTTATTTTACAGTATAAGCAGGACATAAAATAAAATATTTAATATAGTATAATGTAGAATTATAGATATTAGAAAAAATTTAAATGGTAATGATTTTAAAAAATGTTTATAGCTTTGAAAAAATAGCTAAAATTATACTAAGGGTTAAATCTTTAAAATAAGATTTAATCTACTTTGGCAATTCATATAATAGCAAATATTCTATTTTTAAAATTGTTTCTTGAATATATTAAACACTTACTCTTCATTAGTCAGGCAGTATTTTTCTTTGTTAGAATTTAAATACACAATATTCTTTCCTTGAAATTCACACTCTAAAAATTTTAATACATCACCTATTTAGCAAAACAATATCACTTTTTTACACATTTTTACAATAAAATACAAAGTATGTGCAAAAGTATGTGCAAATGAAAAATATTTCATTAAAGTATGGATATTTAGGAGTTTAGTTGGTAAATTACACGCCTGCTAAATCCACCATTGCTTCTTACATACAATTATAAAATCTTAAAACAAAACTTAAATTAAATGGCGACCCCTAGAGGATTTGAACCTCTGTTTTCACACAGAGAGAGTGATGTCCTGAGCCACTAGACGAAAGGGTCAAAGAATTAGCTGAAGTGGTGTCCCGTGTTGGATTCGAACCAACGGCCCCCTCCTTAAAAGGGAGATGCTCTACCGGCTGAGCTAACGAGACAATGGCGCGGCGGACGGGGCTCGAACCCGCGACCTCCGGCGTGACAGGCCGATATTCTAACCAGCTGAACTACCGCCGCACCTAAAAAAGAATGGTGGTCACTATAAGACTCGAACTTATGACATCCACCTTGTAAGGGTGGCGCTCTACCAACTGAGCTAAGCGACCAAAATAAAGATATAAGTGGTGTCCCGTGTTGGATTCGAACCAACGGCCCCCTCCTTAAAAGGGAGATGCTCTACCGGCTGAGCTAACGAGACAATGGCGCGGCGGACGGGGCTCGAACCCGCGACCTCCGGCGTGACAGGCCGATATTCTAACCAGCTGAACTACCGCCGCACCTAAAAAAGAATGGTGGTCACTATAAGACTCGAACTTATGACATCCACCTTGTAAGGGTGGCGCTCTACCAACTGAGCTAAGCGACCAAAATAAAGATATAAGTGGTGTCCCGTGTTGGATTCGAACCAACGGCCCCCTCCTTAAAAGGGAGATGCTCTACCGGCTGAGCTAACGAGACAACCAAAAAATGAAATTATGCCAAAACTATTATATTTTGTCAAGGTTTTAAAGCAAGTATTGCTTAACTTGCTTTAAACCAAATCCAAAGAAACTTTTCCATTTTTTATTTCTAACACTTTAACTTTAACCTCATGACCCACTTCTAATTTTTCTTTAATCTTGGAATTATGCAACAATCCATCAATACCATCTTTTAATTCTATAAATACACCAAAATCAACTACTTTTTGAACTTTACCAATAAATTCTTCTCCTAACTCAAATTTTGGCATTTCTTTTTTATCGCGTTTTTTATTAGAACTCTTTGAGTGAAGCAAATTTAATATATATTCTTTACTTTGATGGATTAACTCACTATTAATCCCAGAAATTTTAACCTCACCTTTTTCTCTATCTAAATCTATGTTTACCTCAAATTTTTCTATAATTTCTTTTATGGTTTTACCACCTTGACCTATAATATCAGGTATTTTATTTGGATCAACATTAAAAATTTCAATTTTAGGCAATATAGCTTCATTAATAATAATATTTTTGCTTGCTTGTTCCATTAAATTTAAAATATATTCCCTTGCTTCTTTTGCTTGATATAATGCTTCTTTTAAAACTTGCTGTTCAATACCACCAAGTTTTATATCCATTTGTAAAGCAGTGATACCATCATAACTACCTGCAACTTTAAAATCCATATCCCCATCATGATCTTCAAGCCCCATAATATCTGTCAAAATAGCATATTTCTCATCTTCAAAAACAAGTCCCATAGCCACACCTGCGATTAATTTTTCACTCTTTATACCAGCAGCTTTTAAAGCCAAAGATCCTCCACACACCGTAGCCATAGAACTAGAACCATTGCTTTCTAAAATTTCAGAAACCAAACGAATAATATAAGCACAATCACTATCAACACTAGGATGTAAAGCTCGTTTTGCTAAATTTCCATGACCTAACTCTCTTCTTCCCGGTGCTTTAATAGGACTAGCCTCTCCCACAGAAAATCCTGGAAAGTTATAATTAACCATAAATTTTTCACACACTGGATTTTTTTCTGTTAATAAATCTGACATTTGCGCATCATTATCTCCGCCCAAAGTTGCAACAACTAAAGCTTGTGTTTGACCTCTAGTAAATAAACAAGAACCATGTGCATTCGGTAAAATATTTGTTTCTATGTCTATTTTTCTAACATCTTTCAAACCTCTACCATCTGCTCTTTTTGCCTCATTAATTATCTGTGCTCTAACTAATTCTCTTTTACATATATGCAATGCTTTTTCAATATCTTCTAATTTCCATTCTTTTTCAATTGCTATAGGTTCTATCTCAATTTCTTTAGCAATTTTAGAAAGCTCGCTAGCTCTTTCACTTTTAGCCATTTGATTAATAGCAATTTTTAATTTAGTTAAATAAGAATTTTTTACATGATTGATAATTTCTTCATTATCAAGTTCTATTTTAAATTCAAGATTTGAAGTTTTTCTATAAGCTGCAAAAACCTTTTCATATTCATTAGAACCTCTTAAAATAGCATTGCCTGCAAATTCTAAAGCTTTAAGCGTGTCATCTTCACTTAATTCGTTCATAAAATGAATATGGTTTTGTTTATTAGACAATGCTCTCATTTCTATCATCAAAAGTTCATCTTTAACTCCAGCCACATAAAGATCTAGCGAACTATTCTTTAACTCACTATTGCTTGGATTTAAAACAAATTCATTATTAATGCGTCCTATTCTCACTCCACAAACTGGAGCTTTAATAGGAATATCACTTAAATACAATGCAATGCTAGCTGCATTTAAACTCATTACTTGCAAATCAACCTCAGGATCAGCCGAAAGAACCATCACTACAATTTGAGTTGGATATGCATAGCCTTTTGGAAATAATGGTCTTAAACTTCTATCAATAATCCTAGCACTTAAAGTTTCATTATCGCCTGGCTTTGTCTCTCTTTTAACATAACCTCCAGGTATTTTACCTGCTGCATAAGCTTTTTCTATATACTGCACAGTAAGTGGTAGAAAATCCTCTTCTACCATTTTTTCTTCTCTAGCTACAGTAGCTAACACTACTGCATTTTTTTCTTGCATCAATACTGCACCAGCTGCTTGTTTTGCTACCTTGTCAGTATCAAAAATTTCTAAATGGTTATTGATATTTATTTCATGTCGCATAATTTATCCTTAAATATTTTTATTATAGACAAAAACAAATAAGCTTTTTAAATTTTAAATATAAAACTTAAAAAGCCTGTTTTTATTTTGCCTATAAATTTATATCTAAACAACTTTTTGCTCAGATATAAATTTATTTTTGCAAAGGAAGATAATATTTACTTTCTTCTAAAATATCCAAAATTTCATGTGTTTGTAAAATAGTCTTGTTTTTAAAATAAAATTCTATATTTACAAAATGATCTATTTTTTGTGCACAATATACATTATCAACAAAACTTGCGATATAATCATTAACATCACTTGGCATTAATGCTGTTGCATAAACAATGCTATTAACCTCCTCTTTTAATAAACTTTTTATACAACATGAAGCAGTAATTCCACTTTCACAACCTTCATGTAATATTAAAATATTTTTGCCTTTTAAATCTTTTAAAAGATTGCCTTTTCTATAACGATATAAATTTTTCAAAATTTTTTCTTCATAAGTTCTATTAGCCTCTCCATATATATAATCTAAACTTATATCAAAAGCATTAACCAAAGCTTCATTATACACTATATCTTTAGTTTCGCTAATCATAGCAATTTGACATTCGTTATTATTAGGGGCTTTAATTTGCTCTGTAAATAAAAAATTATAAGGAATTTCTAATTTATAAGCAAGCATATCAACAAAAATAATTGATTTTAAAGAGGGGGTGATAATAATATAATCTTTTAGTTTATCACTTGGTAATTGTTCGTATAACCTTTCTACAGCTTCTTTTTCATCTTCAAAATATATCATATTGATTTCTCGCTTTCTTCTAAAGAAAAATCATATGCAACTCCACCTATAGGATAAAAATTAAACATAAAATAAAGCCCGCTTTGATCTTTAGCACTTATACCACCACTTGTAAGTTTTGGAGAGATATCTTTACGATACATCAAAGAATAATTCCAGCATTTTCTCTGATAAGTATAACCTAATTCCCATTTTTCGGGGTTTTTATTCAAATCAAACCATAATCCACCAAAAATTTTATAATTTACATTGATATCATATTGAGCCTTAGTTCCTAAAAAATTATATTTTTCATTTTCATAAATTCTATATGCATGGTTTAAACTAATTTTCCAATCATAGTAATCAAACAAAGCTTCACTAAAAACCCTATCAAATTTTTCCTCTACTCCTAAATATCTACTTTCATTTCTAAAACTAATATTATCACTATAAAAATATTCTATTATATTGTCAAAACCACCAAAATCTTTTTCATCTGTATAGTATTTTGCTACTAAACTATGAAAGAGCTTTTTTTTACCTAATGCATTATAAAAGTATTGAGAAATTGCAAAATTAAATTGTTCAGGATCGTTTTTTATACCTATAAAATCTTCAGTTATTGATCCTGACTTAGCACCTGGAAGATAATAATTTAAACCCATATACAAAGTATGATAAAAATTTTTATAAGATTTTGAAAGGTCACTATATAATGAAAAATTATGTGAATTTCTAAATAAGTGCTCTTGGTTTTTTAAATCTGTATTGGAATAGTCCACAAAATTAGCATATATTCTTTCTGTAAAAGTAAAATTTAAAAAATCATCTAAAAAACTTGCATGGTAAATTAAAGGAATATCAAAATTTAATGTTTTGGCATAAATACCAACTTGCCTATAATATCTGTGAAACGATGAATCAATGCTATATTGTATATAATTATCAAAAAAACCATTTAAGTATCTATGATATTGCAAAGATGGATATTCTTGCATGGTGTCTTTGTTGCTAATTTTAGATGTATCAATATAATATTTTGCATAAACTCCATAATAATTATCCTCATCGGATAAAAAATAATTAATCTTAGAAGTAACAAGTGAAGCTTGTGTATTTATTTTAGAACTTAAATTCATATAATCTACATCATTTAAGTAAGTAGCATCAATCCACAATCCCTCTTGGTAGTCATCTTTTAACAAGCTTTTAAAAAGATCTTCATTAGCATACTTAATCTCAAGTCCATAGTGTTCTTTATTTTTTAAATTTTCTTCTCTTTTATAACTTGATTTTTCACCAAAAATTCCACCACTAATCTCACCTTGTGAATGCAAAGAATCTATAAATCTTAAAGTTGTGTATATTCCATAACCTCTTTTTGTTCTAATTTGAGGTTCAACTTGTAAATCTGCATTATCATCAATAACATAATAAACTGGCTGATTATAATACAAACCTTCACTTTGTTTTAGAACAAGTTCAGGCACCAATAAACCACTTTTTCTTCTAGTATCCACGCTAAAACCAAAATAAGGCAAATACATTATCGGGGTATTTTTAACATACAATTTTGCATTATAAAGATGTAAAAAGTTACTCTCTCTGTTTAATTTTCCTTCATCAAATCTAATTTCCCAATCAGGCTTTTCAACATTACAACTTGAAACAACAGAATTTTCTGTTATAAAAAATTTATTATCAAATTTAGCTTTATGACATTGAAGCCAAACTTCTAAGTCGTTATTAGAAAAAAAGAGATTTTTAAAGGCGGTTGAATTATCTTTAAGATTGATTTTTGTATAAGTTGAATGAGTGCGTTCTTTTTGACCTCTTAGTATATTAACATCACCAAAAAGCTCCAAATCTTTAGTAGTCTCATTATATTTTGCTTCACTAGCTGTTATCAAATAAAAATCAGAAACAACTACTACATTATTTTTTGCTTCAATTATATCTTGTTTTTTTACAACATCTAACGCATAAATATCAACTTTTGAAGCATATATACTGCTAACACAAACTAAAGATAATAATATTTTACGCAAGATCTATTACCACCGTTTTTGCAGCATAATCATGCCAAGTTTTTAAAACCACATTGCTCAATGCCCAAGCAAAACCTAAACCATAAAACATATCACTAATTTGCCTAAATCCTGCTCTAATAGCACTTTGTGTTAAATTAGGTTTATCTAAAACATTTTGATCGATAATTGTAATTTTCAAAAACATTTTTCCTAAAGTTGCACCATAAAGATAAGTAAATAAAGTATGATAGCAAAATTGTAAAATCAAAATTCCACCTGCAAAACGGATTAATACACTATGCATTTCTTCGTATGTTTGCACCATAGAAAATTTATCAAACAAAATAATACTAACAATGCCTAGTATCACAAAACTATCAATCAAATATGCTAAAAATCTTTTTTTAAAACTAGCTATTTTAATTTCTTCTTTTTCTAATTTATCAAATAAATCTTGATTGCTCATTTAATAACCTGAAAAGCTATATCTTTTCTATATTGTTTGCCTTTAAAATTTACCTTTTCACAAAGTTTATATGCATTTTTTTGTGCCTCATTAATACTTTTTCCTGTTCCAACGCAAACTAGTACTCTTCCGCCACTTGCATATAATCTCCCATCTTCTAATGTCACTCCAGCATAAGAAATGTGAGAATTTTCAGGAATTTCATCTATGCTAATTAAAGCTCTTGGGGTATCTTTGTAAGGATAATTTTTGCTAGCACAAACAACACCTACTGCATATTCATCTTTAATTTTAATTTGAGTATTAGCAAGATTTTTATTAACACAAGCTAAAAACAAATCTAAAGGATTTTCTATAAGTGGCATCAAAACTTCACATTCTGGATCTCCAAAACGCACATTATATTCTAAAACATAAGGTTTGTTATTAACCACCATTAATCCTATAAACAAAACACCAACAAATTCACTACCTTCTGCTTTCATACCTCTTAATGTTGGTATAACTATATCTTTTTTAACTTGTTTGAGTAAATTTTCACTTGCTAAAGAACTTGGTGCATAAGCACCCATTCCTCCAGTATTTGGTCCTTTATCATTATCTAATAATCTTTTATGATCTTGGGCAGCAGGAAGTAAAATAAAATCATCACCATCACAAACAGCAAACACACTTAATTCAAATCCATCAAGATATTCTTCAATAACAACTATTTTTCCAGCCTCTCCAAAACTTTCTCCACTTAACATACTTTTTGTCACTTCTAAAGCCTCATCATGGCTTTGCGCTATAATAACACCTTTACCAGCACATAACCCATCTGCTTTTATTACAATAGGAGGAGTTAAAGTAAGAATAAATTTTTTTGCTTTTTCAAAATCAGTAGTATTTAAAAATTTAGCCGTTTTAATTTTGTATTTTTTCAAAAAACTTTTCATAAAAGATTTTGATGCCTCAAGCATTGCAGCAGCCTTTGTTGGCCCAAAAATAGCAATGTTGCTTTCTTTAAAAAGATCTACTATACCTTCAGCTAAAAAATTTTCACTTCCAACTATACAAAGGTCTATCTCAGAAGCTTTAGCATAGGCAGTAATCACTTTTGGATCTTTCATATTCAAATTTGTTCCCATTTGTGCAGTAGCACCATTACCAGGTGCAAAATAAAACTCTATATCATTATGTGTTTTTTTTAAAGCTAAGGCAATAGAATATTCTCTAGCTCCGCTTCCTAAGATTAAAATTTTCATTATTTTCCTTAAAAATATTAAAAACCCAAATGGTCGGAAGTATAAGTGTCTGACCCTCAAAAGTCAAATTTTGCCATTAGGTAATTTTTAAAGGCTGCAGCTTCTCGCTTTTTTAAAAACTCAAACGAAGTCACAGAACACGGTAAATCACACAATCATAGCTTACAAATAATGTGTTGGATCCTCTTTAATACCATTCGAACCATTTAGGCTTAGTAATTATAACTAATAAAACTTAAATTAGTGTTCATAAAGACTACTAAAGTATTTTGAATTTTGTTTTAGAATCTTTCTTTAAAAAATACTTACCTTCCAAAATTACATCAGCCACAGGTGCCCAAATAGTTTTTTCATCCACATAAACAACATCAAAATCAGTATTTTTCATTAATCCTTGATAATTTACCTTTTTAGGGGCATGCTTAACAACATAATAAGGATTTGTTGAAAAAATTTGTATTTTCATATTTACATATAAATCAAAATTAGAAGTTACAACTAAAAAATTCTTTTCACATTCTTTTTTTACTTTATTAATATAAGAAAGCAACAATTGATCATTAGGATTTAATGCATGTTTATTTAATCTATTAAGATAAAGTTCCGCAAAAGACAAAGTACAAAAAGAAATTTCGGTTGCATTTTTAAAATAAGAATTTTTTATACTAGTTGATTTTAAAGATTTTTTCCAAATTTCTAAATCTAACTTTGTAGCACAAATATTTAAGCCTTGCTTAATTTTTTCAAATAATTTTTCTCTAGCTAGATTAAAACTATTTGTAAAAATAGTCAAATTTTTATCATAAAATGATTTTTTAATTAATTCTAATTTTTCAATACTCTTACTGAAATAATCTAATTCATTTTTTAATTCAACTAATTTATGCTTTTTTTCTGTGATTAATTCTTCTAGTTCTTGGCGTTTTTTTCCGCTTTCTGATTCTACTCTAGCTTGCTTAGCTTTTACATCACTAGCTAAGGTACTCATTTGTCTTTCAAGCGCTAGTTTTCTATTTTTGCGATTATCTAAGGAAGCTAATAAAGCTTGATAATGACACTGATGTGATAAAAATACCTCATCATATATACGCTCCATATTAATATGCTTTTGTTTATCTTTCATATCTTTATATGCCATTTCAAGATGAACTATAATATTTTTCATAGCAGAAAAATCAGCTTGGTTGATGGTATTATCCGAAAAAAGTAAAGTGTCTAATGCTTTATACAAAAAACGCTTTAAAGCAAAAAAATCTATAATATAAGGAACTTCTTCGGTATTGATATCTTTTACCGCATTAATTGACAAAGTTTCGTTATAAAAATACCTTTGAATAGCTTGTGGAATTGTTACATTAAGAGTAATTTTTTCCAATTCATCATAATTAGTTTCTCTATATAATTCCTGAACATAAGCATCTCTTCTAGTTAATCTTAAATCCTCTAACTCATCATCACTATCTGTTTTCCAAAAATCCCTTTCTTTTATGAAATCATTTTCTCCAAATTCTTGGAATTTTGAAGGACGCAAGTCTGTAATATGTTTTCCATCAGATCTAAATTCAACAAACATACCCACAGTTGGCATGCTTCTTTTATCATGCCATGCATGTTTATTAAATTCAAAAAAAGTTTTTGCAAGATTGATAACCGTACCTCTACCAGTACCATCTACATAAACCATTATTTTACCATGCATATAAAAAGCCTTATGTTATAGAAATTAAAATATTATTGTAACTTTGTTTTTATAAATTTACAATAATATTTTAAAATTAATAAAAATTTTTAAATATTTTACTAGGGTATTATAATTTATGTTTTTATTTCATTATTTTAAAAATCCAAAACAAACAGGTGCATTTTGTGCAAGCTCAAAAAAACTTAGCAAGCTTATAACCTCTCATGTTCATAATGCCAAAAACATCGTTGAAATAGGACCTGGAACAGGAAGTTTTACCCAATATATACTCAAGCAAAAAAGCCATAAGGCTAATTTTTTTGCTGTTGAAATCAACCCTCACATGGCAAAAAAACTCAAGAAAAATATAAAAAATATTGATGTAGAAGTTAATTCTGCTGAATTTTTATCTAATATGCTTGAAAAAAGATCGATAAAACAACTTGATTTAATAATCTCAGGAATTCCTTGGGCTATGTTAAATTCTAAAGAACAAGATGTTTTGTTAAATTCTATTCATGAAGTTTTAGAAGAAAAAGGCTGTTTTGCAACCTTTGCATATGTTTTGCCTACTCCAAAAGGAAGGGCTTTTAAGAAAAAACTTTTTGCTACTTTTAGCAAGGTGGAAATTTCACCCATTATTTGGCAAAATCTCCCCCCTGCTTTTGTTTATTTTTGCACTAAATAATCACTCCCACTCAATTGTTGCTGGTGGTTTGCTAGAAATATCATACACCACGCGGTTAATGCCTTCAACCTCGTTAATTATACGGCGTGAAATATTTTCCAATAACTCATAAGGTAAATGAGAAAAAGTTGCAGTCATACCATCGCTTGCATTTACCACACGCACGCAAACTGCATTATCATAGGTTCTATTATCACCCATTACGCCAACACTTTGCACATTTAAAAGCACACAAAATGCTTGCCATGTTTTATCATACCAACCGCTGCTTTTTAACTCTTCAATCAAAATCACATCTGCTTTTCTTAAAAGCTCCAAACTAGGTTCATTAACCTCACCCATAATGCGTATAGCAAGCCCTGGCCCTGGAAAAGGATGACGATAAACCACATCTTTGCTTAATCCTAACTCAATCCCCAAAGCCCTTACCTCATCTTTAAAAATTTCTTTTAACGGTTCGATGAGTTTTAAATTCATTTTCTCAGGCAAGCCTCCGACATTATGGTGAGATTTTATAGTCTTACTAGCCCCTACAACCGAACTTTCAATGATATCTGTATATAAAGTTCCTTGAGCAAGATATTTTACATCTTGATGTTTTTTTGCTTCTTTTTCAAACACTTCTATAAAGGTATTTCCTATAATCTTTCTTTTTTGCTCAGGATCTTTAACGCCTGCTAAGCGGCTTAAGAAAATTTCTCTAGCATCAATACTAATTAAATCTATGCCCAAAGTATGTTTAAACATATATTCAACCTGCTCTTTTTCACCACTTCTTAAAAGCCCATTATCCACAAAAACCACTACAACTTGATCTTTAATCGCACTTGCTAATAACGCGGCTACCACGCTACTATCAACCCCACCACTTACAGCACACAATACTTTATCATTGCCTACTTCTTCTTTGATTTTTTGTGCTTGGGTTTTTGCAAATGAGCCCATATTCCATACGCTATCGCAATTGCAAGCATATTTAGCAAAATTTTTCAAGATGCTTTTGCCAAATTCGCTATGCTGCACTTCAGGGTGAAATTGCAAAGCAAAAAATTTACGCTTTTCATCTCCAAATACACAAAATGGACTATTTTCACTGGTTGCTAAAACTTCAAAACCTTGTGGTAAATTTTCTACCTTATCAGAATGACTCATCCAAACTACTTGTTTTTTAGGCAAATTCTTAAACAAATCGCTATCATTTTTTATATCAATACTAGCCTTTCCGTATTCTTTATGGCCTGCTGGAGCTACATTAGCACCAAAATGATGTGCCATTAACTGCATACCATAACAAATTCCTAAAACAGGAATGTTTAAATCAAACACTGCTTTTTCACAAAAATAAGCATCATTTGCATAAACACTGGCTGGACCACCGCTTAAAATCAAACCCTTTGGCTGTTTTTCTTTGATTTCTTCTATACTTGCATTAAAGGGTAAAATTTCTGCATAAACACCTTGCTCTCTTAATCTTCTAGCGATTAATTGAGTATATTGTGAACCAAAATCCAAAACTAAAATATCTGCTTTTTTCATCTATCTCCTTTATAGTTTTAATATTTGAAATTGTATATACCAAATTAAAATAGATACTATATAACCTATCAAAATCGTCCAAGCGTATTTTAAGTGTGTATTGAATGTATAAATTCCTTTCATTTTTCCCATTACCCCCACACCAGCTGCTGAACCAAAACTTATTAAAGATCCACCAATTCCAGCTGTTAAAGTTACTAAAAGCCATTGAGTATCATCCATGCTTGGATTTGCTTTTAATACTGCACTCATAACAGGTACATTATCTACAATAGCCGATAAAAATCCTACTCCGATATTTACACTAGTTGGTCCAAAAATTGTGTATAAATTTGATGCATATATTAACCACCCAACAAAATGCAAAGCACCAACAGCAGATAAAATACCAAAGAAAAATAACAATGTATCCATCTCAATACGCGTCATATAATAAAACACATTTAAGTCTTTTCTACCATTTTTTCTATTGAAAAAATAAATATACAAACTAAGTAAAGAAAGCCCAAAAATCATTCCCCACATAGCAGGTAAATCACAAATACTATGGATAAACACAGCTAAAGCAATTGTTAAAAAACCTAACACTATAAAAACTTTACCTCCTGGTTTAATCTCCACTTTTTCTAAAGAATCTTGCTGGAATTTTGGTTGAATATTTGGCACATAATGTGATAATAAGTAAGCAGTAAGAAACCATCCTAAAAATGAAGCTGGAAAGAGTGCAAAAAATTCAAAAAATGTAGCTTTTTTTGCCGTCCACACCATTAAAGTAGTAATATCACCAAAAGGTGACCAAGCACCACCTGCATTTGCTGCAACGACTATATTTATAGCTCCAGGGATTAAAAAATCTTTGTTTGTTTTATCTATGGTTAAAAGCACTGTAGATAAAATTAAAGCAGTAGTAAGGTTATCTGCAATTGGGGAAATAAAAAAAGCCAAACAACCTGTTAGCCAAAATAATCTTCTATAAGTATAACCTTTAGTAACTAATTTATATTTTAGTGTTTCAAATACTGATCTTTCTATTAAAGCTTCTATAAATGTCATTGCTGCAATTAAAAAAAACACAATCTGTGCAATTTCTAATATAAGATGATTTACATTTTCTTCTAAAATTTGAGTATCTATATCGTTAATTACCATATAAATACCAATAACAATAAAAGAAAAAGTTCCTATAAATAACGCGGGCTTGGTTTTGTTTATATGATACTTTTCCTCACTCGCAATAAAATAATACCCTAGAATAAATATCACTAAAATTCCAATACCCAAAGCACTAAATGCCAAATTTAATTCATGTGTTTGACTAGCCAATGATAAGCTAATACCAAAACAAAGCAAAAAAAGAATCTTAATCATATTTCATTCTCCAAAGACTGAAATTTCTTTACATCAATAACACTTCCATTTGCATCTTTTATTTCATAATAAGGACTATCTTTATAACCACATGCATTTAAAAAAATTAATAAAAAAAATGATACAATAAACAAATGAAAACGAGTAGTCATATTATAAACAAACTTGCTAATTTTAAACATTACAAACCTTTAAAAACATCTTTAGAATATAAAGATTTTCTAAATTTATTTAGCTACAACCATAAGAAAATGATTAGTAGACTTTTTATAAAAAACAATACCTTGATAATTCTAGTAAAACATCATGTTGCATATCTAGAATTAAATCACGATAATACCAAAAAAACAATTAAAAATCTAATAAAAAACTACACACTTGCAAAACCTTCAAGTAATTTTACTCAAGTTGAAAACATAAAAATACTCACAGAGAAAAATATTACAAAAAATTTTGAAACAAAAATAACAAAAAAGCAGTCTTTTCTTGAGCTCTCTAATGGAAAATTTACTAATAATATTCAAAACATTTTTTTATATGAAAAATTTGAAAATATAAGAGAAGCAATAAATAATGCTAGAAAATGAACTTAAAAATCTACCAAATTTACCAGGAATTTATCAGTATTTTGATGAGCATGGAAAATTATTATACATAGGAAAAGCTAAAAACTTAAAAAATCGCATTCGAAGTTATTTCAGCTTTACACCAAAACTTTGCCCAAATTCCAAAAATAGTCTTAGAATTCAAAAAATGATTAGCCAAACTCATCATGTAGAATTTATTACAACTAAAAATGAAGCTGATGCCCTAATTTTAGAAAATTCTTTTATAAAACAACTGCATCCTAAATATAATATTTTATTAAGAGATGATAAAACTTATCCTTATATATACATTGACTTAAACGAAGAATACCCAAGGTTTGAAATAACAAGAAAAATCATTAAAAAAAATAAAATAAAATATTTTGGGCCTTTTTTTAAAGGTGCAAAAGAGCTTTTAAATGCCTTATATTTAACATTCAAGCTAAAACAAAAAAAATCTTGCAAGAAATCATGTTTATTTTACCAAATACAAAGATGCACAGCACCTTGTGAAGGAAAAATATCCCAAGTAGAATATAGTAAAATTGTTCATAAAGCCATACAAGCACTTTTAAATCCATCTTATTTAATAAAAAATTTAGAACAAAAAATGCTTGATTATGCTAAAAATGAAAATTTTGAAGAAGCTGCAACAATAAGAGATCAAATTCAAACAATTCAAGACATCAGTGTTAAAATACGAATTGACCTAGCAAAACTTGAAAATTTTGATGTTTTTGCTATATGTATAGAGCAAAATATACTCTCCATGGTGCGTTTTGTTATAAATAGTGGAAAGGTTATTAGTTCTAATCATAAAGTCTTAGTATTAAAAGAAGAAAGTGAGTGTGGTTTTAATGAAATTTATAAACAATATATTTTAGAAAACTATACACAAGAAAGTCCTGTAAATTCTACACATATTTATATACATAAAGAATTTGAAGATATGAAAATACTAGAAGATTTATTAAGTCAAAGATTCAATAAAAAATTTACTATTAAAGTTCCTAAGATAGGTGAAAAAAAAGAAATTTGCCAATTAGCTATACAAAATGCACAAATTAACATTCAAAAATACCTAAAAAACGAAAATTACTTATTTTTAAGCGAATTTCAAAAATACTTTAATTTACAAAATTTCCCAAATCATATAGAAATTTTTGATAATTCTCATTTACAAGGAGAAGCAAATGTAGGGGCTTTAGTTTCTTATAAAAATGATAAATTTGATAAAAACTCTTATAGACATTATCATTTAACACATAAAAATGATTATGAGCAAATGCAACAAACCCTTACTAAAAGAGCTTTATCATTTGATAAAAATCCGCCTCCTGATTTATGGATTATTGATGGTGGCTATGCTTTATTAAAACTAGCAAATGATATCATTAAAAGTTCTGGTGCTAATATAGATATAATAGCCATATCCAAAGAAAAAATAGACGCCAAAGCACATAGAGCAAAAGGAAGTGCCAAGGATAAAATACACACTATTAATGGGGTAATTACCTTATCTCCTAGTGATAAAAAATTACAATTTATACAAAAACTACGCGATGAGGCACATCGCTTTGCAATAAGCTTCCATCAAAAAACAAAAAGAAACCAAAATTTGAAAAATTCAAGACTCATTAAACTTGGAATTTCTCAAGGTAATATCAAAAAACTTTTAGATTACTATGGCAGTTTTGATAATATAACTAATGCAGATTTTGATGAATTAAAAATAATTTGTAATGCAAAAATTGCAAAATTAATCAAAGAAAATTTGTAGATTTTACTAATCAAGTTTAGTTCTGTGATTGATTGCTTTGTGCAAAGAAATAAAATCAACATTTTCCAAACTAACCCCGCTTGGAATACCTTGTGCAATCTGTGAAAAATGAATTTTTAAATCTTTAAGTTTTTCTTCTATAAAAAAAATCAAAGCATCAGTGTTTAGCCCTTGAGTAAAAGCAAAAAAAACTTCATTGATATTTTTATTTATTATCATATTTTTTAATCTTTCAATGCATTCCTCATCAGAATTTTCCAAAACAAAATAATACCCTTCAAAACTTCCACTATCTTCCAATATAAGTATATCTTTTGGGCTTTGAACTATGCAAATAATTTTATTTCTGTGCTCATTTATACATATTGGACACAATTCATCTTCGCACAAAGCACCGCATTGTGTGCATTTTTTTATCGTTTTAACAGATTCTTCTATGTTATATGCTAATTTCAAACCAAGTAAAGGATCTTTTATACTAACATGATAAGCTAATCTCATAGCTGTTTTTTTACCAATAGTAGGCAAACTTGCAAAAACACTAACTAATTCATTAAATTTTTCAATATTTTTCAATTATCTAGCCTTGAAAAAATAATTTTAAAGGTGTGATAACCATCTTCATAGCTATAAGTAAGATTATATCCGTGTAGGTTGCATATGTTATTAATTATATAAAGTCCAAGTCCCATACCTTCAACTTGATTGTTATTTTCTCTTACAAATGGTTTTAAATAATAATCAAAAGTCTTCTTAAATTGCACACCTTTGTTACGAACTATAATGTAATCACCTGAACATATTATTTCACAACTTTTATCATCAGAATACTTAATAGCATTGTCAATTAAATTTTTAAGCATCAAAGAGAATAATTCCAAGTCAGCTACAATCATAGTATCTTCTTTATAAATAATCTTCACTTTTTGATAAAAATCATCTCGCATTAAGTAATCTTCAGCTTGTTCTAAAATCAAACTCAAATGATAAGTCTGCAAAGATAAATGACAATTTCTTGATAAAACTTTTTCTATTTTGCCAAATTCATCAATCAATAACTCAAGTCTTTCAAAAATAGCAATTAATCTTTCTTTTTGTTTTTGATCATCAAGCATTTCGCTAACTATTCTTCCCTTGCCTATAGGAGTTTTTAATTCATGCATAATCATTCTTAAAAAAAATTGTCTTGACTTTACAAGTTCTTGAATTTTATTAATAGCATGATCAAATTCAAAAGAAATTTCTGAAATTTCATCATTTATTCTAGAATACTCAGAAAGAGGTTCTATTCTTCCTGCACTTATATTTTTTATTTTTTTCTTTAAAATTTTTAAAGGCATTAAAGATCTTAACACAGAAAAATATAAAAAGATAATCAATACCAAACTACAAAGAAAACTCAATAAAAATAAATATTCCAATCTAGCAGAAGCATTTAACTCATATAGTTGTTTAAGCTTTCCCTTTTCAATATAGAAAAAAATTTGATTATGGTATATAATAGAAGAAAAACTTCCATATTGAGAATTAATCCTTAAAACTTTCTCACCTTTTGTTACCACATGTTTTGCAATTCTATCATTTTCAACCATTTTAAAGGACTTAGAAAGAAGATAATCATGAATTGAAAAATTCTCTCCTCTTTCTAAATTATAAATAATTTTTTCAGCAATTTCCTTCTGCCTACTTTGCTCATTTGTCAAATAAGAATCAATTTGTATTTTTCCTAATAACAAAAACAATCCGCAAACAAACAAAAAAGCAGTTGCAAATAAAATTGTTATTTTTAGATTAATAGTTACTTTCATCCTATGAGTTTATATCCTATACCTCTAACCGAAAAAATATGTTTTGGTGCTTTAGAGCTATCACCTATTTTTGTTCTAAGTCTTCCTATAATAACATCTAAACTTTTTGAATCTTTATCTTTTAAACTCTTACAATGATATACAAGTTGCTCTCTACTTACAGAAAAACAATGTTGTCTTATCATATAACTTAAAATTTCATATTCTGCTGGAGTTAATACCAAAACTTCATCATTATAGCTTATCTCATGTCTTTTTTCATCAATTTTAAAAGCTGAGTTAATTATCTTCTCTGGTGTTTCATTAACGCGTTTTGAACGACGAATTAAACTCATAATTCTTGCATGCATCTCTTTAGGATCGTAAGGTTTTGGTAAATAATCATCTGCACCGATTTGAAGTCCGACGATTTTATCACTTAAATCGCTTCTTGCAGAAGAAATAATAATAGGTATACTATATTTCTCTCTAATTTCACGGCATACTTCTAAACCATCAAGGCCAGGCAAAGTTAAATCAAGTATTAAACAATCATAATTTTTTATACCAGCACTCATTCCTAAATAAGGATCTTCATAATTGGTTACTTTGATATTAAATTGAGCTAGATACTCTGCTAAAAATTCTGCAAAATCTGGATCATCTTCGATCATCAAAACATTAATCATTCCAACTCCTTCATTATCTAAATTTTTTATTTACGAACTTAATATTATAACACATAATTTATTTATTCATTTATTTTTTTGCTAAAATTACATTTTTAAAATATCACAGAAAGGGATAAAGTGGAGCTTAGCTACTATGAAATTTTAGAAATTTCAAAAACATCAGATAAAGAAACTATCAAAAAAGCATATAGAAAGATGGCTCTTAAATACCATCCTGATAGAAATCAAGGCAATAAAGAAGCAGAGGATAGATTTAAATTAGTTAACGAAGCCTATGAAGTTCTTAGTAATGATGAAAAAAGAAGTATATATGATAGATATGGCAAAGAAGGTTTAAAAGGACAAGCTAGCGGATTTGGTGGCTTTAATGACTTTGACTTAGGAGATATTTTTTCAAGTTTTTTTGAAGAAGGTTTTGGCTTTGGTAAAACATCTAGACAAAAAAAAGAAAGTAAATATCCACGCGATTTAAAAATATCTATCAAAATTACTTTTAAAGAAGCTGTGTTTGGGTGTAAGAAAAAAGTTGACTTTACTTATAAAACATTTTGCAAAACATGTAATGGAAGTGGTAGTGAAAATGGAAAAGAAAGTACTTGCGAGCATTGTGGTGGTAAAGGACAAGTAGGAATTAGACAAGGTTTTATGACCTTTGTTCAAACTTGTGAGTATTGCAGTGGAAGTGGCAATGTGATAAAAGACAAGTGTAAAATTTGCCAAGGTAAGGGATATGAGGAAATTAAAGATAGTATAGAACTTGATATACCAGAGGGTATAGATAATGGTATGAGTCTTAGAGCACAAAATAAAGCCAATGAGCTTCCTAATGATTCAAAACGAGGTGATTTATACATAAAAATTATAGTTGAAGAAGATGAAAAATTTATAAGGCATGAAGATGATATATATACTATAGTGCCTGTATTTTTTACCCAAGCTGCTCTTGGTAAAACTATAAAAGTTTCTACAATAAGAGGCGAGGCAGATCTTAAACTTCCAGTTGGAGCAAAAGATAAAGAAAAATTTGAACTTGTAAACCAAGGTGTTAAAAATTTACATAGTGGAAAACTTGGATCTCATATCGTTCAAATAGATATTAAATTTCCAAAAACACTAAATGATGAACAAAAAAATCTACTACAGCAACTAGAAAAAAGCTTTGGTTTGGCTGAAGAGGAATCTTTTATAGAACAAGAAAGTCTATTTGATAAAATCAAATCTTGGTTTAGTCATTAATACATATATAAAGCCTCATACATGGCTTTATATATTTTTTCCTGATCGTGTTGATTAAAAAATATTTCAAAAGCATAAACTCCTTGCCATAGCAACATATCTGTGCCATCTTTCACTTGTAGATTATTTTCTTTGGCTAATTTTAAAAAAGGCGTCTCTTTTCCATAAATAACATCAAATGCAAAAGAAGATTTTTTAAAAATGTTTTCTAAAATAAACTTTGAACAAGGTAAATTTTCATCATTTAACCCAGCACTTGTAGTATTAATAACTAAGTCAAATTGTCTATGTAAAGGTATATTTTCATATAAACAGCATTCATAATTAAAAAAATCTTTAAACCGGTAGCTAGATCGATTTGCGACTAAAAGTTCAATATTTTTATTTTCTAATGCATACACTAAAGCTTTTGCTGTTCCTCCTGCTCCTAAAATTAAAGCTGACTTTGCATTAATAAATTTCTCTATTGCTTTTAAAAAACCTAAATAATCCGTATTATAAGCATAAACTAATCCATTTTTTACTACTAAAGTATTAGCAGAACCTATTTTGATTACACTTTCATCTTTAAAATCAGCAATCTCACACGCGATTTCTTTAAATGGAATAGTTATATTTGCACCATCAAAACTCAACAATATCTTTTTTAAATTTTTACCATCTTGTAGTAAATATCTTGTATAAACTGCGTTTTCGTTAAATAAAGCTATAGCATTATTGTGCATTCTTGGAGACTTAGAATGCACAATAGGATTTCCAATAACAGAAAAAATTCTCATTTTATTCTAAAAGTAAAAGCACCTTTTGCTATCTTAGAACGAATTTTTTCTAATTCTGCTTTCAATTCGCTTTCCTTATAAGGACCAACTAATACCTTTGTAATTTCTTTACCATTAACATTTGTTTTATATATTTTATAATCATAACCATTGGTTTTGAGTATGCTTAATTCTTTAGACTTAGGATCTAAATTATTTAATGAAAATACTTGTATGTAAGCACCAGATGGAAGCTTATTATCTGAATTTATAGTTTTTATATCATCAAACAATTCGCTAGTATTTTGCTGTTTTGGTTTTTCTATTTCACTGGTTTTTGGTTTTTCTATAGGCTTTTCTGTAGGTTTTTGAACAACTTTATTTTCTTCTTTTGTTGTCTCTTTAACCTTTTCTTCTTTTTTTGGTTCTATAGTAGAAATTTGATCAAGCACGCTATTAGAAGAAACAGCTGGTATTTCTTTTTTATCCTCTACTATGGCAGTGTTATTTGTATCAGTTAAAGTGCTTTCTTCTTTTAATTTTCTTGCCAAAGCCTCAAATTCATCTTCTTCTTTCGAGCTATCTGTAATAGGCAAAGAATCAAAATTATTATCATAAGATGTTTGTTTATCTGGCTCTGATGGAATTTGCAATGCTTTGTCCTCACCTGGATCATTTATAATTTTCATCACTATCATCACAACCAAAAATACAATAATTAAAATAATCGAACGCAAAAGAATTTTTTTCATTTTTTCACTTTTGTTTCCTTTTTGCAAAATAATATCATCAAATTCATTTTTATTTTTTTCTTCCATTTTTTATCCTTTCAAAATTACATATGTTTTGACCACGAAGCACCACGCTCTTTTTGGTAAACTTCATAAGGTAAAGTTAAGATGTTGAATTCTCTTGGAATATCCATACTAGGAAAAACCTTCCATTCTACTGGCATTTTCTGAGAAAATAACAAAGAAAGCTTTGAACCCAAAGAACAAGCCTCATTAAAAGTAGTATGTCCTTTATGTATATATAAATGCAAATGATTATTGGTTCTAGTTTTATAAGCTGTAAAATTTATAAAACCTTCTTCTCTAAGAACCAATTGTGCTCTATGCCAAAAACGCTCAGCGTTAAAGCCGTTGTAATCAAAAACAATATTTTCTACTTTATCAAAACTATTGATTAAAGAGTGTGCAACAATAATTTTTTTATCCATATGCTCTTGAATTACGCTTGCAGTTAATGGAGCATTTATTTTTTCAAATTTATCAAAAAAAACGCGACCTTTATACTCATACTTGTTAACAATTGTATTTCTTTTTACATAATAATGGCTTGTTACCATTTTAATCAAAGCCATATCCATAGTAGTTATCAAAATAAAGCCCTTTCATAAATAATAAAATTACTTGCTAAATCTTTTAATTTAATTTTAATTTCATCTTGTAATTTTGTATTTTGTATATCATCTAAAATATCAGCTATATAGTTTGCAACAATAGCAATTTCCTCTTCTTTAAAACCTCTAGCAGTTAAAGCAGCAGTTCCAAGCCTTAAACCACTAGTTACAAAAGGACTTCTTGTTTCGCCTGGAACTGTATTTTTATTAGCTGTAATTCCTGATCTTTCTAGAGCTAAATCCGCATCCTTGCCACTAAATTCTTTATTTAAAAAGCTTAGCAAAATCAAATGATTATCAGTTCCACCGCTTACTAAGTCATATTTTCTATCTGTTAAAACTTTAGCTAAAGTCGCAGTATTTTTAATAATTTGCTTAGCATAAATTTTCCATTCGCTACTTAAATTGTATTTAAAACCTACTGCTTTTGCGGCTATAACATGCATTAAAGGACCACCTTGAATTCCTGGAAAAATTGCAGAATTTATTTTCTTAGCAATCTCCTCATCATTACACATAATAATACCACCTCTTGGACCTCTTAAGGTTTTATGTGTTGTGGAGCTAACTACATGAGCATGAGGAAATGGACTAGGATGCTCCCCAGCTACAACCAAACCTGCAATATGTGCAATATCAGCAAACAAATACGCTCCAACCTCATCTGCAATTTCTCTAAATTTAGCAAAATCAATTATTCTAGGATAAGCACTTGCACCACAAACTATAAGTTTAGGTTTAACTTCTTTTGCAATTTCTCTTACTTTATCATAATTTATTCTTCCATCAAGTTCTACTCCATAAAAGAAACTCTCATAAATTTTTCCAGAAGAACTCACTTTAGATCCATGTGTTAAATGGCCTCCGTGGCTTAAATCCATCCCTAAAATTCTATCGCCTGGATTTAATAAAGCCATATAAACACCTTGATTTGCTTGAGAACCTGAATTAGGTTGAACATTGGCAAAATTGCAATTAAAAAGTTTTTTACATCTTTCTATAGCAATATTTTCAATTTCATCTACAAATTCACATCCACCATAATATCTTTTACTAGGGTATCCTTCTGCATATTTATTTGTTAAAATACTACCCATTACTTCCATAACCTCTGGTATAGTAAAGTTTTCACTTGCTATCATTTCAAGACCATCGCATTGTCTTGCCAGTTCTTTTTGAGTTAAATCAAAAATTTCTCTATCAAAATTTTCCAACATCTATTCTCCTTTTGTTTCATTTTTTAGCGGTCTCATTGCCGGAAAAAGCACTACATCACGAATTGATTTTTTATTAATTAAAAGCATTACCAATCTATCTATACCTATACCTTGGCCTGCTGTTGGTGCCATAGCATATCCTAAAGCATTCACAAAATCTTCATCCATTTCACAAGCTTCCTCATCACCTGCATTTTTTGCTTCAATTTGTTTTAAAAATCTATCATATTGATCTAGCGGATCATTTAACTCATTAAACCCATTGGCAATTTCTCTACCTGCAATAAACAATTCAAATCTTTCAGCAATATTTGCATCCTTATCGCTTCTTCTAGACAATGGGCTTATAGAAATTGGAAAATCAATCACGAAAGTAGGATTAATAAGCTTATCCTCTACATAATTATCAAAAAGTTCAGCTTGTAAATGGCCTAATTCTAATTTTTCATTGGCTTCAAATCCATCTTTTTTTAGCTTTTTTAAAATTAATTCTTTATTATTAATAACTTCATCGTCTAAACCACCATATTTTTTTAAAGCATCTTTATAAGTAATTCTTTCAAATGGCTTAGAAAAATCAATTATTTTTTCATCAAACTCAAGCTTTTTATCTAAATTTAGTTTATCTAAGAGCATAGCAAAAAGCTCTTCTGTTAAATCCATAAGATCATGATAATTATGATAAGCCCAATAAAACTCAATAGTTGTAAATTCAGGATTATGTGTCAAATCCATTCCTTCATTTCTAAAACATCTATTAATTTCATAAACTGCTTCAAATCCACCAACTATTAAGCGTTTTAAGTATAATTCAGGTGCAATTCTTAAAAATCTTTCTACGCCTAAAGCATTATGGAATGTAACAAAAGGTTTTGCATTGGCTCCTCCTGCAATAGGATGCATCATTGGAGTTTCAACTTCCAAAAACCCCTTGTTATCAAAAAAAGATCTGATATAAGAAACAATCTTAGAACGCAAAATAAAATCTTTTCTAACTTCACTATTCATAATCATATCAAGATATCTTTTTCTATATCTTTGTTCAATATCTGTTAATCCATGATATTTTTCAGGCAAAGGAACTATGGCTTTTGTAGCTATTTGAATTTGTTCTACATGCAAACTAAATTCTCCCGTTTTAGTCATAAACGGATATCCCTTGACCAAAACAATATCTCCTACTTCAAGATATTTTTTTAAAATAGTAAAATATTCTTCTCCTAAAATATTTTGATTAAAATAAATTTGAATATTATCTTGCTCATCTTCTATATTTGCAAATACAGATTTTCCAGCTATTCTAAGAAGTTTTAATCTTCCTGCTAATACTCCATTAGCATTTTCATCTCTTTGTTTTTCCATATCTTTAATATATATGAACTTATTTTTATATTCACTTATACTCATTTCTTTTCTTAAAAAATGAGGATATGGGTTAATCCCTATTTTTTTTAATTCTTGAACTTTTTGAATTTTTTGTTGTTCTAAAATATTATCAAACATATATTTACCTTTGTTTTTTTACACATTGTGGACACAAGCCATAAAGCTGCATCAAATGCCCAGTTAATTTAAAATTATATTCTTTTGCAATTAACATTTGCTGTTGCTCAATAATAGAATTTTCAAATTCCACTATTTCACCACAACTTTTACAAATTAAATGATCATGATGAGGCTTATTTGCAAGTTCAAATTTTTTACCTGAAGCACCAAAGGATATAGAAGTAGCCATACCAGATTCTTCTAACAAATTTAAAGTTCTATAAACAGTGGCAATACCTACATTTAATTCAGGATTATTTTGTTTAATCTCTACATACAAACTTTCTGGAGTATAGTGTTTATCACTATTATATAAAGTTTTTAATAAAATCTCGCGTTGCTTTGTGTATTTTAAACCATTATCTTTAAGCGTTTTTTTAAAACGCTCAAGTAGCACATCATACTCTATATTTTCAATTTGCATTATCTGCCTCCGAATTTAAACTCAAATTAGAATCTTTAATCTGCTCTTCTATTTTCTCTAAACCATTTTGAGTAAAATCTGTATTCATTATATATTCGCCTGTTTTTTTAAGCAAATCTAAAGTATGACTATTATTTGCATATTTTTCTAAACTTGAATTTAAAAATTCAATATTACTTATACAAGCAATTAAAATAGCAAAAACTAGAAAAATTTTAGCACTACCAAACAAAAAACCACCTATGCGATCTATAAAACCCAGTCCACTCATGCTAAACATTTTTGATAAAATATTTCCCAAAAGCATACACACAACCCAAATCACAATAAGCAAAGCTAAAAATCCAGCGAAAATTCCAAGATTCTCATTTTGGATTTGGTAAAAATTATTATTAATAATTTGTGCAACATCTTTAGCGTATCTTGATGCAAGCAGCACACCGCCAACAATACCCAATAAACCAAAAATTTCTTTAAATAAACCGCTTACTAAGCCTTTTAAGCCTAAAATTATTGTTAAACCTACAACAAAAACATCAAACCAAGAAAAATTTTCCATTTAACCATGACTCCATAATTAATTATTCTATTATTTTAGGAACAACAAAAAATCCATCTTGGGATTTTGGAGCATGTTTGCTAACTTCATTAATTACTTCAGACTTTTTACTTTCATCATTCCTAAAAGGTGTTCCGCCTTTAGTAGTACTTGTTATAGCTTCTATATTATTCAAATCAAGCTCATCTAATTTTTCAACAAAATTTACAATTTGACTTAATTGTTCTTTTAATTCACATCTTTTATCATCAGCTATTTTTAAAGCACTTAATTTTTCAAGCTTACTTAGCAATTTATCATCAATTTGCATTATTTACCTTAATTTTAAATTTTTATATTTATCCAAAAATATTTATCTTCTTAGATAAAAAATTATAACATAAAATAATTTATTTTTTTATTTTTATATGTTACAATTGTAGCTTTTAAACAAGATTTTATTATCACAATAAACAATAAAAAGGAAAAATATGTCTTTTAAAGATAACTTCAAAGCAGTCAAAGAAGAATTAAATTCACAAGAGCAATTAATGGAAAATTTTATAAAAAGTGAGCGTTTTATAAAAAAATATAAATATTATATTATTGCTTTAATAGTAATTATTCTTGTTTATTTTAGTGGAAGTTATTTTTATAATCTAATTCGTGAAAAAAATATTCAAGAAAGCAATGCTATTTTTTCTGAGCTATTGAAAAACCCTAACAATCAACAACTACTTGAAGAACTAAAACAAAAAAACACCAATTTATATGCTATTTTTTTAATGGCTAACAAAAACACTCAAGATCTAAACCAAACTTTACAACTTAATTTAGATCCTTTGCTCAAACAAATTATACTAGCTCAAAATAACCAAAAATCAGAATTTTTAAAAGATTACAATATTTTATTAAAAGGCTATACTTTTTTAAAACAAAACAAATTTAAAGAAGCAGATATTGAATTTAATAAAATACCTATCAACTCGCCATTACAGCAAATTGTTACTAGTTTAAAACACTACCAAGGAATAAAATGAGACAAATTTATTTTTTCATAGCCATATTGATTTTTCTTAACGCTTGTGGAACAAAAAGAGAATACTACCAGCCATCTAAAATTGAAAATTTACCTAATACAGCCAAGCAAATAAATGGTTCTATTGTTGATTTTAATAACAATATAGCTCAATTAAATAATGGTAGTTTTATTGATAATAATGGCAATATTATAAAATTTAATCTAGATAAAAATTACAACATTATAAACGCCTATCAAGATGAAATTTTAACAGCAGATGACAATGGAAATTTTAAAATTTATAATACCAAACATGAAGAAATATTTTCGTATAAATTTAATGAAAGTGTTGTAAGTGCAAGTATAGATGGTGATGATATTGCTTTAATTTTAGCTAGCAATACTTTAGTTTATGCAAATAAAAACCTAGGAATTAAATTTATACAAAATTTAGGGACAGCTTATGCACAAGATAGTCGTTTTGCTAACCCATATTTTTTAAATACTATTATTATATACCCTATGCTCAATGGCAAACTTGCCATAGTAAATAAAAGTTCTTTAAAAGTCATTAGAGAGATTATTGTTAGTAGCGAAGAATTTTTTAATAATGTCATTTATCTTAATATTCAAGATGATAAAATGATTGCTGCAACAGATCAAAAAATAATCGTCGTAACTCCAAATAGAACCTTATATCTTAATGAAAATATTAAAGATGTCAATGTTGGAAATCAAGAAATATTTATACTAACCAAAGATGGTAGAGTAATAAAAACCGACTTAAATCTTAGAAAAATTGATGAAGTAAAATTCCAATTTGCACTTTTTTCAAAAAGTACTTTTTATGATAATTTCTTGTATATTTTTGAAAAAACAGGATATCTAATCAAGATAGATTCTAATTTAAAACAATACAATGTTTATAAATTTAGTGATGCTGTAGATAAAAAAAGTTTTATGAAAAATAACCAATTTTTCTACCAAAACAAAGTATTGCAATTAAATTAAAATGAATACACATTTTAATAATATACTATATAAGCACAAAATTATTTTAAAAAATTTCCAAGAATTAGATATTTGTGCTTTTAGCAAAAAAAAGAATTTATACTGCTTCTATGGTAAAGACAACAAAGATCAGTTCTATCTTGTTTTATTTTCCTTTGCTAAAAGTAGAATACTTCTTAATTATATACTAGAAGTAGAAAAAATTATTTCAAACATTATAAACCATCTTAATAATATAAATTTTGCAAATATTATTTTTTTTCATCAAGCACCAATTTGTTCTAAAGCCCAAAAAGAATTTAATTCTAAAGGATTTAAAAATTATGCTTTTATGTGATGTTGGCAATACTACAGCCAGTTTTTTAGATGATCAAAAATTTCATTCAATGGATATAGAACATTTCTTACAATATGAGCCAAAAGAAAAAATATTTTATATTAATGTCAATCCTAATTTAGAAGAAAAATTACAAACTAATCCTTTATTTGTAAATTTAGCGCCATATTTTAATTTTGATACTATTTATAAAAATTTAGGTATAGATAGAATAGCAGCTTGCTACACAATAGAAGATGGTGTGGTAGTGGATGCAGGATCAGCTATCACTGTGGATATAGTGTCTAATTCTATCCATTTAGGTGGTTTTATACTACCAGGTATAGAAAGTTATAAAAAATCTTTTCTTAGTATTTCTTCAAAATTAAATTATGAATTTAATACTCAAATAAATTTCGATGCATTCCCGCAAAGAACAAAAGATGCTCTAAGTTATGGTGTTATTAAAAGCATCTACTTACTTATAAAAGATAGTGCTTATAATAAAAAATTATATTTTACTGGTGGAGATGGACAATTTCTTGCTAATTTTTTCGATTATGCTATTTATGATAAATTTTTAATTTTTAGAGGTATGAAAAAAGCTGTTTGTGAAAATTTTAAACTTTAAAAGTATTTTTTACATAAAATGTATAAATATTATAAGCTTTATTTAAACTCAAAAAAACTATATTTTGATATCATAACAAAATCAAACATACTCAAAAGGAAAAAATAACAATGGATCAAAAATACTTTGATACCGTAGTCATTGGCGGAGGTATATCCGGTGCTGCTGTGTTTTATGAGCTAGCAAGATATACAAATATCCAAAATATTGCTTTATTAGAAAAATACAATAGTGCTGCAACCTTAAATAGCCATGGAACTAGTAATTCACAAACCATTCATTGTGGCGATATAGAAACTAATTATACTTTAGAAAAAGCGAAAAAAGTTAAAAAAACTGCTGATATGATCGTAAAATACGCTCTATTGCAAAATGCACAAAACAAATTCATGTATTCTCATCAAAAATTAGCTCTTGGAGTTGGAGAAGAAGAGTGTATATACATGAAAAATCGCTATGAGGAATTTAAACAACTATATCCTTATATAAAATTTTACACTAAAAATGAAATTAAAAAAATAGAACCTAATGTTGTTCTAAACCACAATGGAACGAATGATAGGGAAGATGAAGTTGTTGCTATGGGTGTAGAATCAGGAGAAATTTACACCACAGTTGATTTTGGATTAATGAGCCAAAATTTAATAGAACAAGCTTCTAAACAAGGTAAAAATACTCATGTGGCATTTAATCAAGAAGTGGTTTTTATAGAAAAAAAAGACGATGTTTTTTATATAAAAACAAGAGATTTTAAAGAATATATAACAAAATCCATTATAGTAAATGCTGGTGCTCATTCTTTATTTTTAGCTCATAAAATGGGTATAGGGCTAGATAAATCGTGTTTTCCTGTTGCTGGAAGTTTTTATCTAGCTAGAAGAAAAATTTTAAATGGAAAAGTTTATATGGTTCAAAATCCTAAACTTCCTTTTGCGGCATTACACGGAGATCCTGATTTGCTTGCCAATATGAATACGCGTTTTGGTCCAACTGCATTGGTTATTCCTATGCTAGAAAGATACCATGGGTACAAATCTTTACCTGAATTTTTCAAAACCTTAAATCTTGATATGAATGTAATAAAAATTTGTTTTAATCTTTTTAAAGATTCTACTATTAGAAATTATATACTTTATAATTATTTATTTGAAATTCCTTATATCAATAAGAAATTATTTGTCAAAGATGCAAGAAAAATAGTTCCTAGCTTGCAAACAAGTGATATTTATTATGCGAAAAATTTTGGTGGTGTTCGTCCACAAGTTCTTGATAAAAAAGCAGGAGAGTTAATGCTTGGTGAAGCTAGTATAACAGAAATTCCAGGTATTATATTTAACATGACTCCAAGTCCAGGAGCAACAAGCTGTCTTGGAAATGGCTATAGAGATGCAAAACTTATTTGTCAATATTTAGGTGCAAACTTTAACGAGGATTTATTCACAAGCGAACTACTATAAAAAGGATAAAAAATGCTAAAGAAAACAAAAATTGTAGCTACAATAGGGCCAGCAAGTGAAGATGAAGCTGTTATTAGACAAATGATTATAAATGGCGTAAATGTTTTTCGCTTAAATTTTTCTCATGGGAGCCATGAATATCATAGTAAAAATTTAAATACAATAAGAAAAATAGCTACTGAGCTAAATGCAAGAATTGGTATTTTACAAGATATTAGTGGTCCCAAAATTAGAACACTAAAAATAAATGAAGCTTTTGAGTTAAAAAGTGGTGATAGGCTTGATTTTTACAAAGATAATTTTGAAGGAGAAAAATTATCTAATGAGCATTATAAAGTATGCATAAACCATCCAGAAATTCTTCCTATGTTAAAAGTTGGAGAGTATATTTATCTTTGTGATGGCTCAATCAAAACAAAAGTAGTGCAAATTAATGAAAATTTTATTCAAACTCAAGTTGAAAATAACGGGGTATTGAGCTCAAACAAAGGAATTAACTTTCCAAATACAAAAATAAATATAGATATTATCACACAAAAAGATAAAGATGATTTAGCTTGGGGTATAAGAAATGATGTTGATTTTTTAGCCATATCTTTTGTTCAAAATGCACATGATATAGATGAAGTAAAAAAAATACTTAATGAAAACAATGCTAAAATAGCTATTTTTGCAAAAATAGAGAAATTTGATGCTGTAGAAAATATTGATGAAATCATTAATTGCAGTGATGGCATAATGGTTGCAAGAGGTGATTTGGGTATTGAAGTTCCTTATTACAAGGTTCCAAATATACAAAAGCTTATTATAAAAAAAGCTAACGAAGCAAATAAACCTGTTATCACAGCCACTCAAATGCTTTTTTCATTAGCAAAATCCAAAACTGCTACAAGGGCTGAAATTTCAGATGTTGCTAATGCGGTGCTTGATGGCACTGATGCAGTTATGCTTAGCGAAGAAAGTGCTATTGGTGTTGATCCAGCCAATGCGGTTGATATCATGACTCAAACTATTATAGAAGCAGAAAAAAATTATCCATATAATAAATTTGATAATTTTCATTGTTTCAACGAAACAGATATTATCGCAAAATCAAGCACTCAATTAGCTACTAACTTGAATGCAGATGCTATCTTTACACTCACAAGTAGTGGTGCATCAGCTATAAAAACTGCACGATATCGTCCAAAAATGGATATTATAGCTATAACGCATTCTAAAAAAGCTTTAAATTTTTTAAGCATAGTTTGGGGAGTTCAACCTGCTATTTTAATCGAAAAACATGAAAATTTAACAGAACTTTTAAGCAATTCAGTAAAACTTGGCATTGAAAAAGGTTTAATGCAAAAAGAAGGTGTGTATACATTAACAGCTGGATTTCCAGTAGGTGTTGCAGGTAGCACTAATCTTATTAGAATTTTACAAAAAGAACAAATTGAATACTATTTAAGCTTGAGTAAATAAATCAAGCTTAAAATTGTTCTTCTATTAACTCGCAAAGACAATGTATGATTAAAATATGCATTTCTTGAATTCTTGCAGTATCATTTGATGAAACCACTAAATTTATATCACAAATTTTATTCATATCTCCGCCATTTTTTCCGCTAAGCCCTATACAAAAACCACCAAGCTCTTTTGCTTTTTCAAAAGCATTTAAAACATTTTTGCTTTTACCACTAGTTGAAATGCCTATTAAAACATCATTTTTATTTAACAAAGCCTCAACTTGCCTTGAAAATACAAATTCAAAACCATAATCATTACCTATGGCACTAAGTGCGGAAGTATCAGTGCTTAATGCTATAGCTGCTAGTGCTTTTCTTTCTTTTTTATACCTTCCGCTAAGCTCAGCTGCAAAATGTTGGCTATCTGCTGCACTTCCACCATTGCCACAAATTAAGATTTTTCCATTATTTTGTAAGCAATTTAACAAAATTGCACCCACTTTTATAATTTCATCTTTCAATGCTAAAGTTTTTTCTAAAACTTCTTGATGATTTTTAAATTCTTGTTCAATTTTTTCAATCATTTTTAATCCTATTTATAATATTTGTAGTGCTAAAGCCATCTTCAAATTCTATTAATTTTACTTTTTTAACTAAATTTGAGCCTACTACTTCTTTGTCTTTATAATCAGCACCTTTTACTAAAATATCAGGTTTTAAAAAGTTAATTAATTCATAAGGAGTATCCTCATCAAAAATCACAACATAATCAACAAAATACAAACTAGCAAGCATACAAGCGCGTTCAAATTCATTATTTATAGGTCTATCACTACCTTTTAATCTTTTTACACTTTTATCAGAATTTAAACCTACGACTAAAATATCGCCTAGTTTTTTTGCTTTTTCAAGGTATTTTATATGACCAAAATGCAAAATATCAAAACATCCATTTGTAAAAACTATATTTTTATTTTGTATATTTTTTAAAAGCTCTTCTTTAGTTTTTATTTTATTTTCAAAAGATGATTTTTCAAGGTTTTTAACCTCATCAAAACTCACACTCACACTTCCTACTTTAGCTACTACCACAGCTGCTACTTTATTTGCTAATTCACAAGCCTTTAAAATATCTATATTTAAAGCAAGAGCATAAGCAAGCATAGCTATTACACTATCTCCAGCACCCGTTACATCATAAACTTCTAAAGCCTTAGCAGGAATTATGTGTAATTTTTCGTCAAAAACAGCTATTCCTTCTTCTGATAAAGTAATAATGGAGTATTTTAAATTATAATCATCTTTTAATTTTTTTATAAAAAATTCTAAATTATCTAAATTATCCACGCCTAAAGCATTCATAGCTTCTTTTTTATTTGGAGTTAATAAAGTAGCATTTTTATATTTTGAAAAATCACTTCCTTTTGGATCTACTAAAACAGGTATATTTAAAGAATTTGCTATGCTTATGAGCTCTTTGCATACTTTATCGCTTAAGGTGCCTTTTTTATAATCGCTTAAAATAAGTGCTTCAAAATTTTTTATTATTTTTTTAAACTCATCTATCAATTCATCTTCTAATTTTGTCTCAAAATCATTTTCATCATCAAGCCTTAAAACTTGCTGAGAATGAGATAAAATTCTACTTTTTAAAGGCGTTTTTCTACCATTTTCTATTAATAATTTTGCGTTTAAATTTTCTTGTAAAAATCTTCCGCTTTCATCATCACCTATAATGCCTAATGCATAAACATCAGCACCTAGACTTTTTAAATTCGCATAAACATTACCAGCCCCACCTAATCTTTTGTCTTCTTTTTTTGATTTTACTACCATAACAGGTGCTTCAGGACTTATCCTTTCGCAATCACACCATATATAATGATCTACCATAAAATCACCTACCACTAAAATCCTAGGCTTTTTAGAACTTAAAAAATCAAGCATTTATTTCCTTTTGAAAAATTCTTTTTATCTCAGGCAGATAATCTTTTATGCCATCTTCTAAACTAAATTTTGGCCTATAAGAAAAACTCTCATCTAATTTTGCTTGAGTGTGAAACTGATAAGCCTTTTTGTAAGGATTTGGTATATATTCGCATTTTAAATTTGTATTTAATTCTTTTTGCAAAATATTTACTATATCTTGAAAAGTTCTAGCTTTTCCAGTTGCTACATTATAAATTCCATTTTTTGAATTTAAAGCTTGCAAATTCGCACTTACCACATCTTTAATATATACAAAATCTCTATAAATCCTATCACTTCCTTCAAATAATCTTGGATTTTTATTTGATAAAATTTGCAAGCCAAATTGCAATATCATAGAGGCTGTAGTATTTTTAAAAAATTCATTTTTACCATAAACATTAAAATATCTAAGCCCTATTATATGCATTTTGTCAAAATATTTTTTTGCTAAATTATCCATCATTAATTTTGAAAAAGCGTAGGGATTTTTAGGTGCTTCGCTAAAATCCACACATTGTGGGCTAGGTGCATCTCCATAAACAGAAGCTGAACTTGCATAAATTAATTTAGCATTAAGTTCTAAAGAAAGTTTGATAAAATCAGCAAAAGTATTTAAATTTGTAGTTAAGACTTTGTTTTGGTTATAAGCAGTTGTATCAGAGATTGCAGCTTTGTGAAAGATTACATCGGGTTTAAAATTTTTAATTACTTTTAAAGTTTTTTCATCATTAATATCCCCTGTATAAAGCTCACCTTTAAAATCTAATAAATTTTTAAAATGCCCAAAGCACTCTAAATTTCCATTATCTAATCTATCCCCTCCTTGCATTTTATCTACAATCAAAACTTCATGCTCATTTTGAAGCTCTAATGCAAGATTAGATCCTATAAAACCAGCCCCACCTGTTATAACAACTCTCATTTTAATCCTTTAAATATCTTAAAAGTTCTTTTAAATTTTTAAAAACTTTATAATTTTCATTATCTTTATAATCTTCATTTATCAAAAATAAATTCTTAATCTTTGCATTAATTCCTGCTTGCATATCAGTAATATTATCTCCTATGAAAAAAGATTTTTCCATATTTATATTAAATTCATTTTGTGCTTTTAAAAGCATAGCAGGCTTTGGCTTTCTACATTCGCAACCATCTAAATGCGGACAATGATAAATTTTTTGTATTTTTATATCTTTTTTTGAAAATTCATTTATCATATAAGAACTTAAAATTTCAAAATCTTTTTCACTATAGTAGCCTCTTGCTATGCCTGATTGATTAGTTATAACAAAAATTAAAAAATCTTTTTGCATAAAAAATTCACAAAGCTCAAAAATACCATCGCAAAATTCAAAATCTTCTATCTTATGGACATATTTTTTATCTATATTTATAATTCCATCTCTATCTAAAAACAAAGCATTTTTTTTCATAGAAAAATTATAATGTATTTTTATTAAGATTTTCATAATATATCGATTATTTTTTTAAGCCAATATAAATAAAAAAATCATATAATTAGTAGTATTTTATTTTCAATTTTATAGGAGAAATACAATGAAAAAATTACTTGTTTTATCGGCGTTAGCTTGTCTTGGCGTTTCAGCTTATGCTGCAGATGGTGCTACACTTTATAAAAAATGTGCAGTTTGCCATGGTGCAAAAGCTGATAAAGTTTACTTAAATAAAGTTCCAGCTTTAAATTCTTTAACTCCAGCTGAAAGATTACAATACATGAAAGAATATGCAGCAGGTACAAGAAATGCTTATGGCCAAGGTGCTATCATGAAAATCAATCTTAAAGGTTTAACAGAAGCAGATTTTCAAGCTATTGAAAATTACATCGAAAGCCTAAAAAAATAAATCAAAACAGCCTCTTTGGCTGTTTTATTGTTTTTTATTCTTTAACGCTTCTTCTTTTCTTTTTTCAAGCAAATACGCATCATTTAAAGCTTCTTCACTATCATTTAAAGTAGTGAATTTATAATCATCATCAAATTGTTTGTTTTTAATCCCCCAAAGCAAAGCACATATTGCTAAAAATAAAGCAATCAGTGAAACGCCTATCATCATCATCAAAACGCCATTCATTTTTTAATCCTTAATGCATTTAAAACTACTATTATACTACTAAAAGACATAGATAAAGCTGCTATAAGAGGATTGATTAGTCCAAAAAAAGCTAAAGGCATAGTTAGAGCATTATAAAACAATGAAAAAGCTAAATTTTGTTTTATAATCATATAAGTTTTTTTGGAAATTAAAATTGCTTTTTGCAAACTTTGTAGATCATTTTTAAGTAAAATAATATCACAATTTTGCATTGCAAGCTCAGAACCTTCTTTTAAAGAAATGCCAACACCTGCATAAGAAAGAGCTAAAGCATCATTTACCCCATCTCCTATCATTAAAACCTTACCCTGCTGATTTAACTCATATACCATTTGCATTTTATCTTCTGGCATACAAGAGGCTTTATAGTTTTTTATTCCTAAAGCATATGCTACTTTTTCCGCAGCGTTTTGATTATCACCTGTTAACATGTAAATTTGCATATTTTGTTTTTTCATAAAATTAATTAATTTTTGAGAGCTTTCTCTGATTTGATCTTCTAATTCAAAAATTGCTAAAATCTTTTTATTTTTAGCAAATATAAAATGCGTTCCTTGAATTTCATCTATTTTATTTATATATATATTATTCTCATTGAAAAATCTTTTATTTCCACCTAAAAATTCATTCTCCTTTATAAAAGCCTTATAACCCTTTGCTTGAAAATTTTGTATATTTTCAAATCTAATGTTTTCTAATACACCATCTTTTAAATAATCTAAAATACTTTTGGCAACTGGATGGTTGGTTAATCTCAAAAAACAAATCAATTCATTTATATCTAAATCATCATCTAAAATACTTTTTTTAACTTCTAATTTAGCCTTAGTTAAAACACCTGTTTTATCAAAAACAGCTATATTGCATTTACTTAAATCTTCTACAACTCCAGCTTCTTTAAATAAAATTTTTTCTTTTAAAGCCGTGCTAATTGCAACTAGCGAACTCACAGGAGTTGCCAACGCCAAAGCACAAGGACAAGCTATAATTAATACAGAAACCATTCTAATAACAGCTTCTTCTATTGTTAAATTTAAAATAAAATAAGTAAAAATAAAACACAAAAAAGAACAAGTTAAAATAATAGGCGAAAAATATCTACTAATTTGATTAACTTTTTTTTCAATTTTTGCTTTTTTTGAGCTTGAATTTTCAAGTAAAGTAATAATCCGAGCTAGTTTAGAATCCTTATAAAGTGCTTTTGCTTCATATAAAATATTACCATTTAACACCAAAGAAGCAGAATATATAATATCTTTTTTTTGAATATCTATTGGTATGCTTTCTCCACTTAAACTAGAAACATCTAAACTTGCATTACCACTTACACACTCACCATCAATTAAAACAATATCTCCTTCTTTTAATTCTATAATGTCTCCTATTTTTACTTCTTCAACATCAACAAGTTCTATTTTATTATTTCTTAAAACCCTTACTTCATCACAAAGTAACGATCTTAAATGATCGAGTGTATCAAGTGCTTTTTTCTTACTTAAAAGTTCTAAATACTTACCTATAAAAACAAAACAAATTATCATTGCAACAGAATCAAAATACACTTGAGAAGCTCTTGAAAACATTGCCCACAAAGAATATATATAGGCTAAACTTGCTCCGCTAATTACCAAAGTATCCATATTAATGTTTTTAAATTTTAAAGCATAATATGCATTTTTATAAAAAACAGAACCTGTATAAAAAAGCACAGGAGTGCAAAGTAAAAATTCAGCAAAATGTAAAATATCTTTTGTATCAGCATCCATTCCACTAAAAAAACCTGCATATTTTGCAACAGATATCCACATAATATTCATCACACAAGCTAAAGCGACAATTAATTTTGCATAAAAATCTCTTTTAGTTTGTGTCGCTCTTTGCTCACTTTTTGTTGGAGAATATACACTAGCTTTGTATCCTATACTTTCTATATTTTGTATGATTTTTGCTAAATTAATAATATTTGCATCAAAAACAATTCTAGCTTTATGAGTAATAGAATTTATGTCTACTTCTATCACTCCATCACTTTTTATCAAAATTTTTTCATTTAACCAAACACAAGCAGCACAATGAATTTCTTCTATTAATAAAAAAATTTCACTAAAACCATCTTCAGTCTTTTGTATGTATTTTTCATAGTCTTTGACATTATGATTAATTTCAACAGGAGATAGTGTTTGATTCCCAAGTTTTTCATAAAATTCTTCTAAACCGCTTTCTTTAAGTATTTCATAAACACTTTGACAACCTTTACAGCAAAAGTAAGATCCATTTTTTTCAATCATCTGCTCTTGTTTAAAATCTAACTGACAGTGCTTGCATTTCATTATTTTACTTTCTTTAAATTTTTTAAAATATTTTATCATCTTTTTAAAAATTACAATTTTAAAAATATTTACAAAGCTATATTATAATTTCAAAAATTTGACAAAATAGTATTTTTTTTAATAAAATCTTGTATTCATTTTTAAATACTACATTTTCTACATTTTAGAGGATATATGGAAAATACGAAAGAAAAAAAACAACATCAACGAACACACATTCCTGTGGAAGGCTACAAAATAGAAGATTTAAAGTTGCTTGATTTAGAAAGCTTAATAAAAATAGCTAGCGAAGCTGATATAGAAAATCCAAGAGAATTTAGAAGACAAGATCTTATATTTGAAATTTTAAAAGCTCAAACAAAAAAAGGTGGCTTTATACTTTTTACAGGGATTTTAGAAATTTCTCCAGAAGGCTATGGCTTTTTACGCGGAATGGATTCAAATTTAAGCGATAGTGTAAATGATGCTTATGTATCAAACTCACAAATTCGTAAATTTGCTCTGCGTGTTGGAGATATAGTAACAGGACAAGTTAGAGAGCCAAAAGATCAAGAAAAATACTATGCTTTATTAAAAATTGAAGCGATTAATTATCTCCCTTTAAAAGAAGCTAGAGAAAGGCCTTTATTTGATAATCTAACTCCTATTTTTCCAACTCAAAAAATTAAACTAGAATATGATCCACTTAAATTAACTGGAAGAATGCTTGATCTTTTTGCACCTATAGGAAAAGGGCAACGCGGACTTATAGTAGCTCCTCCTAGAACAGGTAAAACAGAATTAATGAAAGAACTAGCCGCAGCTATAGCTAAAAATCATCCAGAAGCACATTTAATAGTTCTTTTAGTTGATGAAAGACCAGAAGAAGTTACCGATATGCAAAGATGTGTAAAGGGTGAAGTGTTTAGCTCTACTTTTGATTTACCAGCTTATAATCATGTTAGAGTAGCTGAGCTTGTTATAGAAAAAGCAAAAAGAATGGTAGAAACTGGAAAAGATGTGATTATATTGCTTGATTCTATCACAAGATTAGCAAGAGCTTATAATACCGCAACTCCTAGTAGTGGCAAGGTATTAAGCGGTGGGGTTGATGCAAATGCATTGCATAAACCAAAACGCTTTTTTGGAGCTGCTAGAAATATAGAAAATGGTGGCTCACTAACTATCATAGCAACTGCCTTAATTGAAACAGGATCAAGAATGGATGAAGTTATTTTTGAAGAATTTAAAGGCACGGGAAATAGTGAAATAGTATTAGATAGAAGTATATCTGATAGAAGAATTTATCCTGCTATAAATATAATAAAATCAGGAACTAGAAAAGAAGAACTGCTTCAAGGGGTGGAAAAATTACAAAAAATATGGGCTATAAGATCAGCTATCTCTCAAATGGATGATATAGAAGCGTTAAAATTTTTATATTCAAAAATGCTTAAAACTAAAAGTAATGAAGAATTATTATCTATTATGAATGAGTAAAAATGCTTCAAGCACTAGCTATAAAATATAGACCAAAAAATTTCAATGAACTTGTAGGACAAAACACCGTTTCTACAAGTTTAAAATACGCGCTTGAAAATAATCGCTTAGCGCATGCATATTTATTTTCAGGCTTACGAGGAAGTGGAAAAACTTCAAGTGCAAGAATTTTTTCAAGAGCTTTGGTGTGCGAAAAAGGGCCAAGTGCTAACCCTTGTGGAGAATGCTCTCAATGTATATCTTCATTAAATGGATCAAATATAGACATTATAGAAATGGATGCTGCAAGCCATAGAAGTTTAGAAGACATACAAGAGCTTATCGAGCAAGTTAAGTATGCTCCATCATTAGCAAGATTTAAAATTTTCATCATTGATGAAGTTCATATGCTTACCTCGCAAGCTGCAAATGCTTTACTTAAAACATTAGAAGAGCCACCAAGCTATGTGAAATTTATACTTGCTACAACTGATCCTTTAAAATTACCAGCAACTGTTCTTTCAAGAACGCAGCATTTTAGGTTTAAACAAATTTCTACACATGATATTTTAAATCATCTTGAGTGGATTTTAGAAAAAGAAAATATAAGCTATGAAAAAGAAGCTTTGAAACTCATTGCAAGAAGTGGAAATGGATCTTTAAGAGATACTTTAACCTTACTTGATCAAGCTATAGTATATTGTCAAAATCACATACAAACGCAAAAAATAACAACAATGCTAGGTTTTTTAGATCCTGCTAAAATCGAAGAATTTTATCAAGCTATTTTAAATAGCAATAAAGACAAGGTTCTTGAATTTTTAAAAGATTTTGAAGATTATGAAGCAAGTAATGTTATTGATGAAATGATATTTTTTTTAAAAGAAGCTTTCTTTGCTAAAAATAATCTTTTTTCTATGTTAATTTATGAAAGATTTTTTAGAATTCTTTCGCGTGCTAAAACAATGCTAAATTCAAGTGACGATGATAGTTTTGTTCTTTGCGTTATGGCTTTTATGCTTATAGAAGCAACACATTTAAAAACCATTGATGAGGCTATTAAAGGTTCAAAACAAGATAACACGCCAAGTCCAAAACAACAAGAAATTCCTCCTATTCAACAAACCCCTAAAGAAGAAAAACTTAATCCTTATGAAAATTTATTAAAAACCATTTATAAAAGAGATTATGATTTAGCAGAGGTTTTCAAAAAAACAACGCAATTTATCTCTTTTGAAAATAATATTTTAAATATAAGTTCTCATGCAAAAGACAATGATAGAATAGTTTTAAATAATGGTTTTAAGCTTATTAAGACATTACTTCATGAACTCTTTGGGGAAAATGCACAAATTAAAATTCAAAAAATAGAACCCTTAGAAACACAAAAATTACAAGATATATTCAAAACGCCCATAAAACAAGAAACAACAAATACTCCAAATTTAAATGAGCATTTTGAAAATTTTAAAAAAGATGCTAAAAAATATGATCCAAAAGAAGAAACCAAAGAAGCTCTTAATAAACTCTTTGGCTCTCCGCAAATAGAAAGTTAAAAATTACCATTTATAGAAATATAAAACCTTCTTCCTTCTTCAATGCGGTTGTAGGTATTTACCCAAATATCTTCACCCTTACTCTTATAAGATTCCCAATCATTTGTAAAACTTTTATCAAAAAGATTATAAATTGATGCATTGATATTCCAATTTTTATTGATATCATAACGCACACCCATAGAAGCTAAAAAGACATCTTGATAATATTCTCTGTTGATATTTGTATCACCCATATAACGATCTATTTGCCACTCACCTTTTACCCATGGAGTAAATTTATTAAAGATATTATAACTTGCTTTTAGCATGATATTATGTTTTAAATCACCATTTTCAGGCTTTCCTATTAAACTTTTATCTTGTGCATCTTTTACTTCACTATCAAGATAAGTATAAGCTAAATCTAAATTTAAATGCTCTATAGGAGAAATCCCTGCTCCAAGTTCTATGCCTTTGTATTCAACTTTTCCATGATTAATCGCTTGATAACAAGTACCAGCTTCACACATTCCAACGCCAGAAATCATACTGCCATTGCTAAATTTTTGACTAGAAATTTTATCTTTGAAATTGGTTAAAAACCCAGTTGCCAAAATATAAAACAAATCATTATTATAAACAGCACCTAATTCATAGTTAAGCGATGTTTCTTCTTTTAAATTTGGATTTCCATATATAGGATATTTTCCTTGACCTCCATAATTATAACTTCCTGCTATTAATCTATTAGCATAAGGGGTTCTAAAGCCAGTTGAAACACCACCTTTTAAGGTAAGTTCGCTGGTAGGATTATAAACTAAATAAGCTCTTGGAGAGATGTTATTTCCAAAAATTTCATGATGATTATACCTTGCACCAAAAGTAAATCTTAAATCATCTCTTATGCTATACTCATCTTCTGCAAAAAAAGCTAATAAATATTGATCAAAATTAGTAGGATTAGCGATTTTATCTTGCATTTTCTCAAGTCTATATTCACCACCCACGCTTAAAATGTGACTTTGGCCTAAAGGAATAACTGATTTTGTATCTAAAATAATATCTTCAGCTAGTATATCTCTATTTTGTCCTAAAAATGGCTGTGTTTTTTGGCCAACTACTTCTCTACCATCATTACTCACACGATTATACTGCAAAGTAGAAGTAATCGAAAAATTCTCATAAACACCATCATGGCTTAAATAAGTTACCAACTTATCTACTTGCATAGTATCTGTATAACCACCAGTTAAAGAACCATCATTTTTATCTGTTGGCTTAGTCAGTGTGCCTAATTGGCCTTTTTTATTATCATAATGATTTCTTGAAAAATCAATATCAAATATCAAAGTATTATAATCATCTACTAAATAATTTAACCGAGTTCCTAAATTAAAATTATTAGCTTTTGTAGGGCTTTGTGCTTGATCACCTTGCACTCTTTGGCCACTTCCATTGCTAAATTCAACATTAGATTGTTCTCTATAAAATTCTCTAAAACGCAAAGCAAGTCCTAAACGATCATTCATCAATGGACCACTAGAATATATACTAGTTCCATAAGAATTGCCCCATTCTTTGTGTGTGTTAAAAATACTATCTAAACTGACTGATGTTTCCCATTTATCACTTACTTTTTTTGTGATGATATTTACAACACCACCCAAAGCTTCAGAACCATATAAAGTACTCATTGGCCCTTTTATTACTTCTATTCTTTCTATACTAGAAATTGGTGGTAAAAATGAATTTGAAATTTCATTAAAACCATTAGGCCCAACTTCTCCACCTATGCCTTGACGACGCCCATCAATTAAAATTAAAGTATAACCGGTAATTCCTCTCATAGTAATATTATAAGAACCAGTTTTTCCTTTGCTAGCAAATAAATCCACTCCAGGAATATCTGCAATTGCCTCAGCAACATCCCTATAAGGCTTACTTTCTAAATCTTTTTTGCTAATCACATTTATAGTAGCAGGAGCTTCTTTGATATCTTGAGAAAATCCAGAAGCACTTACTATAGAGCTATCTAGTAAAACCTCTTGCGATAAAGCATTAGAAGCTAAAAAACTAGCAACACAAACTGACAAAATATGTTTTTTCATTATTTCCTTTCTTGCTAAAAAATTTAAAATCGTTATATTATGATAACAATTATTAATTTTATATAAATTTAATATCAATTATGATAATTGATATTAATAAAAAATTTAGCTTATAAGAATATAATTTCAAAAAATTTAAACAAATGGAGAAAAATGGAATTTTTAAAAACTTATATTGACTTAATCATTTTCATAGTTTTGGGAATTATGGCTTTTTTAGCTTTTTATTGCACTATAGAGCGTATTTTGTTTTTTAGAAAAATAAATTTTAATGATTATAAAAAACAAGAAAATTTTGATGATGCTATTAGTGAAAATCTAACAATGATTTACATAATCTACACAAACGCACCTTATGTAGGACTTTTAGGAACAGTGGTTGGAATTATGATAACATTTTATGATATGGGTTTAAGCGGAGATATTGATGTAAAATCAATAGTAATTGGATTATCCTTAGCTCTAAAAGCCACTGCTTTAGGAATATTAGTTGCTATTCCATCTTTAATGGCTTATAATGGATTACTTAGAAAAATATCTCTTTTGAGTAACTCATATCGTATTTTTAAGGATAATAATGCTTAAACTTCCAAAAAATGAAGGTTTAAACATCATACCTTTTATAGATATAATGTTAGTTTTACTAGCCATTGTTTTAAGTATATCTACTTTTATAGCACATGGAAAAATACAAATTGATTTACCAAAAAGTGAAATTTCAAATAATATAAACGAAAACAAAGATAAATTAAGCATCTTAATCGATAAAAATAATAATTTTTTCATAAATGATAAATTAAATTCTTTAGAAGAAATCGCTATAAAAATCAACAATACAGATTCAAAAACACTAATAGAATTAAAAAGTGATAAAAATGCTAAATTCGAAAGTTTTATCCAAATAATTGAAATTTTAAAAAGAAAAAATCATGAAAATTTTCAAATCATAACAGAGCGCAAAAGATGACTAAATTTATAAATAACCATAAAAATCAATCTTTTTTTATTACATCTTTTTTATTTTCTTTTATATTGTTTTCATTGGTTTATTCTAAAAATTTTTTACATATAAAACATACTAATATTAAAGAAGATCAGTTTAATCTAGCAATAACACATTTTTTACATCAAGCTATGCCAACTCCACCAAGTAACACAAATGAAAAAATAGACAAAAAGCAAATTGAAAAAGAACAAAAAATCACAAACAAACAGCAAAAAAATACCAAAAAAGAAAAACTTTTAGAAAAACCACTTCAAAAAGAAGTCAGCATCGAAAAAAATCAAGAAATTATAAACACAAAACAACCAACACTACAAGAAAATATTGCACCGCAAGAAGAAAGTATTTCACTAAATAATAACAATAATGAACTTTTAAAAGAAGTAAAACTAGCTATAGATAAAGCTTTAATTTATCCTAGACAAGCTAAAAAAATGCGTATAAGCGGGGAAATTTTTTTAGAATTTACATGGACAAAAGAAAAGGAATTAAAAAATTTAAAAATTATCACACCATCAAAATATAAAATTTTAAATGAAAGTGCTCTAAAAACCATACAAATTGCTTCAAAAAATTTCCCTCAATATGAAAAAACATTTCATATAAAAATACCTATAATTTACAAAATCCACTAATTATAAAACACATTTATGCTAATTTAAATTTTTTGATGTCCTTTATAAAAAGCATAGATTTTATAATCACCATTTTTTAGCATTAATATAACAGGATACTCTTCTTCATATCCTTGTTCCATTCCAGGACTACCTTGAGGCATACCAGGTGCTGAAATTCCTATAACATCTTTTGGTTTATTTTCTAAAAGCCAAGCAACCGCATCTTCAGGAACATGGCCTTCTATAGCATAACCATCAATTATACCCGTATGACAACTTTGATACATATCTTGAATTTTATATTCTTCTTTAATTTTTAAAAAATCATTAGTTTTATAAACATTAACTTTATATCCTTTTGTTTTCATATAATCAGCCCATAAATCACAACATCCACATGTTGGACTTTCATAAACATCAATACTTTTACTATTTGCTAATAACACTAAAGAGCTAAAACATAATGCAAAAAATACTTTTTTCATTTATCCTCCAAATAAATTTTTAAAATTATAAAAAACCAAAACAAACACATACCAAATCCAAATCACATCTTTTAATTAATTATCCTCATCACCCCAACCCAACCATACCTAAAACAAACAATCTAAACCCATAAGATTAAACTAAAAACTATTTCTCACTCAAACTCACTTACAAACACTCTTTTGTAAAAAATAAATCTCTATACCAATACTTTATCCACTCTAACACTAAAATAATTTATTTTACAAGCTAAACAATAAAAACCTAAAACTAAATCTAACACTAAAAAATAGCTATTTTTATAATAGGAAATAAAGAAAAATACATTAAACTTAAGCATTTTGAATATCTTAAAGATATACACACTATCACACCATAAATCATACACAAACATAATATTGCTAGCTAAATACTCTAAGCTAGCTTTTTATTAAATAAACTATAAAAATCTCTCAACACAATCCATAAAAAATAAAGAATAAAAATAAATTAAAAAACTAAAAAAGAATATAATTAAATAAAAAAATAAAATAATAAAACCTAAAAATCATCCCAATTAAAAAATAAAAACCAAATTTACCAAATTTATTATAAGTATTTTAAAACCGAAAAATTAAAACAACCAGAAGAAATAAAATAATAAAACTAAAAAAATAAAAAACAGAATAAATTAAAAACCATAAAAATTTAAAAAAATAAAACAATCAATTAAAAAATAAACTAATTTAAAAGTTAAACCAATAAATAACTAAATAATTTTAATAACTAACAATAAAAATAAACATAGGATTATATATAAAGTAAGAATAATAAGAATTAACAAGTCCGCAATGAGCTACTTTCCCCCTGCCAGTAAGGCGTAGTATCATCACCCACGATGTGCTTAGCTTCTTGGTTCGGGATGGGACAAGGCGTCTCCACATCTGTATAATCACGGACATTGTTATTTAAATATTCTTTATTAAGAATACTTAAAAAACAATGTTAAGAGCAAGTTTAAAAAACTTTTTTACCTTTTAAGATTTTAAAAACCTTAACAAGGAAGTGATGCTTATAAAAAAAGATAAGCCAAACGCTCTATTAGTACTGGTCAGCTAAAAGACTTTCATCCATTACACACCCAGCCTATCAAACTAGTAGTCTTCTAGAGAGCTTAGAGAAGATTCATCTTAGAGTTGGCTTCACGCTTAGATGCTTTCAGCGTTTATCCTTTCCAAACTTAGCTACGCTGCGATGCTCTTGGCAGAACAACAGCTACACCAGTGGTTTGTTCAACCCGGTCCTCTCGTACTAGGGTCAAATCTCTTCAATCTTCTTACGCCCACGGCAGATAGGGACCGAACTGTCTCACGACGTTCTGAACCCAGCTCGCGTACCGCTTTAAATGGCGAACAGCCATACCCTTGGGACCTGCTCCAGCCCCAGGATGCGATGAGCCGACATCGAGGTGCCAAACCTCCCCGTCGATGTGAGCTCTTGGGGGAGATCAGCCTGTTATCCCCGGGGTACCTTTTATCCTTTGAGCGATGGCCCTTCCACACAGAACCACCGGATCACTAAGACCGACTTTCGTCTCTGCTTGACTTGTATGTCTTGCAGTTAAGCTGGCTTATACCTTTATACTCTACGAACGATTTCCAACCGTTCTGAGCCAACCTTTGTAAGCCTCCGTTATTATTTGGGAGGCGACCGCCCCAGTCAAACTACCCACCAGACATTGTCCTACTTGAGGATAACTCAAGCTAGTTAGCTACCCAAATAAGAAAGAGTGGTATCTCAACAATGGCTCATAATAAACTGGCGTCTATTACTCAAAGCCTCCCACCTATCCTGCACATTCTTATCCAAATAGCAGTGTCAAGCTGTAGTAAAGGTCCACGGGGTCTTTCCGTCTTGCCGCGGGTAGGAGGAATTTTCACCTCCACTACAATTTCACTGGATCCCTCTTTGAGACAGCTCCCATCTCGTTACGCCATTCATGCAGGTCGGTATTTAACCGACAAGGAATTTCGCTACCTTAGGACCGTTATAGTTACGGCCGCCGTTTACTCGGGCTTCGATCAAGAGCTTCGCTAATGCTAACCCCATCAATTAACCTTCGAGCACCGGGCAGGCGTCACACCCTATACATCCTCTTACGAGTTAGCAGAGTGCTGTGTTTTTGGTAAACAGTCGGGAGGGACTCTTTGTTGTAAGTTTCTTTGCTTTCGAAGTAAATTCTAATACAAAGCGAACCACACCTTATACCGAAGATACGGTGCTATTTTGCAGAGTTCCTTAAAGAGAGTTCTTCCACGCGCCTTAGAATACTCATCCCACCCACCTGTGTCGGTTTACGGTACGGGCAACATTAGCTAAACTTAGAAACTTTTCTTGGCTCGACGGCATCAGCAATTCTCCTATCCATCCGAAGACTTCAAAGAGCCTTTAAGATCTCGGAGTATTCTTATACGGATTTGCCTATATAAGCTCCTACATCCTTAGACTAGCACTTCCATCCGCTAGCTTGCTTAGCCCTAAGCGTCCTTCCATCGCACACTAATGTTGGTATTGGAATATTAACCAATTTGCCATCACCTACCCCTTTCGGACTCGGCTTAGGACCCGACTAACCCTACGATGACGAGCATCGCGTAGGAAACCTTGGGTTTACGGCGTTAATGATTCTCACATTAATTATCGCTACTCATGCCTGCATGCTCACTTCTATTCGCTCCAGCACTCCTTACCGGTATACCTTCGACGCAAATAGAACGCTCTCCTACCACTTAGTAAAACTAAGTCTATAGCTTCGGTGCTTACTTTAGCCCCGTTATATTTTCCGCGCAAAATCACTAGACCAGTGAGCTATTACGCTTTCTTTAAAGGATGGCTGCTTCTAAGCCAACCTCCTGGTTGTTTAAGTAACTTCACATCGTTTTCCACTTAAGTAAGACTTGGGGACCTTAGCTGATAGTCTGGGTTGTTTCCCTCTTGACGACGGATTTTATCACTCGCCGCCTGACTGCTGTGATTACATATAAGGTATTCGGAGTTTGATAGGGTTTGGTACATTGGTGTATGCCCTAGCCCATTCAGTGCTCTACCCCCTTATATTACGACACAACGCTATACCTAAATATATTTCGGAGAGAACCAGCTATCACGAAGTTTGATTGGCCTTTCACCCCTATCCACAAGTCATCCCATAGCTTTTCAACGCTAGCGGGTTCAGTCCTCCACTAGTTCTTACACTAGCTTCAACTTGCTCATGGATAGATCACTTCGTTTCGGGTCTGCAGCATCTGACTTAAGCGCCCTATTCAGACTCGCTTTCGCTACGGCTTCGCGTGTGCTTAACCTTGCCAGACACCACAACTCGCAGGCTCATTATGCAAAAGGCAGTCCATCACCCTGTATTGCTACATAGGGCTCTGAATGATTGTAAGCAAATGGTTTCAGGTTCTATTTCACTCTGATCACCTCAGTTCTTTTCACCTTTCCCTCACGGTACTTGTGCACTATCGATCTGGTATTAGTATTTAGGGTTGGATCGTGGTCGACCCAGCTTCAGACAAAATTCCACGTGTTTCGCCCTACTCAGGATACTGCTAGCTAAAGTTTGGTTTTCGTATACGGGACTATCACCCTCTATGGCTACACTTTCCAGAGTGTTCTACTAACCTTACTTATTGCACATTGCAGTCCTACAACCCCCAGTGCAAGCACTGGGTTTGCCCTCTTACGCTTTCGCTCGCCGCTACTGACGCAATCTCTATTGATTTCTTTTCCTGTAGGTACTAAGATGTTTCAATTCCCTACGTTCGCTCCATTATGGTAGTATATATCTCTATATACTGGGTTGCCCCATTCGGAAATCTACGGATCAAAGCTTCTTGACAGCTCCCCGTAGCTTATCGCAGTCTAGTACGTCCTTCATCGCCTTTACCAGTCAAGGCATCCACCATTCGCTCTTAGTAGCTTACCTTTTTTACCTTTTATTCTAAAACGCATCACTTCCTTGTTAAAGTTTTTAATGATAAGACTTTACTATCTTAAGACGGAAAGCATTTAAACACTTAAGGCAAACTAAAATATTAGTTTTATTAAGTCGTGAGTTTAAAACTTATCTTCAACTAGAGGTTAAAGAAAAGATAGTTAGGTTTTATCCTTTAACAAGTCCTGTAAAATTGTTTTTATTAAACTTGCTTGTGACTCTTAACAATGATAATTTAAATAACATTAAATAAAGCAATAAAATCTATAAAGTATAAGTTTTATAAAAGCATATGAAAAAACTTTTACAAATCTTGTTTTAAATTAATCAATTTTATTATTTTATTTAGCTTAGGTCTTAAAACCTAAAGCAAGTATATATAAAGAGTTTAAATAATTTAAAAATATAAATAAAGTAGTAAGTCTTTAATTTATATGTTTTTATATACTTGCTTTAAGTTTTAAAACTTATAAATGCTTATATGTTTTTCAAATCTTTTTTACATGGTGGGCCTAACAAGACTTGAACTTGTGACCTCACCCTTATCAGGGGTGCACTCTAACCAGCTGAGCTATAGGCCCTTAATAATGGTGGAGAATAGCGGGATCGAACCGCTGACCTCCTGCGTGCAAAGCAGGCGCTCTCCCAGCTGAGCTAATTCCCCAAAATTAGCTTTTTCATCAATCTTTGAAATCTAAACAAGGATGATTGAGTTATATATGAAGTAATAGTTGTGAGACTTATTACTTTAGTACTCTAGAAAGGAGGTGATCCAACCGCAGGTTCTCCTACGGTTACCTTGTTACGACTTCACCCCAGTCGCTGATTCCACTGTGGGGGATAACTAGTTTAGTATTTCCACTTCGAGTGAAATCAACTCCCATGGTGTGACGGGCGGTGAGTACAAGACCCGGGAACGTATTCACCGTAGCATGGCTGATCTACGATTACTAGCGATTCCGGCTTCATGCTCTCGAGTTGCAGAGAACAATCCGAACTGGGACATATTTTATAGATTTGCTCCATCTTGCGATATTGCGTCTCATTGTATATGCCATTGTAGCACGTGTGTCGCCCTGGGCATAAGGGCCATGATGACTTGACGTCGTCCACACCTTCCTCCTCCTTACGAAGGCAGTCTATTTAGAGTGCTCACCCGAAGTGTTAGCAACTAAATACGTGGGTTGCGCTCGTTGCGGGACTTAACCCAACATCTCACGACACGAGCTGACGACAGCCGTGCAGCACCTGTCTCTAAGTTCTAGCAAGCTAGCACCCTCATATCTCTATAAGGTTCTTAGGATATCAAGCCCAGGTAAGGTTCTTCGCGTATCTTCGAATTAAACCACATGCTCCACCGCTTGTGCGGGTCCCCGTCTATTCCTTTGAGTTTTAATCTTGCGACCGTACTCCCCAGGCGGTATGCTTAATGCGTTAGCTGCATTACTGAGATGACTAGCACCCCAACAACTAGCATACATCGTTTAGGGCGTGGACTACCAGGGTATCTAATCCTGTTTGCTCCCCACGCTTTCGCGCCTTAGCGTCAGTTGAGTTCCAGCAGATCGCCTTCGCAATGGGTATTCTTGGTGATATCTACGGATTTTACCCCTACACCACCAATTCCATCTGCCTCTCCCTCACTCTAGATTACCAGTTTCCCAAGCAGTTTAATGGTTAAGCCATTAGATTTCACAAGAGACTTGATAATCCGCCTACGCGCCCTTTACGCCCAGTGATTCCGAGTAACGCTTGCACCCTCCGTATTACCGCGGCTGCTGGCACGGAGTTAGCCGGTGCTTATTCCTTAGGTACCGTCAGAATTCTTCCCTAAGAAAAGGAGTTTACGCTCCGAAAAGTGTCATCCTCCACGCGGCGTTGCTGCGTCAGGGTTTCCCCCATTGCGCAATATTCCCTACTGCTGCCTCCCGTAGGAGTCTGGACCGTGTCTCAGTTCCAGTGTGACTGATCATCCTCTCAGACCAGTTAAGCGTCATAGCCTTGGTGAGCCATTACCTCACCAACTAGCTGATACTATATAGTCTCATCCTACACCGAAAAACTTTCCCTACTTAACTTGTGTTAAGCAGGAGTATAGAGTATTAGCAGCCATTTCTAGCTGTTGTCCTCTTGTGTAGGGCAGATTAACTATACCTTACTCACCCGTGCGCCACTAATCCACAACTAGCAAGCTAGTTGCTTCATCGTTCGACTTGCATGTATTAGGCACGCCGCCAGCGTTCACTCTGAGCCAGGATCAAACTCTCCATAATAATTAAAAATTATATTGATTGAAAAGTTTAATCTTTTTCATCAAAGAAAAAAGTTTATATTTGTTTTTATAGTTAAAGACAATTAAGCTTTAACTATCTGGCTCAATCGATCACTTATTTAGATTTCAAAGATTGACTAATAAGATTTGATTAACAATATTAATATTTTAAAGAACATAAAAAATTAAAACAAAAAGTTTTATTTTTAATTTCCTTTCAATAAAAAAGGAAATGAAATTATAGCTATATAAGCTTAAAGTATTATTAATATTCTTTTATATTCTTTTATATTCTTTTATATTCTTTTATATTCTTTTATATTCTTTTATATTCTTTTATATTCTTTTATATTCTTTTATATTCTTTTATATTCTTTTATATTCTTTTATATTCTTTTATATTCTTTTATATTCTTTTATATTCTTTTATATTCTTTTATATTTTTGTATGTTTTTATATTAAGCAAAGATTGTATTAGAATTAATTGGGTTAGTTGATAGTTTTTGTATTTATTTTAATAAATTAATAAGAAAAACACTTTGTATAATCTACACTGCTAAATTAGCAGTGTAGAGTTTTAATAACTTTCTACCACGCAAGGATTCATAGTTTTAAAATTATCACTTACTATACAAGTTCTAGCTCTTTGAGTTAGTGCTGTTTCTTCTATTTCTTTTTTTTCTTCCTCTTCTTCTATGGCATTATCGCCTATTAAATTAAGTGAAGCAGTTTGTTCAAATACAGGTTGTTTATCACCACCTAAAGAATTATCTATATCAGGAAGAATAGGTTTGGTTAAATCTGTTTTAATGATATTATCAAATTTAACAAAAGCAAATTGTTTATATCCTAATGTTGTATTGATATATTGAGTGTATTGATTTACTTTAGAATTTAACTCACCTATATCATTAGATAAGCTATTATAAGCATTATATGCTTTAGTCCAATTATCAAATGCTTGAGTAAATTTAGGATCATTATAATTTAGCTTACCTTTATTGACTAAATCTAAAAGTTTATTAAATTCAGCTTGGGCTTTAAAATAAGCTTGTTCTTTAATTTTAAAATCATTTTTTATGCTTTCATATTGTTGTAGCTGTGCTATGATATTGTTTTTATTGGTATCTAAATAAGTAATGATTTCTAAAGTATTAAAAACATTAGGTTTGATTTGATTATTGTAAAGCTCTAATGCTGTTTTGTCTAGTTTGTTGTTAAAATTAATTTCATTATAATGCAATAAAAAGCTAATACTTTGAGCTATACTTAAAGCTTTATCATCATCTTTTATACCCAAATGTGTTTTTACTATAGTTTTAATTTCATTTTCATTAGAATCTTTGTTTAATCCTTTAAAAGCTTGTATTAAACTATATAAGTTTTTAATATCAATAGTATATTTTTCATTTCTTATACTATCGATAATACCTTGTATGATATCTTGATGTAAATCATCACTTGTTAAGATAACATCGCTATTAATTATATTTACTCTAGACAAAAAGTCTTTATATGCATTTGCTTGGGTTTTATCTGTGTAAGTGTGAATTTGAATTTTATCATTAGTATTTCCCCAATAGTTTTTATCAGCTATTGCATTGGCTAAATCATTTTCATGGTGGTAGATGTGGACATTATCAAATTCTAAATAACCAGATACATTGTAACCATATAATTTACCAATATGATGAGAAACAAATCCTTCAGCATTTACTTGATAATTTTTATCAAAAAATATAGATACATTTTTTATATAACTATCATCATATTTTGCACCAATAAATCCACCAATACTGGCATGACTTCTATAATATTCACCATTAACAAGTATTGCATAAACATTATTTCCTATACCACTTATTGTTATATTTTCAAAAAAACTAGGCTCAGCTTGTGGTTTACCACTTTCATAGCCAGGTATACCTGTTGTACCTGCAAAACCACCAATCCAAGCTGTATACAAATCTTTTTCATCACTATATACCTTCATACTTTTTATATTTTTTATACTTATATTTTTAAAACTACCAGACCATATCATTCCTGCAAATCCACCAACAGCTATAGCATTCCCACCAGTAGCTAACAAATCGCCAATATTTGAGATATTTATATTATAAAAACTAGAATCAGTAATTGAATTTGCTATGGTTCCTATATGACTAGGAATTCCATTTGTATAATCAAAATTTATTGTATTTATATTTAAATTTCCTATATTAGCTTTTCTTACAACTCCAAACAAACCAATTCCATAATCCTTATTAGTATTAATTAGTAAATTACTCAATGTATAACCATTTCCATCAAAAGTTTTATTAAAAGCATTTTTATAATCATATGCTACCGGATCCATTGGTTTATTATCAAAATCGATATTACCCACTAACCTAAATTCATCTATACTTCTAGTTTCATTTAAATTTTCATTCCAACCTTTAGCAAAATGCCACCATTCTATAGCATTAGCTTTTTCATTACCCATATTGCCTATGGTTAGAGCTTTTTTGAAATTAGAACTTCCATGATGTGTTTCACCATCAGTTTCTGTATAATTTGTATTATTTATATTCACATTATTACCAAATTTATAATTATCTTTTGCAAAATTTATCATTTGTCTTTGTATATAGCCATCTTTTATAGCTGTTACATTGATGTTATTAGAATTTAATTTAACACTATCTGCGTCTATATATACATAATTGCCTACTAAGTGTGTTTTGGAACTAGTATTGCCTAATTTACCACCTTGTATATCTACCTTATGTCCTATAAGCAATACATCGTTTGCATTGATATTACCCATATTTACTACGCTACCTGCTTTTTGTGGTTTAAATACAGGAGAGAAATTTCCAGCTTGATTTTCATTTAGCTTTGCAAATTTATTCATATCCTCATTACTCATCGATGAAGTAGAAGCTACAAAGCGATTAGCATTGATATTACCTGTTTTAGTAATGATTACTCCATTAGGATTGATTAAAAATACATTATTATCTTTTGCGTTTAATATACCTGCTATGGTAGATTTATTTGTTCCATGAGCTATGTTTAGATAATTATGTTTATTCGTAGTAAAATTTACTTGTGCGTCTTTGCCTATATTAAAACCACCACCCCATTGGATAATATGATTTTTATTTGAAGTAGTTCCAGTAATATGCATATTATTACCATTTATATTTATACTACCACTTGTGCCATGAGTAAATTTACCACCACTTGGTAAGGCATTAGGACTAATTGCTGCTAAAGGTGAGAAAAGCAATGAAGCAACTATACTTGAAAGTAAGATGTGATTAGTTAGTTTTTTAGAAGGAGTTAAATCAAAATTATTCGATCCCCCCCCCCGTGGAGAAAATACTACCATAATAAATCCTTTGTATGAAAAAATTTATGTATGTTAATATTATATTTATAAAAAAATACTTAAGTTAATGGAATTTAATTTAAAAAAATAACTAAAAATTAAAAATGTATTAAAAATCACAAAAAGCAAAAAAATAATAGGGATATGGTTGCGAAGGGGAGATTTGAACTCCCGACCTTCGGGTTATGAGCCCGACGAGCTAACCACTGCTCTACTTCGCGGCATCATATAATGTGGATGGGGTAAAGGGATTCGAACCCCTGAATGACAGGACCAAAACCTGTTGCCTTACCGCTTGGCGATACCCCAATGCAAAAAAGAAACGATATTATATATTATTTTAATATTATTGTCAAGAAAATTTTATATAATATTTTAAAAATACTAAAAAGGATTATTATTTATGGGTTTTATCAGTATAGAACAAGCAATAAAAGAAATAAAAGAAGGAAAAATGCTAGTAATGGTAGATGCTGAAGATAGAGAAAATGAAGGAGATTTGATTTTTCCTGCACAATTTAGTTCTCAAGAAAAAATCAATTTTACCATTACACACGCAAAAGGTGTAGTATGTGTAGCACTTAGTGAAATTTTGGCTAAAAAATTTGATCTTGCTTTAATGGTTCCTAAAAATACCTCTAATCACGAAACAGCTTTCACTATAACAGTTGATGCCAAAAAAGCTACTACAGGAGTTAGTGCATATGAAAGAAACATGACGATTCAAATTTTTGCACAAGATGAAGCTACAGCAGATGATTTTGTGCGTCCTGGGCATATAAATCCGCTTATTGCTAAAAAAGGTGGGGTGTTAGAAAGGACAGGGCATACAGAAGGAACTGTGGATTTGTGCCGTTTGGCTGGTTTAAAAGAAGCATGCGTGATATGTGAAATAGTAAAAGACAATGGCGACATGGCAAGAAGAAGTGATTTAATAGAATTTTGCCAAAAACACAATATAAATATGATTACCATTTCTGATTTAATAGAATATCGCTTAAAAAATGAAAGCTTAATTAAACTTGTAAAAGAAGAGCATAGTTCTTTAGCTGGCTTTAGTGCTAAAAAAATGATTTTTCAAGATCACAACAATAGCGAGCATATAGCATTTTATTTTGGTGCTATGAAAGAAAGTCAAAATGTGAAATTTTATCTTAGTGGAAGTGATTTTGAGCTTTTAACTTCTGATAAATTTAATGAGCTACTAAAACAGATTGAATTTTTAAATAAAAACGGCGGTGTGATAGTTTTTATGAAAAATGAAAAACAAGAAAACACTCAATTTAAAAATTATGGCATAGGCGCTCAAATACTAAGATATTTAAAAATTTCAAAAATCAAACTTTTAAGCCAAAACACAGATAAAGAATTCATAGGTTTGAAAGGATTTGGCTTAGATATTACAAGTAGTGATTTTAAAGCTTAAATTCTAAAAATTTAAATTTATCACCAAAGTTAAACATTAAATTTTTACTTTGGTTGATAAAATTTTTATAAGTTTGTGGGTAAGTTTTTTTGGCATGATTGAGAATTTCTTCTAAACCAAAATCAATCAAAGCTTGGTTTTGATTTTTAAATTCTAAAATTTCAAAACTTTCTTCTTTTAAAACCTGTATAAGGTGATTAAAATTTACATTATAAGTAATATCACTCATAGCAAAAAAATCACTTAAATTTTCTTCAAGTAAATTAAAAACTTGGTGATTTTTATACATCCTAATACTAGGTTTTTCTTGTGTTTTTGCATAATCAAAACAAGCAAATACGATATTTTTACAAGAATTTTTTAAATCAAACAAAAAAGGTTCATAAGCTATACAAAATTCAGAATTATAAATATTGTATTTTTTACATTGATTGATGATATTTTGATTTGCTGGTTTAAAAACAATCTTTAAATTTTCATCAACATAAGCCATTGTATCGTCTTTTATAAGCTCGCAGGCAAAACAATCAAACAACTCATTAGCATAAAAAAATGCGTTATTAGAATGATATTTTTTTAAAGAATCATGAATTTTAATATCTAAATCGTATTGTTTAAATAATGCTTTTTGTAAATTTCTTAATTTTTCATGAGGTTCTATAATATGGCATTGTATATGTTTTAAAATACTTGGCCTAAGCGTATGCAAAGCTTGTATAAAATCAAGCATTAAATAACCTTCATTAGCTCCTATTTCAACAACATCTATGGGTAAAGCTAGTTTTTTATTGTCTATAAGTTTTAAAAAATGATTAGCAAGCAATACTCCAAAAAGATTTCCAACGCTTATTGCAGTGTAAAAATCTCCATTTTTTCCAACACTTACTGCTTGTGAGTAGTATTTATCAATCCAGTTTTGAAAAAACTCACTAAAAATAATCATTATAAAGCATTGAATTTATTAATAAAATCAAGTGGATTTACCTGAACACCATTTACTAAAATTCCAAAATGCAAATGTGGCCCTGTAACTCTTCCGCTTGCTCCACTTAAACCTATCACTTCACCTTTTTTGACTTTTTGCCCAACTTTTACATAAAGTTTTGATAAATGATAATATTGAGAATAAATTCCATACCCATGATCAATCACTACTGAATTTCCTGCATAGTAGCGATTTGAAGCAATTTTTACTATACCATCATTGCTGGCTTTGATTTTAGTTCCACTAGCTGCTCTAAAATCAGTTCCACTATGGTAGCTTTTTAAACTTCCATTAAACAATCTTGCCTTACCAAATTCACTAGTGATTTTAGACTCTAAAGGATAAATGAATTTTCCATTAAATAACGCATTATTAGTGTAGCTATTATAAACACTCAATGCTTCTTTGTATTCTGTTTTTATGCGTTCTAAGACATTTTTTGGTGGATTTACTTTGGAAGAACTTACTTTTAAAGACTCTTTTGTGTAATTTCCTTCTTTAAATTTAATAAAAATCTCTTCTTTGGTTTTGTCTTTAAAATTTATAAAAATTGTTCTGTTTTTAGGTTCTTTATAAGGCATAGCTATGCTTATGATTACTTTATTTTTGTAAATAAAAAATGGTAGATTTTTAGAATTAGAACTAGCTTGAAAAAAATTATTTTTATCAAATTCTAAAAACTGAACCTGCCCTTTAATGAGTTCTATTTCTTTAGAATTTAAAGTTAAAAATAAAAAACATATAAAAAATATAACTTTTTTCATAGGCTAATTTCTTTAATATCTGCAATTTTTAAAAACTCTTTGTATATTTCGCAAACTAAAGCTTGGCGATTGTTTTTGATTTTTTCATCTTTATCATTTATCATTACTTTATCAAAAAAATCATCTATTTGAGGTTTTAATGCAAAAAGATTTTCCAAAAGTTCTTGAGTGTTGTTTGAATTTTCTTTACAATCTTTAAAAGCTTGATATAAATTCTTTTCCTCTTGAGTGTTGAATAAATTTTCATCAACTTTAATATCATTAATAATAACTATATTTGCTAATCGCTTAAATGTAGCAAAATTTTGACTAAATTCTTTTTTGCTGGCATTTTGTATTAAAGCTTTAATGCAAGAATCTATATAAATAATATCATAATTTTTAGAGCTTAACACTGCTTTGATAAAAGAAGCATTGACTGCATAGAAAGTGTATAAACGCTCTAAAATAAAGTCAAGTAAAAGGTTGGTATCAAAATTTTTATATTCGCTACTTATCGTTTTTAAAAAACATTTAATATCAAAATTTTTATGCAAAGCTAAGATTATTTTTAACACTCCATTAGCTGCTCTTCTTAAAGCATAAGGGTCTTTTGTTCCGCTTGGAATTTTTCCAATAGAAAAAAGCCCCATGAGTGTTTCAAATTTATTTGCTAAAGCAACTATAGCACTAAATTCATTACTAGGCATAGCACAATTATCTCCATTTGGAAGATACTGCTCTTTAATAGCCAAAGCTATATCATCACTCATTCCCATAGCTTTTGCATAATATGAACCCATAATACCTTGTAAATTAGTAAATTCATAAACCATTTGAGAGCTAAGATCTGCTTTAGAATATTCAATGGCTTTTAAAATTTCTTCTTTTTTTGTATTGGCTAAAAACTCACAAAGCTTAAGGGCAATTTTTTGCTCTCTTTTAACTTTATCTTCTAGTGTTCCAAGTCCTTCAAGATAAGCCATTTGAGCTAATTTTTCATTACTTAAGCCGTGTGCAAGATCATTTTTCCAAAAAAACATCGCATCGCTTAATCTTGCTCTTAAAACCCTCTCATTTCCATTGATAATTTTAAAATAATCTTTACAAACTGCATTAGAAACTACAATGAAGTGATTGCTTAAAGTGTTATTTTTAAAAACCGCAAAATATCTTTGATTTTCTCTCATGGAAGTAATGATAACTTCACTTGGAATTTCTAAATACTCTTTTTCAAAATGCCCCAACAAAGCCTTTGGATATTCAGTAATAGCTACAACCTCAGCTAATAATTCCTCATCTTCAGCTATAACAATATCGTTTTCTTTTTCAAGGTTTTTTAGCTGAGTTGTAATAATTTGTTTTCTTAAATCTTGATCTAAAATAATATAATTTCGCTCTAAAATTTCAAAATATTCATCAATATTTTCAAAAGCTACTAAATCATAACTAACACTTCTATGAACAAAAGTGCTTTTGGAACTTTTAACTCCATAACTTTGAAATTCAACTAATTTTTCACCTAAAACACAAGATAATGAACGAATGGCTCTAATAAATTCAAAGCTTCCATCGCCCCATCTCATTGTTTTTCCAAAATTTAAACTTTTTAAGAAAGTTTCTATCATTTTAGGCAAAACTTCTTCGCTTTTTAAGCCTTGAACTTGTTTTTGGCAAAATAATACTTCTTTTCCTTTTATTTCTTTAAATTCTATTTCTTCTTCTTTCAGATTATTTTTTTCTAAAAAACTTACACCTGCTTGAGTAAGTTTACCTTCTTTATAAGCTATAGCTTTAGGTGCTCCTATAAATTCTACAAAAGAATCATCTTGTTTTTCTTTGAAATTTTCATGGATGAAAACTAATCTTCTAGGAGTATAGAAAAATTTAAATTCAGATTCTAAATGATACTCTTGTAAAATCTTTTCCCATTTTTTACTAATATTTGGAAGTTCTTTTAATAAAGGGATGGCAGGAAGCTCTTCTGTGCCTATTTCTATCAACAATTTCATTTTACACTCTTTTTTAAAAATTTTTAGTGTATTTTACCTATTTTTTTTAAAATCTTTCTTTGTTTTTTGCTTTTCTTCTCTTTGTTTGGCTTTTTCTTGCATTTGGCGATTAAAACCAAATACAAGAAAAATCATAAAACACACAAATAAAGTAATAATAATATAATCTATCATCAATCCCAACACTCTGCGTTTTTAATGCCAAGTTTTGAAGCACTAAAAACAGGATCTCTTCCTTGTCTTTTTTGCTCACTAAAATCTTTTAATACCTTTTTAACTATACCACCAAGCAATAAAATAGAAATAATATTAATCGTAGCCATAAAAGCCATAGTGGTATCGGCTAAATCCCAAGCAAATTTTAAATCCATATTTGCACCAATAAAAATCATAAGCACTGCACTTGCTTTGAAAAGATTAATGATAACTGGATTTTGAGTAAGGTATTTAATATTTGCTTGTGCATAATAATAATTTCCAATCAAAGAAGTAACTGCAAACAAAACTATACTTATAGTAGTAAAATGCACCCCTAAATTTCCATAGTATTCTTTCATGGATTCTTGCACTAAAGGTAAAGCTGTTAAAATAGGCTTACCATCTACTCCTATATTATTTGCATAAGCAAGCGAAAACAACACTAAAAATCCTGAACTTGTACAAATGATTACATCAATTAACACAGAAAAAGCTTGAATTACACCTTGTTTTGCAGGGTGAGTTGTAAGAGCTGAAGCTGCTGCATTTGGAGCTGAACCCATACCTGCTTCATTAGAAAATAACCCTCTTTTTATACCTATAACCAAAGCAGAACCTGCAAATCCACCAAAAATAGCTTCAAAATCAAAAGCACTTTTAAAAATCATAGAAAAAACATCTGGAATTTTTTCAAAATTCATAAACATAGCAATGATAGACAAACCAACATAAATCATAGCCATAATAGGAACAATCACTGAACTCACCTTGCCGATTTTTGTATGATCACCAAAAAACATATATGCAGCAAATATAGCTAAAATAGCTCCAATTACAATAGGCCACCAACTTTGAGAAAAGCTTACTTCGCTAGCATCAACCATACCTTTATAGTAAAATTCAAATGCTGAAGTCATGGTTTGACTTTGAAGTCCATTAAAACCATAAGCATAAGTAATGATTAAAATCACAGCAAAAATAGCACCCAACCATTTTAAATTTAAAGCTTTACTAATGTAATAAGCAGGACCACCTTTAAAGCTTTTTCCATCACGACTTTTATAAACTTGTGCTAAAGTGCTTTCTGCAAAAGCTGAAGCTCCTCCAAAAAAAGCCATAGCCCACATCCAAAACAAAGCTCCAGGGCCACCTAATACAACAGCAACTGCAATACCTGCGATATTTCCTATACCAACTCTTGAAGCTGTTGAAATCATCAAAGCTTGAAAAGGAGTGATATGATGCTTTTCATGCTTTTCTTGTTTTTCTGTTAAGATGTCAAATACATATGGAAGCATTCTAAATTGCACAAAACCAGTTAAATAACTATAAAAAAATCCTGTTACAATAAGCAAAACTACCAAAATGGAGTAGTATTGATTATTTACAAAATCAACAAATTGGAGCATTAAGTCCATATTTTCTCCTTTTTAAAATATTTATAAATCATAAATTTAGCATAAAAAAATGAATTTGTCATAAAAAATTATAATTTTATATTAATTTTATTTTATTTTTTACAGCTTTAGTATTTTTTACTTGAAAATTACAAACACACAAACTAAATTTTAAGCTTTAAGTAAAAAGAAAACTTTATTTTTATAAACTTTTGTTTTAATTTTTTATAAGGTGAGAAATTGAAACAAAATACAATTAAACTTTTTGTATTTTTTAGTATTATTATTTTTTGGGCTTATTTTTCTTTTCCTATTGAAATTTTACAAATAAAAGATCAAAATGGTTTGGCCACAGGAGAATATGCTTACACTATAGAAGCAAAAGCTTATGTTAATAGTTATTTTACAACTTTAGGGCTAACTATAGGTGGTATTTTAATAGGTATTGTACTTGGGTTTTTTTTAGCATTTTTAAGATTTTTGGAAATTCAAAGTTTAAATTTTATTATAGATGAATACATTGATATCATACGCGGAACACCTTTACTTTTACAACTTTTAATATTTTCTGTAGTAATTTTTGCTACTTGGAGTGATAATTTTTATGTTGCTATCATAGCACTTGGACTTAATAGCTCAGCTTATGTAGCTGAAATTGTAAGAAGTGGAATTCAAAGTGTTGATAAAGGGCAAATGGAAGCAGCTAGAGCGATGGGACTTAGCTACTCAATATCTATGAGAATGATTATTTTTCCACAAGCTGTTAAAAATATTTTACCTTCATTGATGAATGAATTTATTTCTTTATTTAAAGAGACTTCCATTGTGGGTTATATTAGCGTTATGGATATTACCATGCAAAGTAAAAGCTTACAAGCTGTTTATTACAACCCTAAACCTATCATTTTTACAGGACTTGTGTATTATGTAAGTGTTAAGATTTTAACCCTTTTTGCAAGAATTATAGAAAAGAGATTAAATAAGCATGATTAAAATCGAAAATTTAATTAAAAAATATGGTGATTTAGAGGTATTAAAAAATATTAGCGTAAAAATTCACAAGGGTGATATTATAGCAATTATTGGTCCTAGCGGGGGTGGTAAAAGCACCTTTTTACGCTGTATAAACAAGCTTGAAACTCCAGATAGTGGAAGTATATATATTAACAATATAAATATATTAGATCCAAAAACAAATATTAATCAAATTCGCCAAAAAGTAAGTATGGTTTTTCAGCATTTTAATCTTTTTAATAATAAAAATGTTTTAGAAAACTTATGTTTAGCTCCTATACAAACTAAAATAATGAATAAAGATGAGGCTATAAAAAAAGCAAGAGAATTATTAAAAAAAGTAGGTTTAAGCGATAAAGAAGAATATTTTCCTCATAAATTATCAGGCGGACAAAAACAACGCATTGCTATAGCAAGATCTTTAATGATGAATCCTGATATAATTTTATTTGATGAACCAACCTCAGCTTTAGATCCAGAAATGATAGGTGAGGTTTTAAGCATTATGAAAGAAGTAGCTAAAGAAGGTTTAACTATGCTTGTAGTCACACATGAAATGGGCTTTGCAAGAAATGTAGCCAATAGAATTTTTTTCATGGATAAAGGTGTTATAGCAGTAGATGAATGCCCTAAAATAGCCTTTGAAAAACCAAATAATGAAAGATTGAAAGAATTTTTAAATCAAGTATTAAATCATTAAGCTTTGAAAGAAGCAAAATTTTGTCTTAATGCTTCATAACTTATAATACCCACACTAGTAGCTAAATTTAAACTTCTACCACAATCTTTCATAGGTATAGTAATAGCATTTTCCCATTTTTGTTGCATAAGTTCCAGTGGCAAACCAAAACTTTCACTTCCAAAAAATAAAAAATCACCTTGTTTATAGCTTACATCAAAATATGTTCGCTTAGTTTTTGTTGTTGCGAAAAAAAATCTATCTTTAAATTTCTCATTTTTAAGCAAAAAATCATCTAAGCTATCCCAAAGCAAAGGATTTAATTTTTTCCAATAATCAAGCCCTGCTCTTTTAACCGCTTTTTCATCTATACTAAAAAGTGGATTTATAATATGCAAAGTAAATCCTGCGTTAAAACACATTCTACCTATACTTCCTGTATTTTGTGGTATGCGAGGCTCAACTAAAACTATATGAAACATTAAAAAACCTTTAAATGGTGTCCCCAGCAAGGTTTGAACTTGCGGCCTCAGAATTAGGAATTCTGCGCTCTATCCAGCTGAGCTATGAGGACAAAATGGTTTTATTATTCTAAGTAAAATTTTATTTTATAGAGCTTAAATTTTTAACTCTATAAAAAAACATTTTGGATTTTCATCAAAACCTAAAATTCCATTATGTGCATCAATAATTTGTTTTGATAAAGAAAGTCCTAAACCATTTCCTTTTAATTTTGTAGTCTTAAAAGCTTCAAAAACCATTTTTTTATCTTTTATAGCCACTCCGCTATCATAGACTTTAATAAAAATTTTATCTTCATTTTGCTCGCATTGAACCTTTATATAACCATCATTTTCACTTTCTTCAATAGCATCTATAGCGTTGTAAATTAAATTCTGCAAAACTAAAGCAAGTAAAGATTTATCAGCGTTTATTTTGATATCTAAAAACTCAAATTTAAAATCAATATTTGCTAGATAATTATAAGCACTAACAGCCTGTTCGCATTCATCTTGCAATTCCTTTAAATTAAATTCGTTAAAATTAACATGCACTCCTTTTGTAAAAAGCAAAGTAGAATTAACAATGCGTTCAACTCTAGAAATTGCTTTTTGAATTTCTAAAACTATATGCTTATTTTTTAGCTCACTTCTTTCAAATAAAGTTGAACTTAAAAGCGAAATGGAGCCGATTGGATTTCGTATTTCATGAGCTAAATGTGCTGCAATTGTCCCCATGCTAGCTAATCTTTCATTTCTTTTTTCATCGCTAATATCTGTTGCATTCACTATGAGTTTATCAGTGTGAGAGGTTATTTTTATTAGATAAAATTTATGATCAAATTCAAGCTCATAATGCGTTTTTTCAAGATTAATACTTTCTAAAAGTTCTGGTTTTTGCGTTGCAAGATTATTTTGTAAAATAATATTTTTTTTTGCATCTAAAATCCATAGTGCCATAGGTAAAACTTCAATAATTTCACTCACCATTTGTCTTAAAGCTGTGTAGTTTTCATTTAGCTGTTTGTATTCGTTTTCAATTACATAAGTTTGTTCTATTAAAGCTTTAAGTCCTTGTTGTAAATTTTCTTTTTCACTAGAATCTAAGCTTTTTAATATATTCTCATCCATAGTTTTATTCCTTAAGTAAAAATTTAAAATCATCCAAAGTATACAAAAGCAAATTACGCTCCTTATTTAAAACAAGTTCTTTACTAAAACCACTTTTTGAAAAAAGAACAAATAAATTAGGTTGAATTTGAAGTTGTTTTGCTTTGTTTTTTAAAATATTTAAAATATTTTTACAAATTTTCCTTTCTTTAAATTTTGCTTCACCCAAAACACAAAAACCATTTTCATGATAATAAAGATCTATTTCACAATAATAATTCCAAAAACTAAATACCTGTTCTACTTTTAATTTTTTTGCTAAAAAATCTTTTGCTAAAAATTCAAATATAAGACTTTGATAATTTTCTAAATTATTTTTGATTAGTTCTAATAATTTATCGTATTTTTTTTCATCAACTAAATTTAAATTTGGATATACAAAATAAAAGAAAAATCTTAAACCTTGATTTTTAAAAATTAGCTTATCTTGAACAATATAAGATCTTAATTCTTTTTTTATTTTTTGCCTTTTATTTTTAATGATAGGCTTTTCTTGGCTTTTTTCTAAAATTAAAATATTTTTTTCTAAAAGTTTATTTATGATACCAAGAGCTTGAAAATGTGGAATAAATTTATTTATAGAATATCGTTTTCTGTCGTTTTTACTTAAAATGCACAAAGCTTTTAAAGAATTTTCATCTAAATTTAGTTTCAATAAAATATTTTGAGCATTTTTTATAAAAATATCTAAAATATTTTCATATAAATTTTTCTTATTATCAAAAATAAATTCATCAAAAACACTATAAAAATCAAATAGTTCTTTTATATCAAAATCATTATATAGTTTTGAAAAATCACTAAAATTTATAACTATATCCTTAATTTTAAATCTATTGTATGTTATAATTTTAACAAATTTTTGAGGATTTTTATTGGAAATAAAAGATTTAAAAAACGATATTATTTTAAAAAAAGGTATACATTATTTTGATTTTACAGCTAGTGCTTTAGCATTAAAAAGTATAGAAAAAAAAATAAAAAAAATTTTAACAACCTATGCTAACACCCATTCTGATAGCTCTTTGAATTCTTTTATAACTCAACAATACTATGAAAATGCAAGATATGACTTAAAAAAATATCTTGAACTTGATGAAACCTTTGCCTTAATATCATGCGGTAATGGATCATCTGCTGCTATAAAAAAATTTCAAGAATTACTGGGTTTATATATACCACCATTGATTAAACAAAAATATTTTCAAAACATTGATAAAAAATCTTTACCTTTGGTTATAGTAGGTCCTTATGAGCACCACTCTAATGAGCTTTCTTTTAGAGAGGCTTTATGCGAGTGCGTGCGAATTCCTCTAGATAAAAATGGTGAAATAGATTTTATATTTTTGCAAAAAATACTACACCAATCACAACATAGACAAATCATAGCTAGCTTCAATGCTGCTTCAAATGTAACTGGAATTTTAAGTGATTATAAAAGAATTTATACTTTAATTAAACAATACAAAGGAATTGTTGCTTTTGATGTATCCACTTTAGCACCTTATGCGAATTTGGATTCTAAATTTTACGATGCTGTGTTTATTAGTTCTCATAAGCTTCTTGGAGGGGTTGGATCCTGTGGTTTACTTGCAATTAAAAAGGATTTATGCGGAAATATCCCTAGTTTTGCAGCAGGTGGAACCGTTGGTTATGTTTCAAGAACTTCGCAACAATATGTGTGTGAAATAGAAAATTTAGAAGAAGGTGGAACACCTGGAATTATTCAGCTTATTAGAGCAAGCTTAGCTTTTAAAGTTCGCAATGCAATCGGACTTGAAAATATTGCAAAAAAAGAACAAGAACTTTGCGAATATTTTTTTCAAAAATGTCAAAATTTTTCCAAAATGCATTTATACGCAAAAAATATCACACACAGACTTCCCATCTTTGCTTTAAACATAGAAGGGATTTCGCCTTTTGATTTAGCCTATATACTAAGCAAAAAATTTAAAATAGAAACAAGAGCAGGTTGTGCTTGTGCTGGTCCTTATGGGCATGATTTGCTTAATTTAAAAGATAACCAAGAATTATTTTTTAAACCTGGGTGGTTAAGAGTTGGATTTCACTATATACACACAAAAGAAGATATTGATTATTTTATTAAAGCCTTGAAAGAAAGTATCAAGGCTTTGAATTGATTATTGTAAATCGTATTTTTCTACGATTTTTTGGTAAGTTCCATCAGCTTTAACTTTTTCCAAACCTGCATTGATTTTTTGAACAAGCTCACTTTGCTTTCCTTTATCAAAAGCTATACAAAATCCTGAACTTCCATCATTTTCTTCTAAAAATGCTTCTAGATCTTCATTGGTTTTTAAATAACCTTTACCAATATCTTTATCTGTTAATACCGCATCTACTTTTCCAGCTTTTAAAGCTAAAATTGCACCTAACATTTCTTCACTTGCAACAACTTGTGCATTTGGAATTTCTTTAGCAGCACTTTCTTGTATGGTTCCAAGTTGAACACCTATTTTTTTACCTTCTAAACTTTGCTTGTTACTAACGCTAGTATCTGTTTTTAGTTTTAAATATAAATTTTTGGTATTAAAATAAGTATTACTAAAATCCATACTTGTTAATCTTTGTGGAGTTGAACTCATTGCCGAAGCTATCATGTCTATTTTTCCAGCTTTTAAAGCAGGGATTAATCCATCAAAACTCATATTTACCCATTCAAGCTTTAAATTTTCTCTTTTTGCGATTTCTTCAAGTAAATCCACATCAAAACCAGTAATTTTTGTATCTTTAATAAAATCAAAAGGAGGATAATTTGCAGCTATACCTACTTTATAAACTTTTTCATTAGAAACATTATTTGCTTGATTTTTATCACTTGAGCAAGCACCTAAAGCTAATATACCAAATAACGCTAAAACAACATATAAAATTTTTTTCATTTTAATCCTTTTTCAATAGTAATTTAAAAATATAAATAAAAAATTATAATATGCCTAAACGCCTGTATTTTTTCATATTGCCTCCTTAAATTTTTAATGTAGGCAAAATTATAGCAAAAAAAAGTTTTTTGTAAAGAGTTGTTGTAAAATTATTTTTATTTAAGTTAAAATTTATATATTTTGATTAGTCTATTTATATTTTTACCTTTTTGCTAATCATTAAAACATAACCAATACCAAGACAAATTGACCACATAGAACTACCACCATAACTTAGAAGCGGAACAGCAACACCTTTAAGTGGAGTTAAAGATATAATACCAAAAGCATTCATAAAAAATGAGAATAATAATAACAATGCAACACCCGAGCAAAATAAAAAATGAACTTTATTTTCACAACGCCCAGCAATCCTAAAAATTCTAAGTATTACCATAAGATAAATTATACAAATAACACCCAAGCCCAATAAACCAATTTCTTCGGTAATACCTGATAAAACAAAATCCGTATGAACCTCACTTAAAAATCCCAACTTAAATGTTCCAAGACCTAAACCTTCTCCAAAAAATCCACCATGAGCTATAGCATTTAAACTATGCGAAATTTGATATGGCTCAGAATTATGACTCACTCTTAAAGAATTTGCAATCCACTCAGGAAATAAAGGCAAAAATGCATCTTGAATATTTCCCCACCAAGCAGAAATACGCTGAATTCTTCTTTGATTGCTTAAAATCACTAAAACACCTATCATACCTACTATAACTATACCAAAAGCAAAAAGTCTTTTACTAGCTCCTGCAAAAAATGCCAAAGCAAAAACTAAAAAAAATGATATAACGCTTTGCCCTAAATCATTTTGTGTCATATAAATATAACCTATAACAAACGCCGCTAATATAAAATAAGGAATTAAAATTAAAATTTCATGTTTAATAGCTTTTTTACTATCATCAATTCTTCTAGTATAAGACCATGCAAGAAAGTAAATCAAGCCTATTTTAAAAAATTCAACCGGAGAGATAGATAAAGGGCCTAATCTAATCCATCTTTTAGCTCCACCTGCTGCTGTTGCTAAAAAAGTAGGCAAAAAAGGTAATATAATAATAAACAAAAATGATATCACCAAAATGCTTATCATCAAATAATGAGCCATTTTAGTATCAGGGTTTAATCTTGAAATAAAATAAATAATAGCTATACCACTAATTCCAAAAAAAAGCTGCCTAATAAAAAAATGAAATTCGTTATATTCTAAATATAACACCGTAAAGGCACTTAAAGAATACGAAAAAAGTATTCCTATAGTGATTAAAATACAACTTAAAAAAAATAATCTTCTATCAGCAACCATTTTTTTCCCAAAAATATATATAAAAGATTAATTTTAATAAATTACAACTTAAAATGATGTTATTTTGTGTATTTAGATTATCAATTTATCTTGCTATGCACTTAAAATATCAAGTATTATTTTTATATAAAGATTTCAAGCTTTCATATGCAAGTTGAATTTTTTCAAATTCTTCACGACAATAAGCTTGTTCAATTTTGCTTTTACCTTGGTGGCGATCAGGATGATAAATCTTTACTAAATTTAAATAATTTTGTCTAATAGTAGCAAATTCATCGTTGCTATTACATCCTAAAGTTTGAAAATAATTTTCAAAAAGCTTAGCAAGAGCATTAAATTTCCAATTAGTACTAGCTTTGTTTTTCATTTTATTTCTAAATTCTAAAAGCTGACTTTCATTAATGGTAAAGTCTATACAATACTTTAAATGCTCATTAACACTAGCTAGTATTTCTAATAAATTTAGAGTATTATCGTCTTTATATTCTACAGAAAAAATACAATTTTTTTCATCATAAGAGCTCTTATGATCTTTAAAATACTGCTCTAAATAAACAGCAAAAAGTTTTTCGTTAGAGCTTAATGTAATTAAAATATTTCTTTGTGCAAAACCTATTTTAGCAAAAATAACCGGTTTTAAAGTATTAGCTTGTGCTAAATTAAGCTTAAATGTTTTATAGTGAGCAAATGCAAGATTATCAATTTGATTTCCCGTATCTTTTTTATATTTATGATTAACAAGTTTTAAAAAATACCTTCTTTGAGGAATTTCATTTTCAACAAAAAAAGATAAGGTTTTGTTTTTATTTCCTATAACTTTTGAAAAATTTTTACGGATAAGATCTTGAAAATATTTAAACATTAAAAAATCATCTGTATTAACACTAACTGATTCTAAAGTTTGAACTACCTGCATAAAATCCTCTCTATAAAACTAACTCCACAAAAATGCTTCTTCATTTAAAGCACTAGTGTATTTTAAAATTTCATTTGGACTATAATCGGCTTTATAAGATAAAGATTGACACCCTTTTACAAAATATCCTAAATATATATATTTTAATTTTTTAATTTGAGCAAGTTTAATTTCAGTTAAAAGAGAATACTTTCCAAGACTCAAGTGAGAAAAATCTGGATCATAAAAACAATAAATACTAGAAATTCCATCTTCTAAAATATCAATCAAATCAACACAAACTAATTTATTATCAATATAAAAATCTAGCTCATAGCCAAAATTTCTAGCATTATCTATATAAAGATTATAATATTTTCTAAAATTTAAATCATATATTTTCCAATTTCTTTTGTTTTTTTGATGATAATGATATTTTTCATAAAGCAATAAATGCTCATCACTTAAAGATGGTTTTTGTAGAATAATCTTAGTTGCAGTATTTTTTTTTAAAACCCTACGATAACTTTTACTAAAACGGAAATTTTCAACTAAAATTCTTAAATTTTGACATTCATTACAATCATTACACACTGGTCTTGAAAAATACGAACCAAAACGCCTCCAACCTCTAGAAACTAACTCTTGATTTTGAGATTTGGTAATGAAAGATATATAGTTATATTCATTTCTACAAAATTTATTTTCAAGATAAGGACATTCTTCCTCTAAAGTACAAAAACCTATAATATTCATTTGAGTTTTTTAATATCACTATTTTTAACAAATTCCATAAATTCATTTGCAAGTCGTTCTTCTTTTAAAAAAATATTTTCAAATTCTTGCTCTTGCTTCTTGCTTTCATTTTGTATAGTTAATTCATCTTGTATAGATTCTAACCTACTATTTTTAAAACTAACTCCGCTCTTACTTGATTTAATTTTATTTTTTTTATTTATAGCTTGCTCTTTTTGAAGCTCTTTTTTTATGTCTTTTAACTCATCTAAAAAACTCATTACTCTCTACTTTCTTTGATTTTTTGCAATGCTGCAGCTATAGCAGCAATTACTTCTTCTTTGTTTTCTTGATGCCTATCTTCTGTTTTTTCCAAAAGCTCTTCCATGTGCGTTTCTATAAATGAAGTATCAAAATACCCTCTTCTAAATTCTCTTATTTTAGTAATTGCAATCAAAAACGGCACAGTCGTTCTAATGTCATCAATTACAAATTCTTTTAAAGCTCTTTCAAGTCTATTTACTGCACTATCATAACTTGAACCTTTGACAATTAATTTTGCAAGTAAAGAATCATAATATGGAGGAACTGTATAATCTTTATACAAATGGCTATCCACTCTTACAGAAGGTCCTAAAGCTGGAAAATATTCTGTAATTTTTCCAGGACTTGGAATAAAATTTTTCCATACATTTTCTGCTGTAATTCTAGCTTCTATAGCAAAGCCTCTTGGCTTAATATCACTTTGCTCCAAATCTAAAATTTCTCCATTTGCTATACGAATTTGTCTTGTGATAAGATCAATTCCTGTAATTTCTTCTGTTATTGGATGTTCTACTTGAATTCTTGTATTCATCTCCATAAAATAAAATCTATTATAATCATCAAGCAAAAATTCAACCGTTCCAACATTAGTATAACCCACAGCTTTTGCAGCAGCAACAGCGGTAACTCCTATAGTTTTTCTTAATTTTTCAGAAATACTTGGACAAGGTGCTATTTCAATGATTTTTTGATGTCTTCTTTGGATAGAGCAATCTCTTTCACAAAGGTGTATAATATTTCCGTAATTATCTGCTAAAATTTGAAATTCAATATGCCTTGGATTAATAACATATTTTTCCATAAAAACTTCATCGTTTTTAAAAAAACTAAGTGCTTCTCTTTTGCAAGCTTCAAAAGATTTTTCCAAATCTTCCTCTTTGTGCACCACGCGTATACCTCTACCGCCACCGCCGCCACTAGCTTTTAAAATCACAGGATAGCCTATTTTTAATGCCTGAAGTTTTATTTCTTCTAAAGTGCAATGATTAAGCTTTTCAGTACCTGGAACCACAGGAATTCCATTTTTTTTCATTAAATATCTTGCTATGTTTTTATTTCCCATTTTACGGATAACATCAGATTTTGGTCCTATAAAGATAATCCCTGCTTCTTCACATTCTTTTGCAAACTCATAATTTTCACTCAAAAATCCATATCCAGGGTGTATAGCATCTGCCCCACAAGCTTTAGCAATTTCTACTATTCTTTTAGCATCTAAATATCCTCTTATTGCATCAGTTCCTATTCTATAAGCCTCATCAGCAACTTTTACATGTAAACACTCATAATCAGGTTCAGTATAAACAGCTACGCTTTTAATATGCAAGTCTCTACATGCGCGTATTACCCTTACAGCTATTTCACCTCTATTTGCTATTAAAATTTTATGTATCATCATATATTTTGCCTTAAGCTAAATTATTTAAAGAAGATTAGCATAAAAATGTAAAAATTCTATAAAATATGCATTTTTGCTAATTTTAAGATTTTTTTGATAGAATTCCTACTTTAATTTGCGCCCATAGCTCAGCTGGATAGAGCATTTGATTGCGGTTCAAAAGGTCAGAGGTTCGAATCCTCTTGGGCGTACCATTTTTTAAACTAACTTCTTTGCCTATAAAATTCTTTTTTAAAATTTTCAAATTCATTTTTTATAATTGCTTCTCTCATTTGCTTGACTAAATTTAAATAATAATGTAAATTATGCAAACTTGCAAGCCTAAAAAAAGTCAGTTCCTTGGCTTTAAATAAATGATTTAAATAAGCTCTTGAAAAATTTCTACATGTATAACATGAACACTTTGGATCTATTGGGGTATGATCTGTAATAAATTCTGCTTTTTTAATATTAAATTTACCAAAACTTGTAAATAAAGTTCCATTTCTTGCATTTCTTGTTGGCATCACGCAATCAAACATATCCACTCCTCTTGAGACATTTTCAACCAAATCCTCAGGAGTCCCAACCCCCATTAAATACCTAGGACGATTTTCATCCACATATGGCATCATAGCTTCAACCGTATCATACATAGCCTTGTTTTCTTCTCCTACGCTCAAACCACCTATAGCTAAACCATCAAATTCCATTTCACAAAGAGCCTCAGAGCAAATTTTTCTAGCTTCAAAATCAGTCCCACCTTGGATAATACCAAAAATATTTTGCCCTATACCAATACCTTGATTTTGCTTTATTTTGTGATAATCAATAGCTTCTTTTGCCCATTTTATAGTGCGTTTTAAAGACAACTCTATTCTTTCTTTGCTTGCTGGTAAAGCTACTAAATCATCTAAAATCATCATAATATCTGAATTAAAATCATATTGAGCATCTAAAACATTTTGAGGGGTAAAATAATGCAAACTTCCATCAATGTGACTTTTAAATTTAATCCCACACTCATCAGGTTTTGAATTTTTACTTAATGAAAAAGCTTGAAAACCTCCACTATCTGTTAAAAAAGAGCCTTCAAATTTACTAAAACCATGCAAACCTCCCATTTGTTTAATCACCTTAGAACCTGGCCTTAAATATAAATGATAAGTATTTGCTAAAATAATTTTTGCATTTAAAATTTCACTCATATCTATAGCATCTAAACTTTTAATCGCAGCCAAAGTTCCAACAGGCATAAAAATAGGGGTTAAAATTTCACTATGTGTAGTTTTTATACGGCAAGCTCTGGCATTTGCACTTTTATATTGAACTTCAAATTCCATTATTTTTCCTACATTTTTTATATAATCATACCAAAGACTTGCTTATAAGTTTTTTGAAAGAAAAGCCTGCTTTTAACAGGCTTGAGAAATTAATAATTTTTTACAAAATCAACAATTTTTTCACAACCTTCAATTATATCTTTTTCATTAGTTGCATAAGAAAGTCTAAAATAGCCTTCCATACCAAAACCAACACCAGGAACTAAAGCTACTTTTTGCTCTTGCAATAATCTTTTACAAAATCTCATAGAATCATTATCAACTTCTTTACAAGAAATAAATAAATAAAAAGCTCCTTGCGGAAGTTGTTCTAATTTCAATTTTTCACTTTTAGCTAAAATTTCACATGCTAATTCTCTGCGTTTTAAAAATGCTTGTCTCATCATTTCAATATCGCCATCTGCTTTACCAAGTAAAGCTGGTAAAGCTGCGTATTGAACAATAGAACAAATATTAGATGTACTTTGCCCTTGAAGTTTTTTTACAGCATTGTTAAATTCATTTATTTTGCTAGCCATATAACCAAAACGCCATCCTGGCATAGCCCCGCATTTGCTAAGTCCATTAATACTTACCGTTCTATTTAAAGCATCTTCACTAACTTGTGCAAAAGCACAAAATTCGCCATCATAAACTAATTTTTCATAAATTTCATCACTTAAAACAATGATTTTTGTTCCTTCTAAAACCTTAGCTAAAGCAGTTATTTCTTCTTTAGAGTATATAGCTCCTGTAGGATTTGATGGGGAGTTAAACATTAAAACTTTTGTTTTTGGAGTAATTGCTTGTTTTAATTGTTCTGGAGTTATTTTAAAACCATTTTTTGCTTCACCTTCTATAAATACTGGAGTAGCACCTGCAAATTTTACCATTTCAGGATAACTTACCCAATAAGGGCTAGGAATGATGACCTCATCACCCTCCTCAACAAGGCATTCAATAGCCATGAATAAAGAATGCTTAGCTCCTACATTGGTAATGATTTCGCTTATCTTATAATCAAGATTGTTATCTTTTTTAAATTTGTATTGTATTGCTTCAACAACTTCTTTTATACCAATAACTGGCGTATAAGCACCACAACCTTTTTCAATCGCTTCAATAGCTGCTTTTTTGATAACTTCTGGAGTATCAAAATCAGGCTCACCTGCTGAAAAACTAATAACTTTTTCTCCATTTGCTTTTAAATTTTTAGCAATATCAGTCATAACCAAAGTTAAGGATTCCCCTAAATTCTGAGATCTTTGACTTAACATTTTTTATCCTTTTATATGCTGTTTTTATTTTTGTTAATTGTTACAACTTGGAGCTTAAAAAAATATACGAATAAATATAAGAAAAATTATTTTTAAGAAATTGTGTAGAAACTATACATTTTCTACACAAAAAACAAACTACTTGTTTCTTTGGGTAATTATTCTAAAGCCTCTATATCGCTTTCATTATGATGAATAAAGCGTTCATCTTTTTCAACTGTTTCAACTAAACGCCCTATTCTTTCCCATCTTACTTTTTTATTTTCATCCCATGAAAAATATATAAACCAAGGCTGTCCTACTATATATTTATAATCTACACTACCCCAAAATCTACTATCGCTAGAATGATCACGATTATCACCCATCATAAAATATTCATTTTCAGGAACCTTATAATAATATGCATTAAATCCATAAATATTATTATCCCCTAGCTCCTTAAAAGATTCTGGTTGCATTGCAAATTGTCTTAAATTTAAATAACGAAATATTACACTATCTATATCTACCCTAGAATCATAATGAATTCCTTTTTCCAAATAAGGCTCTTTAACAAAAAGTCTTCCGCCTATAATCTTTGTTTTGTTAGGATAATAATCTTTCATATACTCATCACCCTCAATCATACGCACATATAAAGTTTTATTAGCAAAAATCACCTCATCCCCGCCTTTTGCTACACATCTTTTTACATAATGAATTTTTGGTTCATGAGGGTATCTAAAAACTACTATATCTCCTCTTTCTGGACCTTTTGCGCTAATTAAATGTCCATTTTTATTAAAATCAGGTAAGATTGGTATTTCTATCCATGGAATATGAGGAGTTGGAATACCATAAGAAAATTTTTTTACAAATAAAAAATCCCCTACCAATAAAGTATTTTTCATAGAACCACTTGGTATGGTAAAAGCCTGTATAAAGAAAAATATTATCAATAATACTACAACTAATGTTCCAGTCCAAGATTGAGTAAATTTATAAATTTTTTTCAAAAAATTCATTTTTTTATCCTATTTTTAGCTGATTTAATCGTGTTCTCCAAAAGCATTGCAATAGTCATAGGGCCAACTCCACCAGGAACAGGAGTAATATAGCTAGCTTTTTTACTTACATTTTCAAAATCTACATCACCAACTATTTTCCCATCTACTCTGTTTATGCCAACATCTACTACAATTACCCCATCTTTTACCATATCTTCTTTTAAAAGATTTACACAACCTGCTGCAACTATAATAATATCTGCATTTTTCGTATAAGTTTTTAAATCTTTAGTGTATATATGGCATACACTTACACTTGCATTAGCATTTAACAAAAGTGTAGCCATAGGCCTTCCCACGATATTAGAAGCACCTATTACCACAACATCTTTACCTTCTAATGGTATATTATAATGTTGCAAAATTCTTAAAACTCCCAAAGGAGTACATGGTATAAATCCTCCTTTGAGGTTTAAATTTAAATTACCCACATTAAATGGATGAAAACCATCAACATCTTTATTAAAATTAATGCTTTCTAAGATTATATCTTTATTAATATGCACTGGCAATGGAAGCTGAACCAAGATTCCATCCACGCTATCATCATGATTTAATGTATTAATCAAAGCTAACAGCTCATTTTGTGTGGTATTTTTATCTAATTTATAAACTAAAGATTTAATTCCACATTGCTCACAAGCTCTTGCTTTAGAAGCCACATAGGTTGCACTAGCAGGATCTTCACCCACTAAAATCACAGCCAAGCAAGGTTCTATTCTGTTTTTATTAAGCTCTAATACTTCGCTTTTTAAAGCTAACTTAATTTCATCACTTAACTGCTTACCATTTAAAAGTGTCATTTTATTCCTTGAGATTTTATAGCTTTTTTAATTTAAAAAATTGTATCATAACAAAACTTCTTTTTTGTTAAAGGTGTTAAATGAAAATAATATTTTTTTTATTATTTCTATTTTATAGTATTTGGGCTGCAGATTTTATATCCCCTAAAGAATATCAAGAATCCCTTTATCAAAATCCAAGAGGTATTAGTTGTGCAAAATGCCATGGAGATGGTAATAAACAAATATTGGGTTATTATACTAAAAATGGTGAAAAAATACCTTTTGTGGTTCCAAACATAAAAAATATAGACTATACGCGTTTTAAGAATATCTTAAACCAGCCTCAAGAATCAAAAAGTATTATGCCAACATATTCTTTAACTGAACAAGAAATTAAATCACTTTATAATTATTTAAAAACAACCAAAAAGGAGAAATAATGAAAAATAACAAAAAAGCCTTTGAAGAAGCTTGTGAATTTATAGCAGGTGGAGTGGATTCACCTGTGCGTGCTTTTGCAAGCGTTGGAAGCAATCCTTTATTTATACAAAGTGGTAAAGGTGCATATATAAGCGATATAGAAAATAATGTTTATATAGATTATGTTCAAAGCTGGGGTCCTTTGCTTTTTGGGCACTGCGATGAAGATATTGAAAAAGCTTGTAAAAAAGCTTTAGAACATGGATCTAGCTTTGGTGCACCAACTTTAGCAGAAACAAAATTAGCTAAATTCATATTAAAAGATTGGCCACATCTAGATAAGATTCGTTTCGTAAGCAGTGGAACAGAAGCTACTATGAGTGCTATTCGTCTTGCAAGAGGTTTTAGTAAAAAAGATAAAATTATCAAATTTGAAGGTTGTTATCATGGGCACTCTGATTCTTTGTTAGTTAGTGCAGGAAGTGGTGCAGCTACTTTTAATACTCCAAGCTCTTTAGGTGTATTACAAGATGTGGCTAAAAATACTTTAGTTGCAATCTACAACGATATAGATAGTGTTAAAAATTTAATCGCCAATGATGATAATATAGCTTGTATTATCATAGAGCCAATAGCAGGAAATATGGGATTAGTTCCTGCAAAAATAGAATTCTTACAAGAATTGAGAAAAATCTGCGATGAAAATCAAATTCTTTTAATTTTTGATGAAGTAATGAGTGGGTTTAGGGCTTCTTATTTGGGTTCATATGGAATTAACCATATTAAAGCTGACATAGTCACTTTTGGCAAGGTTATAGGAGGTGGTATGCCAGCTGCTGCATTTGCCGCAAGAGCTGAAATCATGGATTTGCTAAGCCCACTAGGAGGAGTATATCAAGCAGGAACATTAAGTGGCAACCCACTTGCTATGGCAGCTGGTTATGCTAGTTTAAAAAAAGCAAGAAATTATGAAGGTTTGTATGAAAAATTAGAAAAATTAGCTAAAAGACTCATGCAAGGTTTTAAAGAAGCTGCAAATGAGTGTAATATTGCATTAGAGGTAAATTATATTGGCTCTATGTTTGGCTTTTTCTTTTGCGAAAATCCTGTTTATAACTATCAAGATGCCTTAAAATCAAATACAAAATTATTTGCTAAATTCCACGCACAAATGCTTAGCAAAGGCATATATTTAGCCCCATCTCAATTTGAAACTGGTTTTATTTGTGAAAGTATGGATAAAAAAATTATCGACAAAACAATCCAAGCAGCCTATGAAAGTTTTAAAGCAATATGAGTAAAAAACAAAAAATTATACGCAAAGGTATAGAAGCAGCCGATGGATTAAGTCTTGGTATTTCTATGGTAGTTGCTGTTTTAATTGGTATAGGTATAGGGTATTTTTTAAAAAATTTAACCAATATAACTTGGCTTTTTTGGATAGGTGTTTTTATAGGGGTTAGCGCTGCGATTTTAAATGTATATAAAGCCTATAAAGCACAAGTTAAAAGCTATGATGAATTTAAAGAAGAAAATCGTTATAAAGATTTAAAAAATGATTTTAAAAATTAAAATCTTACTTTATCTCTTGCTAGGATTAAATTTAACTTTTCTAGCAGGAATTTTCTTTTTCAAAGAATTTGATTTTAAATTTTTTATTAGCTTTGAATTTGGTTTTTTAGCACAAAATCTAATTATTTTTGTTTCTTTTTTTAATTATAAAAATTTTATAATTAAAAATGCGAAAAATTATAATTTTCGTCAAAAACCTTTGCAAATTTTTACAAAAAAACAATTTTATTTTCCAAAAATTGTAAAATTTGTATGCATAGATGACGATTTAAAACCAAAATTTAAATTTATTTTCAAAAATGCTTTAGTATTTTTTTCTTTATTTAAAATACTTGCTTATGTGTTTTTGATTTTAGGATTTTTAGCTTTAGAGTTTCAAGGAATAATGGATATTTTTTCCTTGTTTTGTGCAATGTTTGTAACACCTTTAGCTGTGTTAATTTATAATTTTATAATAAGAAAATGTTAAGCTCAAAAAGAACGATTAGATCATTAACTGCTTTATTTTTTGGTATGGTTTTTGTATTTATAGGAAGCGCTTTAACGGTTAATTCTATAGCTATTATACTTAAACAAAATAATGTAAGTAATTTTGATATAGGACTTGTTGGAAGTTGTTATTTTCTAGGAGCTATGGTAAGCACAATTAGTGCTCATAGGATAGTATCAAAAGTAGGACATATTAGATCTTTTGGAATTTTTGCTATTATTTTTGGCATATCAACTATGCTACATAGTTTAAGTTCAAATTTGTATTTTTGGATGTTTTTAAGATTTTTATTAGGCTTTTGCTATTATGCGCTTTTAATGGTAATAGAATCTTGGCTTAATGAAAAAGCTAAAAACGCCATAAGATCTAGAGTTATTGCTTTTTATGAAGTTGTATTTTATTCTTCATCAGGTTTTGGAATTTTACTCATGTCTTTTGATTTACCAAGCCACACAGTGTTTATTTTGAGTGCTAGTTTTATTATGTTTGCTTCCATACCTTTGTTTTTAATTCGTATTAAAGAACCCGTTTTACCACAAAAAACAAAAATTTCTATTCCAAAAGTATTTGATATAGTTCCCTTAGCTTTGGTAACAAGTTTTATAGCAGGAATGCTTTTAAATGGATTTTTTTCTATGTCATCTTTGTTTATACTTATACAAGGTTTTGGTGCCAAAGAAGCTTCGTTTTTCATTTTTTCAACCATGCTAGGAGGTTTTATTTCACAACTTTTTATCGGAACACTTTCTGATAAAATAAGTCGCAAATTTGCCATTATTTTATGTGCCTTTACTGCATTAAGTGCTATGCTTTGTATATTATTTTTAAGTGAAAATATTTATTTAAAATACTTTTTTGGATTTTTATTAGGTATGGGGCTTTGTTGCTTATATGCTCTTTCACTTGCAAGAGCAAATGATATGTTAGATGATCCTAGCAAGAGAGTAGAACTTGGTCGTGCTGTTTTATTTACTTATTCTTTTGGAGCATTATTTGCACCTGCAGTTCTTGGAACTTTAATGTATTATTTTGAAGCACATGGTTTTATGTATTTTTATATATGCTTATTAAGTGTTTTAATAATTTTTGCCATTGACAAGCCAAAATTTAAAAATTTCACTAAATTTAAAAGAAAACCTGGAAATATGGTAATGCTAGATGATCACTAATATTTCTAATCAAAACCAATTTGCTAAAAATGAAACCAACAAAGAAAACAATAATAAAGAAAAATTAGACAAAAAAACTTCATTAAATGATGTTTTGAAAAACCCTTTATTTCTTAAAGAAGAAAGTGATGTAAAACTTCCTAAAGACTATGTAAGCAAAATAGATCAAAAACTACAAGAATTGCTTAATAAGCTTTTAGATCAAATTAAAACTGATAAAGATTCTAATCTTGCTGTATTAAAAAATCATAAAGACTTAAATTTTGCACCTAATCTTGCCAATGAGCTAAAAAAATTACAAAATGAACTTTCTAAAAATCCAGAATTTGAAAAACTTTTTCAAAATTTAGAAGAATTAATCAAACCAGCAAAAGATATAAATATAAAAAATTTATCCTCTTTAGTGAAAAATTCTGGAATTTTTTTAGAAGCTAAGTTAAACCATTCTTTAAAAGAACAAAATCTTCCTCAAAGTTTTTTTAATCTTTTAAACACCATCAAAAGCACTAGTAATCAAAATTTAAAAAATGATATCATTAATTTAGATCTTAAAAATCTTGACACCACAAACACACTAAAAGAACTTATTCAATTATTAAAAAATCATAAGCAAGAAAATAAAAATACCTTAGATTCAACTCAATATAAAACTCTTTTTAAGCTTTTTGACAAAATAGAAAATTTCAAAAACTACATCAGTAAAAATCCAAATTTAATTCATGAGAAAAAGTTGCAACAAATTGCAGATAATTTCATCAAAGACTTAAGCAAGAATTTAATCCATGTCAATAAAGAATTATCAAAACCCCAAAATATAAAAATTCAAAATACTCATATTTTAAAAGAATTAAGTCAAAATATTAAAGATTTTATATCGCTTTTAAAAAACATTAAGCATACAAACAACACGGCTAATCATCCTACAAATAACACTAACGATAAACTAGATGAAAAACATACCAACATAAACACTCACTCAAAAGATATAAAAGAACAAAACCCAAATGAAAACAAACCAAGTAAAGACATCAAACAAGAGCCAATAAAAGATGAAAAAGACACACAAAAACCAAATTCAGAAAATACAAATAAATTAGAAAACAATAAAAACAATAACTTAGAAAACAACAACACTCACACAAAAGATATAAAAGAACAAAACCCAAATGAAAACAAACCAAATAAAGACATTAAACAAGAGCCAATAAAAGATGAAAAAGACACACAAAAACCAAATTCAGAAAATACAAATAAACTAGAAAACAATAAAAATAATAACTTAGAAAACAATACAACAAAAGCACAAGAGATATCTTTGAGTAAAATCACTGCTGATAATAAAAATTTAATTGAAGAAATTTTCAAACAAAATGTTAGTAAAAATCTTAATTTTTCACAAAATTCACAAGAGGAAATTTTAACTAATATAAATAAAGAACTAGGTTTGATTAGTCGCAAACTCAACGAAGTATTGAAATCTTTAGATCCAAAGAGTTTTGATGCAAAAAATTCTTTAGATGATATAAAAAATATTGAAAAAAAATTAGAAGTTTCCATCAAAGATTTAAACAAAATTACACAAAAAAACACAACACAAATTAATGCAGAATTACAACAAGATATAAAATCAACCCTTTTGCAAGTTTCAAATTTAGCTAAAAATTTAGAAAATGAAAGCATTTTAAATCAAGCAAATAGACTTATAGTTCAACTTGAATTTAACCAGCTTTTATCTTTAGCTAACAATAGCTTACACACTTTTTTACCATTTTTTTGGGAAGATTTAGAAAAATCTAATGTAGTATTCAAACGCGGCAAAAAAGACAAATTCTATGCACAAATAAATCTTGAATTTGAAAAACTAGGAAAAATAAATGTATTTTTATCTCTAAGTAATGATAAATATATTGATATAAATATGATGGTAGAAAATATAAATTTTAGAAAAAAACTTTATGAAAGAGCACATGAATTAAAAAAAGCATTAAATCAAGCAGGACTTTTAAGTTCTAATTTTTTCATTAGTGATATCGTTAAAAGCAAATTTCAAAATCAAGAAGAATATAACGATTTTAACATGGGCTTTAACACAAGGGTTTAATTTGAGTAAAAAAACTAAAAAAGCTGTTGCACTAGGCTATAACAAACAAGAACAAAATGCTCCAAAAATCCTAGCAAATGCCAAAGGCGAAAATGCCACCAAAATCATCTCTTTAGCTAAAGAAAATGGCATTCCTATAAAAGAAGATAAGGACTTAGTAGAAGTTCTTAGCAAGCTTGACTTAGGCGATGAAATTCCACCTAATATGTATAAAGCAGTAGCTGAAATTTTCGCATTTTTATATAAGGTGGCAAATGAAGATGGTTCTAAAGAAAATCCGCAATCTTCTTAGCAAACTCAACTTCCTCATAAGCTTTTTTGCTAAATTTCAAAAATCCTTTTTGGGCAATTAAAACTATAGTTGAACCTAATTCAAAATTTCCAAGCCTTTGGCCTTTATCTACAAACAACTCTTCATAAGTATGAGTAAAATCAAAATTTGCTGCGTTAGTTTGTATGCTAGTATCAAAGCTAAAGTGCATTTTACCTACATTTAAAGCTCCAACAAATACCATCCAAAGTATAAATTTATTTTCTACCAAGCACTTTAAAACTACTCTTTCATTTTTAGTATAAAGATTTATAATTTTTGCAAGCTTTGCCTCACTCACACTAAATAAAGCCCCACTCATATAAGTAGCGCTTAAAATTTGCATTTTACAAGGTGCATGATAATGATGATAATCTTTTGGAGATAAATAAATATTTACATAATCTATGCCATTTTCTAATTCATCTTTGCTGGCTGAATTTTTTAAAAGCTCTTCTATGCTATAACTTGAACCTTTAATACTAAAGGCTAAATTTTCTTTTAAATCATTTTGAAAACTGCTTCCAAGTTCTAAAATTTTACCATCACTTGGACTTGTAAAACCTTCTTCTAATTTTCGCTCATTTATTAAGCTTCTTGTAAATAAAGCATTTAAACTCTCATACTCTTCTAAAGACTTAAATTCACTCATATTAATATTAAAAGCATTTACATAAGCTTTATTAATATTTTTTTGTATGATTTTTGGAAATTTATATTTTGCTATGATTCCAAACATTTTTGAAGCACTATTGCTAAGTCCCATCTATTCTCCTTTTAATCTAATCAAAGCTATCTCACTAGGAGCTAAAAATCTCACAGCAGGCCCCCAAAATCCAGCCCCACTACTTACATAAAGTAAGCTATCTTTACTTAATTTATAAAGCCCATACACAAAGCCTTGCTCTAAATACACCAGCAAAGAAAAAGGAAAAATTTGCCCTGCATGAGTATGTCCTGATAAAATCAAATCAAATCCACTCACATCATAAGTTTTTACATATTTTGGTTGATGTGTGATTAAAATATTTACTTTTTCTTGATTGATTTCATTTTTGATTTTTTCTATATTGCTTTCTTTAAAACCCAAACGCTTAGCAGCCAAATCCAAAGTTCCGCTTAAAGTAAAATCTCCAAAATCAATGCTTTCATCTTCTAAAACTTTGAAATTTTTAAGCGTTTTAAGCTTTTTGCTTATAGCATTTATATCATTATAATACTCATGATTTCCATAAACAAAATATGTGCCATATTTTGATTTAAAATTCTCTAATAAATTAATATAAGACATACTAGCAATATCTGCATCTATTAAATCCCCTGCTATGATAACTATATCTGCGTTTAAAGCATTAACTTCATTAATCAAGGTTTTTAAAAAATCTTCACCTAAATTTTTCCCTAAATGTACATCAGAAAGCAAAGCTATGTTTAAATCTTCTTTTAAATTTTTAATTTTAATATCTATTTCATTAATCTTAGGCGTGCTAATAGCATTTACAAAACCCTTAAATACCATACTAACACTAAGTATAATAAGCCAAGAATCAAAAATTAATTTTAAAAATTTTCTCCTTTGAATGCTAAAAATCTGCTCTTTTTTCTTTTCATTAAAAAAAATCCAAGAGCCAAATTCAAAAACCACTCCAAAAAGCAAGAAAAAGCAAGTAATAGTAGGAAAAATCGCTAAAATATAATAAAGCTTTTCATGCAAAAAATCTCCACGCATATTTACAAAAAAGATTAATTCACACACAAAAACTATTAAAACAAAAGCTAACACTAGCTTCTTATAAGGCTTTAAAAAATCAACTCTACTTAAAAATCTTTTATAAATAAACCAATTTGCCAAAGCAAAAAATAAAACTAACAAACTAAAAAAAATAACTACTCTCATTGCGTAATTGTATTTAAGCAAAATTAATACTTTTTAAAGTAAAATCGCAAAAAACATTTTGGGAAAGAAATTTGGCTTTAATAGATTTAATCGATGCAAATAAGAAATTTAATACAAAAATAATTTTAGAAAATGTAAATTTTAGTGCAAATTTAGGAGAAAAAATCGCCATTATAGGCAAAAATGGTGAAGGAAAATCAAGCTTTTTAAAAGCCCTTATGGGAACTTTAAAATTAGATAGCGGTAGAATGATTAAACAAAATAACGCTAGCATAGGCATGCTAAATCAACAAGTAAGCTTTGAAAGCACCTTAAGCGTGGGTGAAGCTATCAAAAAAGAACTTGAAGAAATTTACCAAGCCTTAAAAGAATTTGAAAACTACAATGAAAAACTAGCTCTTGATCCAGAAAATAAAGAATATTTAAAAAAAGTAGATGAGTTAAGTTTATTTATAGACTCAAAAGATGCGTGGAATATAGATCAAAAAATTCAAAGAGTTTTAGAAGAATTTAATTTACAAGAATACAAAGACAGAACACTCTGCTCCTTAAGTGGAGGCGAGATTAGACGCGTAGGGCTTTGCACGCTTTTGCTGAAAAATCCTGATATATTATTGCTTGATGAACCAACCAACCATTTAGATGTATATATGAGTAGTTTTTTAGAAGAAAGATTAAAAGCTTCTAAAATGTGTGTTATTTTCATCTCTCATGATAGGTATTTTATCGATGCAATAGCGCAAAAATGCGTAGAAATAGAAGCAGGAAAATTAAGTGTTTTTGAGGGTGGATATACGCAGTATTTAGAAAAAAAAGCAGCTATTTTAGCTTCTTTAGCAAAAAGCCATGAAACCTTACTTAAACAACTAAAAAGTGAAGAAGAGTGGTTAAGAAGAGGTGTAAAAGCTAGACTTAAACGCAATGAAGGGCGTAAAGAGCGGATTTTTAAAATGCGTGAGGAAGCTAAGAAAAATCCAGGAGCTATCAAACGCTTACAACTTGAAATCAAAAGAGCAAGTAAAAATTTCAACCAAACTCAAAGCCAAAACCGCAAAAAAATGCTTTTTGAGCTTAAAAATATCTCAAAATCCATTGCAAATAAAACACTTTTTAAAGACTTTAATGCAAGAATTTTACAAGGTGAACGCATAGCTATAGTAGGTAAAAATGGCTGTGGGAAATCTACTTTTTTAAAGATTTTACTTGATCAAATTCCACTTGATAGTGGAGAGATTAAAAGAGGTGAAGTTAAAATAGGCTATTTTGATCAAAGTAGGAGCTTATTAAATACCGATAAAAAACTTTTAGAAATTTTTTGCCCAAATGGTGGTGATCATATTCAAGTGCGTGGTAAAAATATGCATGTTTATGGGTATTTAAAACAATTTTTATTTCCAAAAGAATTTTTAGAGCAAAGCGTGAGCGTGTTAAGTGGGGGTGAGAAAAACAGAGTTGCTCTAGCTTTGCTTTTTACTAAAGAATATGATGTGTTAATCTTAGATGAACCAACAAATGATTTAGACATAGCTACGATTAATATCTTAGAAGAATACTTGCTTTCTTTTGAAGGTGCGATTTTGCTTGTTTCACATGATAGATATTTTGTTGATAAAATCGCAACCAAACTTTATGCTTTTGAAAATAATGCAAATATTAATATAGAAGTTCTTTCTTACAGCGAATATTTAGAAAATGAAAAAGAATACAAAGATTTTGAAGAATTTTCTAAAAATTTAACACAAACCACCTCTGAAATTACCACAAAGACAAAAGAAAAATCAAGTAAAAAATTAAGCTATAAAGAAAATGAAATTTTAAACTCATACCCTGATAAAATTCACAAACTAGAAGAAGAAATAAAAGAAATTAAAAATTCTCTAAGCAATCCTGTTATCTATCAAGAACTAGGTATAAATACCCTTTATGAAAAACTAAATTCCTTAGAAAATGAACTTAGCACTTTAGAAGAAGTATATTTTGAAGTTTTAGAAAAAAGTGAAAATACAAATTAGCATTAACTTTTATATACTTAAAAAAAGATAAAATTACTCAAATTTTATTTGAGGAAAAACTATGACTTTAATAACTATTTTATGTATATACACAGCATTTTTGCTTTTTATATCTTTTATGCAAATTTCTTTTTTAAAAAAAGAAAGAGAAAAACAAGCGGTGATTTTAGAAGAGAATGATTATAAAAATGCTGCAAATATCGCCATAGAAAATGAAAAATATAAAATATTTTCCAATCTTTATAATTTGGTAATTAATATTTCTTGGATAAGCTTTGGCTTTTTATATTTAAAAGAATTTTTTATAAAAGAAAATTCTACCTTAGAAAATACTTTATTTTTACTTGCTTTTTTGTTGATTATTAGTGTTTTAAATTTACCACTAAGTTACTACGAAAGTTTTTTCAAAGACAAAAAACATGGCTTTTCCAATATGACTTTAACGCTTTTTATCAAAGATAGCTTAAAATCTTTAGCTTTAATGCTAATTTTTGGCTTTTTAATCACCTATGCTTTGGTTTTTTGTTTTGAATTTTTTGGAGATTATTGGTGGATAGTTGCCTTTGGATTAAGCTTTGTTATTATACTCATAATCAACCTCATCTACCCTACTTTGATTGCACCAATATTTAATAAAATGCAAAAACTTGACGATGAAAATTTACTTGAAAAAATTTCTAATTTAATGCAAAAATGTGGTTTTAGTGCAAATGGTGTTTATGTAGTTGATGCAAGCAAAAGAGACAAAAGGCTAAATGCTTATTTTGGTGGTTTATTTAAAAGCAAAAGAGTAGTGCTTTTTGACACACTTTTAAATGCCTTAAAAGAAAAAGAACTCATTGCAGTTTTAGGTCATGAGCTAGGACATTTTGTGCATAAAGATTTGCTAAAAATGCTATTTGCTAGTACTTTGATGCTTTTTGCTTTATTTTTCATTTTCGCTCATTTGCCTGATTTTTTTTATATCCAAAGTCATCTAAATGGTGTTAATGCTGGGGTATTTGCACTTTTACTAATTTTTGGTAATATTTTTACCTTCATTATCTCACCTTTACTAAATAAAATGAGTCAAGCAAATGAATTTAATGCTGATTTACATGGTGCAAAAGTTAGTTCTAAAGAAGATATGAAAAATGCTCTTATAGCTTTAGCAAAAGAAAACAAAGCTTTTGTTAAAACAAGCAAAATTTATACTTTTTTTCATTTAAGCCATCCTTGCATTTTTGATAGAATTAAAGCCTTGCAATGATTTCCATCAAAGAGGCTTTAGAGCTAGCTTATAAAAAAGATCAAACACAAAAACAATATATACTTTATATACTTTGTGAAATACTGCAAAAGGATAAAGCTTGGATTTTTTTAAATTCTGATTTTCAGATAAATGAAAAAATCTTTTTTGATTATGTTGATAAGTTTTTAAATGGTGAGCCTTTTGAGTATTTATTTAAAAAAACACAATTTTATGGCTTTGATTTTTTTATAGAAAAAGGAGTTTTAATACCGCGTTTTGATAGTGAATTATTGCTTGAAAAATGTTTAGAAATTTTAAACACTAATTCTTTTAAAAATATACTCGAAATAGGTTTTGGCAGTGGAATTTTAAGTATAAGCTTAGCTAAATTAAAACAAATTCATATCCAAGCATGCGATATTAATCCAAAAGCATTAAAACTTGCCAAAAAAAATGCGCAATTACACAATGTATTAAATTTAGTTGATTTTAAACTTTGTGATTTTAAAAACATACAAGGAAATTTTGACTTTATTTTTTCTAATCCTCCTTATATTAAAAATGATTATCCTTTGGATAAATGGGTAAAAAATGAACCACATAGTGCATTATTTGGAGGTGTTAATGGATGGGAAATTTTGCATGAAATCATTCTTTTTGCTAAGGCCAAAAACACAAAAATTTTAGCTTGTGAATTTGGATATGATCAAAAAGATATTTTACAAGATATATTAGAAAAAAACAATTTTAGAGCTTTTTTTTATAAAGATTATAATAACTTTGATAGAGTTTTTGTTGCATATAATTTAAAATATTAAATTATAATTATCTTTTTCAAATAAAGGGGCGTATTTTGAAGGCAATCTATTTGTTTTTATTGGCTAGTTTAATTGGTATAGAAATAAGCATAGGAGCTTTTTTAGCACCTACTATATTTTATCCTGAAAAATTTATAGGAGAAGGTGTTTTAAGCCATTTTCAAAGCGGACTTTTAATGACAAATATTTTTATTCAATTTGGCTATGCACTATTAGGCGTAAGTGTTCTTTCTGTTATCATAGAAATCTTTTCTTTTAAAAATAAAGATTTAGGATTTAAAATAAATTTTTCAAAATTTATGCTTTCTTTGATAATTTTGGCACTAAGTTTGCTTTTTGTTTTCTACTTCACAGCTTATGTTTTAAATGCACAAAGCTTAGGAGAAGAAGCAACTAAAACTGAAGAATTTGTAAAAATTCATGGTACTAGTGAAGTTGTAATGAAAATTATTATGTTTTCGCAAGTAATTTTGTTTTTTTTAAATTTTAAAACAAAAAAAATGGTATAATAAAACAAGTCTTTAAAAGGAGTCAAAGATGAAAATAGGCGATATAGGAACAACTCAACAAAATCATTATGTAAATCAAGCTCAAAAAAATCAAGAAAAGGCTTTAGAAAATATAGCAGCTATAAGAGCTATAGATGGAACGGATGGTTCTAATTTAGCTATAGCAGATTCTTTAAGAAGTCAATATGGCACCATCGATCAAGGTATTTTAAATGCTTATGATTCTATAGGAGTTTTACAAATTGCTGATTCTGCACTAAATAATATTACAGCAACAGCAGATAGACTAAACGAACTTTCAGTTCGCTCAAATAGTGCTGCTTTAAACGATAGACAAAAAAGCATGTTAAATACAGAAGCAACTAAACTTGTAAGTTCAATCAATGATGCTTTTTCTAATGCGACTTTTAATGGAAAAAATGTTTTTCAAAGTATGGATTTTGTAGTAGGTGCAGGAGTTGAGAGTATCAATTTAAACCAACCAAGCACAGCAAATTTAAGCCTTGAAAATCAAGATGGAATCCGTAGTTTTCTTGATCAAGTTGGTTCTTTACGCGCTGACATTGGAGCAGGTATAAATGCTATTAATTCAAACATTAATTCATCTTTACAAACAAGTATTAGCACAAAAGAAGCTGAAAGTAATTTACAAAACAATGATTTAGCTAAAAATATTAATGATTTTAATGCTAATTATTTAAAAGAAAATGCATATTTATTTACAAATGCACACTCAAATGTAGCATTACAAACTAAACTTGCAAGCTTACTTCAATAACTTTTTAAACTCCCTATAATGGGAGTTTTTTGGAAATATAATGCAAAAAATCACTTTACCGCAACAAGTTTTAAATCATCCACTTTATCATAAAATTCAAAATCTTAGTTCTAAAATAACACAATCAAATTTTTATATAAACGATAGTTTTAACATCACTTGTGATGAGAATTTAAATGATGAAATTAAACAAATTGCTTTAGAATTAAAACCATGGCGTAAGGGGCCTTTTAAAATCAACGAACTTTTTATTGATACAGAATGGCAAAGCTTTATAAAGTTTAATATATTAAAAAAACACATGCCCTGTATTGAAAATAAAATAGTAGCTGATATTGGATGTAATAATGGCTATTATATGTTTAAAATGCTTGAATTTAATCCTTTAAAAATCATTGGTTTTGATCCTTCTGTAAAGTATTTTTTACAATTTTTACTTCTAAATACTTTAGCAAAAACTTCTATAAAATATGAACTTTTAGGCGTAGCTGATGTTCCAAATTATCATACAAAATTTGATATCATCTTTTGTCTTGGAGTGATTTATCATCGTAGCGATCCATTAGCTATGCTAAAACAACTTAAACAATCTTTAAATAAAAATGGTATTGTTTTTTTAGACACCATGTATATAGAAGATGAAAGGGAAATTGCCTTAATTCCTAAAAAAACTTATTCAAAAATACCAAATATTTTTTTCATTCCGTCGATATTGGGTTTAAGAAATTGGTGTTATAGAGCTGGCTTTAATGAATTTGAAGTGATAGCTACAAAGCAAACAGATCATCAAGAACAAAGAAAAACAGAATGGATAGATTCTTATTCTTTAGATGAATTTTTAGACAAAACAGATTCTAATTTTACTTGCGAGGGCTATGCAGCACCAAAGAGAGTTTATGTTAAATTAAAGGTATAAAAATGGCAAGAAGTGCTAGCATGATAAACATAGAAGAGTTAATAGACCCAGAAGAATTAAATCGTATCAAATCAGAACTTATAACTTGTCCGGATATTAATAATGCTTTAGCAGGAAGTATTTCTCATATAGAAAAAAATTTTGCAAAAGGTATATTAATCACTACAGATGAAATGGCTGTGGATGAGCTAGGTTTAGTTCATAGTGGTTTTGTGTTTAATGCTGCAAATTATATAGCACAAGCAGCTATTAATAAAGAATTTAGTGTATTAATAGGCTCAAGAAGTTTTTTTTATGCTCCACTAAAAGTAGGAGATATTTTAAATCTTGAAGCTAGTGCTTTATTTAGCGATGATTCTAGAAAAAGAGAAGTAAAAGTAGTTGGTTTTGTAAATGAGATAAAAATTTTTGATGCATCATTTCAAGTTGTAACAACCGAAGAGCATATTTTCAAACTAAAACAAAACCAAACTAGCAGCACTTCAAGTCAACAGCAAGAAAATGCAAAAGATGAAACACAAGATGCATTAAACGCTGCTTTAAAAGGAATCGGGGGTTAAGGGTAGATTAATCCAATTTTTTGGACATTCTTTGTGATATGTCCCACTTGCATCGTAGTATTCTTTACAATCATCATAAAAACGATTTGAAACCCCTCTTTCATTTACAAAACATCCACTAAAAAAGACTATAAAAAAAGTTAAAAAAGATATTTTTCTTAACACAATTTTTCCTTATTGTAATCTTATTTGCTTTCGCCAAATATATGGTTTTATAGGATTTTCATCTTCCCATAAACCTTTTTTATTTTTTTGTGCATAATTTTGATCATTAATATATAAATCACTATAATGATCATAAGCCCAAGCAAAACCATTTTTAACCATAACTTGATTAATATCTTTATCATTCAAATAAACAATAGCCAAAATTCTACCATATTTATCTTCATCTTTTATATTTAAAGTTATTTCTTTATTCAAAATAATTGCGCTTAAAAATTTAGCAGATAATTTTCCATATGCTTGATCTTTTTCAGGAGCATCTATACCAAATAATCTTACTTTAATTTTATCATCATTTAAAAAAACTTCTATAGTATCACCATCAATGATTTTATCAACCTTACTTTGAATATAAGAATTTGGATCGTAGTTTATAATATAAGCAAAAGCAAGTAAAAAAAGAGCAATAAGAAATTTTTTAGGATCTTTTAAAAGCTCTGAAATAATTTTTATTTGTTTTTTAGAAATTTTCATTTATACCTCAAAAAATGGATAAAAATATGCCATAATTATATTAAAAAGGATTTTTAATGCAAGAAATTATACAAAATTTTAAACAAATTACTCAAATACCACATTGTAGTTTTCAAACAGAACAATTACAAAAATTTCTTATAGATTTTGCAAAAGAGCAAAACTGCGAAGTTAAAATCGACAAAGCAGGCAACATCCATGCATACAAAGGCAAGCCAAAAATCTGTCTTCAAAGTCATTATGATATGGTATGCATGGGAGAAGCTCCAAATATACAAATGTATGAGGAAAATGGTTATTTAAAGGCTAAAAATTCTAGTTTAGGTGCAGACAATGGCATTGGTGTTTCATTAATGATGCAAGCATTGAAAGAATTTGAAAACATAGAATGTCTTTTTACTAATAATGAAGAAGTTGGACTTTGTGGTGCAAATGATTTACAACATTCTTTAATTGCAAATAAGCTTTTAAATTTAGATCATGAAAGTGATGATGAAGTGGTTATAGGGTGTGCTGGTGGAGTTGATATTTTTGCTAATTTAGCTTTAGAATTAGATGAAAAAGAAGAAGAATGCTATGAATTACAAGCAGTGGGCTTCAAAGGAGGTCATTCTGGTATAGACATCATAAAAAACATTAAAAATTCAATCAAAGAAGCTGCGTTGTTTATTAGCCAAAACCATGGTGAAATTTGCGAGTTTAATGGCGGTGAAAGAATCAATTCTATACCAAAACATGCTAAAATCATAGCTTTTTTTAAAAATCCTCCAAAAGAAAATGATAATTTTAAAATCAAATCCTTAGGAAAAATCAAAAGAAGTTATTATAAAAATTCAAATATAATTTTAAATCTCATAAATGCATTTGCACAAGGTGTTAGAACTTTCAATCATCACTTAAATTTAGTCCAAACAAGTATCAATCTTTCATTAGCTTATGAAAAAGATGGAAAATTTTATTTTGAACTCTTTGCAAGATCAAATGATTTAAAAGAACTTCAAAATATCGAATTTGAAACACTGACTTATTTTAAAATGCAAAATTGTCAAACTTCTAGTGCAAATTTTTATCCACCTTGGGCAAATAAAGACACTAAATTTGGAGAAGAAATTTTAAATTATTTTAAAAAAGAAGATGAAAAAGCTAAACTTTATACTATTCATGCTGGTTTAGAATGCGGTATCATTAGTGAAAAACAACCTTTAGAATGTTGCTCTATAGGACCAAATATATATAGTCCTCACTCCACAGATGAAAAATGTGAAATAGCCTCAATTGAAAAAATAAGCAAAATTCTTTTTAATATCCTAAAAGATTATCAATAATTCTTAAAATTCCAATATTTTGATAAATAAATTCAAAATATTGGTAAATAATCATTTAAAATTTTTATCTTTTTATTTAATTTATGATAAAAATTATGCTATACTCTCGCATATTTTAAAACAAAGGAGAGAGTATGGAAATACTAACAAGCCTTAGCGAAGGGACTCAATTTAGTATCCAACTAGCCGTAGTTCTCATTTGTCTTTTTTATGGGGCAAAAAAAGGAGGTATCGCCTTAGGTTTATTAGGCGGTATAGGTTTATTGGTTTTAAGTTTTGGTTTTGCAGTTGCACCTGGAAAGCCTTCTATTGATGTTATGCTTACGATTTTAGCTGTTGTTATTGCAAGTGCTACTTTACAAGCTAGCGGTGGTTTGGATGTGATGTTGCAAATTGCAGAAAAAGTTTTAAGAAAAAATCCTAAATTCTTAACTATTTTAGCTCCATTTGTAACTTGTTTTTTAACCATACTTTGTGGAACAGGCCATGTTGTTTATACTATGATGCCTATTATTTATGATATAGCTATTAAAAACGGAATTCGTCCAGAAAGACCAATGGCTGCTTCAAGTATATCAAGCCAACTTGGAATTATTGCAAGTCCTGTTTCAGTTGCAGTTGTTAGTTTAACCGCTCTACTTTTAAATCCAGAAATCAATAAACACCCTTTAGCAGGCTTTGATGGCTATGTAGATTTGCTTGCTATCACCATACCTTCTACCTTGATAGGAGTTTTAGCTATAGGAATTTTTTCTTGGTTTAGAGGAAAGGATCTTGATAAAGATGAAGAATTTCAAGCAAGACTTAAAGATCCAGAACAAAAAGAATACATCTATGGCGATAGTAAAACTTTATTGGGCGAAAAACTACCAACTATACAATGGGTTGCAATGTGGATATTCTTAGGTGCTATTGCTATTGTTGCGATTTTAGGAGCTTTTCCAGAACTTAGACCTCAATTTACCTCTAAAGGTGTTACTAAACCTATGAATATGGTGGCAACCATACAAATGTTCATGCTCTTAGCAGGTTCAGCTTTAATTATCTTTACAAAACTTGATACAAGCAAAATTGCTAAAAATGAAATTTTTAAATCTGGTATGATAGCTTTAGTGGCTGTTTTTGGAATTTCATGGATGGCAGATACTATGTTTGCAGTGCATACTCCTATGATGAAGGCAGCATTAGGTGATGTGGTTAAAGAACACCCTTGGACTTATGCGGTTATGCTTTTGCTTATCTCTAAATTTGTTAATTCTCAAGCAGCAGCGATTGCAGCGTTTGTGCCACTTGCATTAGGAATTGGCGTTGAACCAGGTATTATCATCGCTTTTGCAGCAGCTTGCTATGGATATTACATTTTACCAACCTATCCAAGCGATCTTGCTACTATACAATTTGACAGATCAGGAACCACAAAAATTGGTAAATTTGTTATCAACCACAGCTTCATAGCTCCAGGATTAATAGGGGTTATCGTTTCTTGTATAGCAGGTTATTTTTTAGCATTAGGTGCAGGATATTTATAAAAAAGGGCTTAAAGCCCTTTTTTAATTAAAAGCTTTATTCAAATCAATAGGCATAGCCTGATACGAAGAACTCGTTCCAAACATACGAATTTGAACTGAAGGTTCTTTTGCTCCCCATTTAAATTCATCGATTTCAGGTTTTGGCTCACCAATGGCTATTCCTTTACTTAAATCAAAACTCATTCCAGCACTTGCACTAAAAACAAGTAATGAATTTTTATCTTTATGAAATTCTGCTAAAGAAGTGATAGGAGAAAACCATTCATTTGCTCTTTGTTTTCCATACTCCCAAATTTGCTCTATAGTTTTATTTTGCTGATCTATTTTATACACCACTGCTCTTGAGTATTTCATAGTAGCAAAAGGAGGTTGAGTTAAGCCTCTTGCATCGCCATTATCAAAAACACTAAGATATACATAGCGTTTATTTGATTTTTCATCTATTCTAAATGCAGTATGCTGTGTCCATGTAAAATCAAAACCACCATCTTTGTTTTTATAGCCTGGACACTTGCTATACTCATCATCACAAATAATTTTTTTTCCATTTTTATCTATAGGCTGTAAAAGAAAATTTTTATATTTAGCATTCCAACCTTTATGTGCTCCTAATATCCATTTTATTTTTTTGTCGCGTCCTATTTTTACAATGGCACTTTGGTGTCTACTTGAAATGATAATGCTATCATCACTTGGATCATAATCTACACTATTTACATGAGCCCAATTACGCCCTACTCCAGTCCCTGCAATATCTCCAAACATATCGCTTGTATCCATTTTGGCAAGTTCTTCATCACTTAAAGTATGCCCTGCTTTAGAGACATCTATATTTAGACACACAGCTCCTTGATCTAAAACTTTTATTACATTAGCTCTATATGGATCTAAAATTTCAAAAAGTCTCCACTCATCGACTACATTGCCATTTTTATCTACTTCTATAATCACATCTCGCACTGAACGAACATTTTTATTATCAGGGCGTTTGACATTAGCCAATGCAACTCTTAAAAGATAATTTCCATTTGGCATTTCATCCATAGAATGAGAAAAATCAATATAAGAAGAAGGTAAAAGCCTATTAAAAATCTTCCTTCCCATTAAATCATATTTTACATATCTTTGCCCAAAACCAAAACTCAACGCTCCATCTGTATTTTGCCTAAACCCCATCATAATACCACGATTGTAAATATTATCAAAATCCATTAATTTATCAGAATCCAAATACCAACGAATTTCGCCCTTAGTATCTATAATCACAGCATTAGAACTCTCATCCCATTCTAAAGCACCTCCGCTTGGATTATTCCATATAGCTTTAGAACTAGTTCCTGTAAATTTTCCAGGGGTATTGTTTATCAAATACAATCTATCTTTAAATTCTTTATCTACCTTTATAACTTCTATTTTTTCAAACGGCACACCTCTTTGAAGGGTATTGCCACTTGGCATTATGCTAACTCCTGATGTTGCGATTTTATAAATTTCATTTTGCACTTTTTGACTTTTACCAAAAAAACTCTTAGTATAACTTACTTTGATAGTGTTTAAATAAGAAGGATATAAACCAAAAATAGGAATTCCTCCATAGTTTTTAAGTTTATTCTTATCAACTTTATATTTTATTTCTTGGCCGTTTGGTTTTGGCATTATAGTTACTTCTACATCATCAAGTTTATAACCACCATCTAAGATTACCGCTGTTAAAGGTGCTAAGCCATAAGGATTTACCTTTATAGCACCAATTTGTCCTTGCACCTGCCAATCAACCCTAGCTCCACTTGCCCCGCCAACTGCCAAAGAAGCACTAGGAAGCATAATAAGATTAGCAAGCAAAGCCGTGCATACAATTTTACTTAGTTTCATAATGCATTTCCTAGATTATTTCGTAGAAAGCTCTTTAACTATATTAATCAACTCTTCCAAAGAAGTGATATATTCTGGGTTAATTTGGTATTTTCCATTTACCACAAAAGCAGGAGTTCCATAATTCTTAGAAATTTCATTTGCCACACTATATGCTTTTAAAATCTCTTTTGCATCATTTGTTTTTAAAAATTGCATAAGCTCTTCTTTGCTCGCACCTATAGAATTTAAACCTATTTTATAAAATAAATTTATATCATTTAAATTTTGTCTTTGTTCAAAGTGACTAACAAAATAAACATCAGCAACTTTATGCGTTAAACTTTTTTCACTTGCTGAATCCATCCCTAAAGCTTTTTCTTTAAAAGATGCTAAAGCCATGATTTCATTTAATTCATTTCCAAATTCACTCATAGAACTTACTGAAAAAATATCATATCTTAAATTTGGAAGCACTTCTTTGATTCTAGCTAAAGTATTAAATTGATGGTGATTATAACAATACCCGCAACGATAAGAAAAAATCTTTATCAAAGAATTTTGCGCATTTGGAATAGGCGTTTTTAAAACGATATATTCCTTGCCTTCACTAAGTGCGTTTGCACTTACACCAAAAATAAAAGCTAAAATAGCTATAAATTTAAAAATTTTTTGTGATATTTGCATTTGTTTCCTTTTTATTTTATATAAATATAATTTTAACACAAGATATAAAATTAATCATTACTATAAAATAATATTTTATGCTTTTATTATAGCCTTTTTGATAAAATTTACTAAAAATTTATAAGGACTTTCATGCAATTTGATTTGATACCACTTCAAGAATTCATTAAAAACAATGCAAAGACACCAACTAAAGACACCATAGAAGATTTTAAAATAAAAATAAATAATTTTTTATCTCAAGCTTTAAAAGCAAATGAAGAAGATTATCAAAAAAAAGAAATTTCAAATTTTTTAGAAAAAACATATGATTACATAACAAACATAAGAGGTAGTATAGATTTAACTATATATGTAGATGATATAGTAAATGTTATATTTGAAGTAAAATCCACTATAAATAAAAAAGAATTCCCACAATCAAATCAAGATTTATCATCTAAAGCATTTTATGAAAGTGTGCTTTATTTTTTAAGAGAAAGAAAAAGCAAGAAAAATAATTTCATAAAATTCATTATTATTTGCACTGTAAAAGATTTTTTTATCATAGATGCAAGGGAGTATGAAAGATTATTTGAAAATGATAAAACTATTATCAAGCATTATAAAAATTGCGATGAAAAACAAGGCACTAACACAAAAACGCAAGAATTTTATGATCAACTTTCATCTTATTTAAAAACCCTTGATAAGAATTTAAAATACACACATTTTGAACTAAGAGATGATTTAGATGAAACAACACTTAGCTATATTTATCAAATTCTCTCACCGCAAGTTTTATTAAAAGAAAAAATAACCCAAGATGCTAATGCTTTAAATGAAAATTTTTACAAAGAATTACTTTATATACTAGGTTTAAAAGAAGAAGGAGAGAAAAGTAAAAAAATCATCTTATCAGACACTCCAAACACGCTAAGTTATGCCATAAAACAAGCTTATAAAGATATAAGTTTTGATGATATTTTTGCTCTTTTAATCACTTGGAATAATAGAATTTTGTTTTTAAGATTGTTTGAGTCTATGCTTTTATCTTTTAATCACATACAAAAACCTTTCTTAACAATAGAAAAAATTCCAAATTTTGCAAAATTATCCGAACTTTTCTTTGAAGTTTTAGCCAAAAAAGAAGAACAAAGAGGTGTTAAAGAATTTGATTTTATACCTTATTTAAATTCATCTTTATTTGATAAAAACACACAAGAGCAACAACACAAAGACATAAGATTGCTTGATTCTAAGCCACTTGAAATTTTTCAAAACTCTAAATTAGCACAAGAATACAAAGACTTAAAATCCTTGCCACTTTTAGAATATCTTTTTGCGTTTTTAAGGACATATGATTTTACCACCACAAGTAAAGATATACAAAATAATCAAAAAATCAACCACGACAAACTCATAAACGCAAGTGTTTTGGGAAATGTTTTTGAAAAACTAAATGGCTATAAAGAGGGAAGCTACTATACTCCAAGCTTTATAACTTCATATATGTGTAAAGAAAGCATACAAAAAATAGTGTTTGATAAATTTGAACAAGAGCATTCTTTAAAAGCAAATTCTATAGATGATTTAAGGGTGTTAATCGATAGAAATTTCACTCTAGAAAAACAAAAAGCTTATTTTAACACTATATTAAGTATAAAAATTTGCGATCCAGCTGTAGGAAGTGGGCATTTTTTGGTTTCAGCTTTAAATGAGCTTGTATATATTTTATACCAACTAGGGCTTATAAAATCTTTACTTAGAGAAAAACTAATCCTAGAAAATGATGAGCTTATCATCTATACTAACGATAAAGGAATTTTTAATTACCAAAAACCAAATTTTCAAAACGATCCTTTTCATCAAATTCAAAAAGAACTTTTTGAGTGCAAAAAACTCATTATAGAAAATTGTCTTTTTGGGGTAGATATCAACCCTAACTCATGTGAGATTACCAAACTAAGACTTTGGATAGAGCTTTTAAAATACAGCTTTTATATCTTTGAAAATGATAAAAACACAAACACTCTTCAAATTTTACCAAACATCGATATAAACATAAAATGTGGGAATTCACTCATTAGCAAAATACCTACAAATGAGCCTTTAATGCTACAAACTCAAGAAAGTGTAAAATTATATAAACAATTAGAAGATGATTACTATAATGGCTTATATATAAACAAAGAAGAACATTTAGAAAAAATAAACAAAATCAAATCAAATTTTATAAAAGCGTATATTAATGTAAAACACGCAAAAGAAATAAAAGACTTTCACAAAAAATGCGAAGAATATGCTAAAAACTATGAAGATTTTGGTTTAAATACTTTGCCTGAAAAATACGAAGAATTAAAAATGCGTATACAATGCCAACTCATAAATTTATCACTTTTTAATGTCGCAGATATAGACAAGGAAAAAGCCTTAAAAGACTTAGAAGTTTTAAAAGAAAAATATGATGAAATTTTTTATGGTTTTGAATGGCGTATGGAATTTTCTAAAATTTTACATTCTTCTTTAAGCAAAGAAGAAATAACAAATAACAATCTTTCTAAGCAAAAAGGAAACTTTAAAAATTTACATAAAGATAAAGAAGGGGATTTTCTTGGTTTTGATTTAGTTATAGGTAACCCGCCATATATAAAAGAAAATGATAATAAAGAAATTTTTGCAAACACTAAGAATTTAAGAACTTATCAAGGAAAAATGGATATTTGGTATCATTTTGTAGGGCGTGGATTTGATATATTAAAAGATAATGGAATTTTATCTTTTATTGCTACAAACAATTGGATTACAAATTCAGGTGCACAAAAATTACGCAATGTTGTTTTAGAAGAATCTAAAATTTTAAACATTGTAGATTTTAATTCTTTTAAAGTTTTTAGCTCTGCTGATATACAAACCATGATAATGGAATTTAAAAAGACTAAACCACCTAAAAATTATAATTTTCATTATGCAAAAATAACAACTAAAGAACCAAATTTTAAGGATGCTATAGCTATTTTAAACAATGAAAATTCTCAAAATAATGAAATATTTGATATAAATTTCGCTCCAAAAAACTTCATAGGAAAAACTTTAAATTTTGCAAAAAATGATTATGATGGATTATTTGAAAAAATTCAAAAATGTGGAAAATTTTATCTTGATGAAAAAGAAGTGGCACAGGGGATAGTTCCTAATCCTGATGTAGTTACCAAAAAGAATATTAATAATGAAATGATATCTAAAGGGATAAAAATCGGAGATGGTGTTTTTGTTATTGAAAAAAATAGCTTGAATGTTCCCAAAAACGAACAAAAATATTTAAAACCATTATACGAAGTTGAGAATTTTGAAAAATACCACTTTAATAAAAAAAACTCAAAACAATTAATATACACCACAAAAAACAATTGTAAAAAAGAAAATATACCTACCATAATAAATCATCTTCATAAATTTAGAACTATCATGGACAATAGAAGAGAAAATTTAAATAAAAAATTAGATTTTTACCATTTGCACTGGGCAAGAGATAAAAGTTTTTTTGAAAGTGGAGAAAAGATTATCAGTGTAAGAAAATGTGCAGAGCCTATTTTTTCATATTTAAACAGCGAAGCTTATGTTATGTTAAGTTTAAATGTAATAAAAACCCAAAGAATTAATACAAAATATCTAACCGCTATTTTAAATTCGAAGCTTATAGCATTCTGGCTAAAATATAAAGGAAAAATGCAAGGTAATAATTATCAAATCGATAAAGAGCCTTTGTTAAATATTCCCATAGTAGATATAAATTCTAAAAATGAAAAATTAGCAAACGAGCTTATAAGCTTAGTCGATGAAATTTTAAAAGCTAAAGTTCAAGACAAAAATGCAAACACATCACCTTTAGAAGAAAAAATAAATTCTATCGTTTATAAACTTTACAACCTAAGCGAAGAAGAAATAAAAATCATTGAAGGTAAGTGATGTGTAAAATAGTTTTAAATCAAAATATGCAAGATTTTTTATTACAACAAATTGAAAAAGAAATACCATTAGAAATATTTTTAGACACTCAAGTAAATAAAGAAACATTAAAACAAAATATTTACGATAGAGTTATAGGTGTATTTGAAGGCTATCAACGATATGGAATGAAAAAAGATATCAATAAAGACACATTAAAAGAAGAAACAAAAAAAATATCATATGAAATAACATCCAAAAAAATACTATCAAGAGAGTTTGAAATTGATGAAAATTATATTTTTGTCGGAACAGATATTATAATAATCTCTCATCAAGAATCCTTCCCCTATGATGAAAATACAGAAAATCTTATAAAAAAACAATCAGATGAAAGATTAGTTATAGAAAAAGCAGATATACGATTATTTTCACAGTTTCCTTTGCATTTTATTCGATGTGATTTTCAGTGTGAAATAAAAAATACTTTTTGGAATTATTTAGAATGTGAAAATTTAAGTTTTGAAAATTGTAATTTTTACAAAGAAGTTTATTTTGGATTTCAAAAAAAATTTAAACTTTTAATTATGGAAAATTGCTATTTTCACAATAAAGTTTATTTTTCAGGTGTTTTTAAAGAAAATGCTTTTTTTAATAATTCTCATTTTAAAGATTATGTTGATTTTCACGCGTGTGAATTTGAAAAAATAGCTTGTTTTTACGGGGTAACTTTTAACAAAGCTCCAAATTTTTCTCAAGTAGTTTTTAAAGATAACACAAATCTAGTAAATATGAAAGCTAGTTTTGATTTTAGAAATTTAAATATTGCTATAAAGAATATAAACAAGTCAAAGGATGAAGCAGCGAATGACTTTAGAGACTATTTTAGGGTTTTTAAAAATATACTAATAAAAGATAATAATCTTTTAAACGCTTCAAAATTTCACAAATATGAGCTTTATTGTAAAGAGATAGAGTTAAATTCTAAAAAATCTAAGATATTTTCTAAAGAATGGATAGATAAATACCAACTTTTCTTTTATCGCAAGCTTTGCGATCATCATACGGATTTGATTTTAAATGTAAAATGGCTAATCATAACCATAGGAATGTTTGCAAGTATACTTTTTATGATAAAACTATACAAGCATGGTTTATCTATTTTAAATATATTCAATTTTTATGGATTATACTTAAGTGCTTTAGGAAGTTTTGTTTTATCTGCTTTAGCTTTATTTGGGTGTATAGATAAAATGAAAGCATTTGTTAGCATTAATGCCATAACTATTCTTTGGGTGATTTGTTATAAACCAAAGCTAATCTTTGGTATAGCAAACCTCATCGGAGATAACAGCTACAATGCTTTTGAAAATCTTTTAATCACGCTTTATACTTTAATAGCAGGTTTAATCATCTTTTCCCTTCAAAAGACAGCAAGAAAAAACACTATCATACCAAACTAAAGGATTTTAAATGCAAATACGAATTTATTATGAAGATACCGACGCAGGTGGGGTTGTATACCATAGTAATTATTTAAAATTTTGCGAGCGTGCAAGAAGTGAAATGTTTTTTCAAAAACAAGCTGATATATTTGACAAAAACAAAGGACATTTTTTGCTTACTAAGGCAAATTGTAGCTTTTTAAAGCCGGCTAAACTTGGAGATCTCATAGAAGTAAAAACTTTCATTACAAAGCTTAAAAAAGCTTCAGTTTGCATAAAACAAGAAATTTACAAAGAAAACACCAAGCTTTTTGAGGCTGAATTTACCCTAGCTTTTTTAAAAAATGAAAAAGTAGCTCCTATAGATGAAGCTACAATGCAAATTTTTCTACTCTTGCAAAGTGCTAAAACCTAAGCCTTGCGAGCGAATGATTTTTACTTTATAGTTAAACTGATTTTCATTTAAATTTTCATTAAAAATTCTATGAGAATCCGTATCTAAAAATTGCGTATAAAAATAATCAAGCCCAACACTAGTTGCATAAGCTATCCAGTTATAATTAATATTTTGTGAAAAAAGTTCGTTTAGATAACTCAAAGTTTGATCTTCATTAGAGATAGAATTTGCTAGTAAAAGTTTTTTTCTATCATTAATTTGCGTTAAACTTAGCAAAACAGGATTGTAATTTAACTGAGTAGACAAAAGCACATAAGGTTCTATATCATATGCCCTTATTTGAGAACTTATAAGTGCAGTTTTAATCAAAGAAGTATTAAGTATAATACTTGAATTTTCAAAACTTTTATTTTTATTTAAAATACTTTTAAAATCAAATTTAGAAGTATTGATAGTATAAATTTTCTCGCTACCATTACCTGTATTTACTGCCTCTTCATCTAAACGATTTGCCAAAGGTGTCCCATCTGAAAAAATAATATTTTTTCCATTAGAATACTCCAAAAGCTTTATAATTTGTTTTTGATAATCTATACTTCCAAAATAAATATTTTCTTTAGTAGTATCAAAATACTTCTTATGAGCTGTTGGTATAAAAACTTTCACATTAGGATTTAATTCTTCTTTTAATAAATTTTTTACCCCTTTTTCAGTAAAACCTGCGATGATGTAATTGAATTTTTCATTTTGTGCTTGCTTTAATGCTTTTGAAATTTTACTTTCATCTTCATTATTGGTTAAAAATACTTTTACTTTTATCTGTGCTCTTTGCCTTAAAAGATAAGCTATACTTGAATTTATAATAGTATTAGAATAACTCTTTATCACTTGCTCAGGAATGATAATAGCAAGCTTAATGCTTGCATTTTTTTGAACTCTTCTTTCAAAATCTATAATGGAATTTAAAAGTTTGGTATAGATATTAACTAAAAGTTCATTTGTATTATCATTGTTAAATCTTGATAAAAAATTAAAATAAAGCCCAGTTTCTAATAAAGTAAATAAACAATCATTATCGCAAGTTTGCATTTCTAAATTAGGATAAAATGCCTCACTAGGCTCTATAGGGGATAATTTTTGCTCCTTTGCAAAAACATTTAAAGCTAACACAGCACTTAATAAAACACATATTAATTTTTTTTTCATAAACGCCCTTTAATTTTCTTAATATCTTCTATAAATTCTACAAATAAACTAGGATTTTTACTTAAAAATTCCAAATCATAAGTTGGCATAACAAAACACTCTCCAAAATGCAACCATTCTCCTTTATATCGTTCAAAATTATCAAATCCTAAACTAAAAAATGCTTCTTTTCCAAGACACAAAATTATTTTTGAATTAACAAAATTAAGCTCATTATAAAAATACGGCAAACACAACTTTAAAGCATTATCATCTGTTTTAAAATTACTAAAGCATTTTAACATATAAGAAGCATAAATATCTTCTTTTTCTAAATTCAAATGCTCTTTGCAAAGTTTTAAAAAATCCTGCTTTAATTTAGAAGCAAAAAACTCTCCACTTTCATTTTCTTCTTTATCTATATAAGCTTGATATACTATAATCTTAGCTTTTTTTACATCATTATTAATTAAAGATTTTTTTCTTAGCTTTGAAAAATGGCAAAGCGAACATGTTCTTATTTTTTCATTTAGCTCTTGATAATTAAAATCTATTTGAAAAATGTGTTTATTTTCTTGTATATATTCAAAGCCAAAAGCTTTAAGATAATGTAATTTTCTTTTATCCATTTACATCAATACTTCTAAATTTTCACCTTCTAAACGATAGGTTCTCCACTCTTTCATGTGTCTTGCTTTTAATGCTGTATAAAAATTTATACCCAAATCATTATCATTTAAGCAAACCCATTCTAAGCGTTTGAGATTTTTTTCTTTACAGATCTTTGCTAAATACCTAAAAACTGCTTTAGCATAACCCCTACCTCTAAATTCAGGTTTAATATAAATATCTTCAAGATACAATCCTCCACGCCCCCAAAAAGATGAAAAAGTAAAAAAATACATTACATAACCTATAATTTTTCCATCTACTTTTAAACTTAATGCCTTAGCATAATTATTTACAAAAAAAGATTCTTCTAGTTCTTTAGTAGTGCATTTTACCTCATCAAGCATGTTTTCATGTATTGCAAGTTCTTTTAAAAGCTCTAATATCTCTGCTAAGTCCTCTTTTTTACTTTCACAAATCTCAAATTTCATAATTATTCCTTTATAAATATATCTGTTAATCAAAACAAAAATCAAAATTTAGCAAAATCTTTTAAAATAACTCTTAATTAAAAGCAGATTTAAGTAAGATTTTGCTAAAATACCCGTTTATTATTTTGTTATTATTTAAGGAAAAAATATGAAAAGAACATACCAACCACATAAAACACCTAAAAAAAGAACTCACGGATTTCGTGTTCGTATGAAAACTAAAAATGGTCGTAAAGTGATCAATGCTAGACGCGCTAAAGGTAGAAAAAGATTAGCAGTATAAAAGATTTTCTAAGTATTAGTGATTTAGAAGAGTTCTCAGCAATATATAAAGAAGGTAAAAAATGGCATTGCGAAGGAATGATCATTTTTTATACTCAAAGTAAAGAGAAAAAAATTGCTGTAGTAGCTAGCAAAAAGGTAGGAAAAGCTGTTATTAGAAATCGTGCCAAAAGACTCTTAAGAGCAGCTTTTTTTCAGGTTAAACAAGAGGTGGAAAACGGAAAATACATACTTGTAGCTAAAACAAGTATCAATGAAATTCCTTTTTTAAAATTAGAAAAAAATTTAAGATGGGGTTTGAAAAAACTAGGATGTATAAAATAGTTTGCATTAAGCTAATTAGATTTTACCAACTTTTTATAAGCCCTTTCAAACCAAAATGCTGTAGATATTACCCAAGTTGTTCTGAATATGCATTATGGCATTTTAAAAAAAACAATACTCTTAAAGCTTTTGGTGCAGTTTTTTTGAGGATTTTAAAATGTAATCCGTTTTTTAAAGGAGGGATTGATTATCCTAAAATATGCAAGAAAAAACTACAATCAGGAATTTGTTTTAAACCAAATTTTAATGCTTTAAAACAACTTCGTTATTTATATATACCTTGCAATGATAATCAATTTTTTTTAATTAAGATTATATTTTCAAAGGACAATCCGTGTCAGAAAACTTATCTCAACAAAAACGTATATTAATTGCCGTTGTTTTATCATTTTTATTTTTTGTAGTTTATGATTATTTTTTTATTCCAAAAACCCCGCCAATTGAACAAAATACTACTCAAGTAGAACAAAATAATTCAGCACCAATTACATCTTCTACAAACACAGCTCAAGCTGCACCAAAAACAGAACTTAGTGTTAACAAAAAAGAAGAAATAGCTATAGTAAAAAGCGAACACTTTGAAGCACATATTGATTCTTTAGGTAGGATAGTTAAATTTTATTTAAGTGATAAAAAATACCAAGATGAAAATGGAAAAAGCATCAACTTAGTTGATACATCTTTATCGCCTTTACCTTTAGAAATTAGATTTAGCGATAATAAAATCAACCAAGAAGCTTTTAATACAGCTTATACAACTAATCAAAAAACTATTAATGTAAGCGATGAAAATACTACTTTGATTCTTACTCAAAATTTAAATGATTTAGTAGTTACTAAAAAAATTACATTTTATAAATATGGAAATTATGATTTAGAAGTAAATTTAAGTAAAGATATGCCATATTTTATTACTCCTGGGTATCGTCCAAACATAGCTGTAGACAGCTACACCGTGCATGGGGTTTTAATTTTAGATAAAGCAGATAAAATCACTATGTTAGAAGATGGTGATGTGAAAAATGATGAAAGTTTTTCTAATGTAACCTTAATGGCAGCTTCAGATCGTTATTATAGTGCATTTTTTTATAATTTTAACAATCCTTTAAACGCTGTAGTTACCAAAGACAATCACGAAAATTCCATTGTATTTGCAAGTGCAAATAATACCTTTAAAGCTAGTGGTTATATAGGCTCTAAAGAACACGAAATTTTAAGAAGTATTCATGCGGATTTAGATGATGTTGTAGAGTATGGTTGGTTTACTTTTATAGCTAAACCTATGTTTGAATTTTTAAATTTCTTACATGGCTATATGGGAAATTGGGGATGGGCTATAGTTGTAATGACTTTAATTGTGCGTATTATTTTATTCCCGCTAACTTATAAATCTATGATTTCTATGAATAAATTAAAAGACTTAGCACCTAAAATGAAAGAAATAAGAGATCGTTATAAAGGCGATCCGCAAAAAATGAATCTACACATGATGGAACTTTATAAAAAACATGGTGCAAATCCAATGAGTGGATGTTTACCTATACTTATCCAAATTCCTATTTTCTTTGCAATTTATAGAGTTTTATTAAATGCTATAGAATTAAAAGCGGCTCCTTGGGCTTTTTGGATTACAGATTTGTCTGTTATGGATCCATGGTTTATATTACCTATTTTTATGGGACTTACAATGTTTATACAACAACTCATCACTCCAATGGCTATACAAGATCCTATGCAAGAGAAGATTATGAAATTTTTACCTTTAATTTTCACTTTCTTCTTTCTAACATTCCCAGCAGGATTAACATTATATTGGTGTGTAAATAATATTTGCTCATTAATCCAGCAAGTAATTGTTAATAAACTTTTCAAAAATCACAAAAAAGAGGAAATAGCTAAACATGAACATAGAAGCTAAAGATTTACAAACAGCACTCATAGAAGCTTCAAAGCAGTTTGAGTGCTCTGTGATAGACTTAGAATACGAAGTTATACAACATGCAAAATCAGGTTTTTTTGGTTTGTTTAGAAAAAATGCCATTATTTGTATTAAAGGACATAAAAATTCTATACAAACTCAAAGTGAAAAACCAAGAAAAAGCTTTAATGATAAAGTTACAAAAACTACAAACAAAAGCCATGAAAAAAATGATACCAAAAAAACACATAAAGAAGAATTTACAACTTCTAATACAGAAAAAATAGAAAAAAAAGAACATTATAAAGTTAAAAATGATGCAATCTTTGATTCTTTTCACAAAGAATCAGAAGATAAAGATATTGCCTCTTATATAGATGAAATTAAAATTTCACTAGATAAGTTATTATCAACTTTTGATTTTGATATCAAAATAATAGACATTAGTGTTTATAGTGATAACTGCATTCTTATTAAACTAGATGGCAATGATGCTGCTTTACTTATAGGCAAAGAAGCTCATAGATATAAAGCATTTTCTTATTTGCTTTATAATTGGTTAAACTCTAAATATAAAATTTATCCACGATTAGAAATTGCTCAATTTTTAGAAAATCAAACACAAGCTATAGAAAATTATCTAAAAATACTTATAGAAAAAATAGAAGTAAATGGAAAAATTCAAACAAAACCACTAGATGGTATATGGCTAAAACTAGCTCTTGAAAAACTTAGAGAACGCTTTCCAGATAAATATGTAGGAATTAAACAAAATGATAACCAACGCGTTATCGTTGTTAATGATTTTTTGAAGAAAAATGAATGAATGATACTATAGCAGCTATAGCTACAGCTCATGGCATAGGCTCCATTAGCATTGTTAGAATCAGCGGTAAGCAAGCTTTAGAGCTTGCTTTAAAACTCACAAAAAGAACACAACTTAAACCTCGCTATGCTCATTTATGCCAAATTTATAAAAATAATGAAGATTTTTTAGATGAAGCTTTGGTTATTTATTTTAAAGCACCATATTCATTTACTGGAGAAGATATAGTAGAATTTCAACTTCATGGCGGCTTCTCTTTAAGTGAAATTTTACTTGATGAACTTATCAACTCAAAATTATGTCGTTTAGCAGAACCTGGAGAATTTAGCAAAAGAGCTTGCTTAAATGGAAAAATGGATCTTTTAAAGGCTTTAAGTATTCAAGATATTATCATGTCTAAATCCTCAAGTGCAGCAAATATCATTGCTAAAAACATAAAAGGTGATTTGGGTAATTTTTTAAATACCATAAGAATAGATCTTGTTAAAACTCTAGCCTTTGTTGAAACTAGCATTGATTATGCAGATGATGATTTACCACCAAATTTACTAAAACAAATTGTTCTTATGTGTGAAAAAAATTCAAAACTTTTACATGATATAGTGGATATTTCTTTAACTAAAAAAGGACTTATTGATGGCTTTAAAGTTGCTATTGTTGGCAAGCCAAATGCTGGAAAAAGTTCTTTGTTAAATTCTCTTTTAGCTTATGAGCGTGCTATAGTATCTAATGTAGCTGGTACTACAAGAGATCGCATTGAAGAAAATATAAAAATTGGCTCTCATTTAATAAAAATTATAGACACAGCAGGTATTAGAAATACCGACGATGAAATAGAAAAAATTGGAGTAAACTTAAGTTATGAAAGCATTAAAGAAGCGGATATAATCATAGCAGTATTTGACGCTTCAAAAGAATTTGAAAATGAAGATGAAGAAATTTTAAACATTTTAAAGCAAAGCAAAAAAAAGATTATTTATACTTTAAATAAAGTAGATTTAGAAATTAAATTTAACCACTCAATTAAAAATTCATGTGTTTTAATTTGTGCTCAAAAATCAGTTCAAGCAATTAAAAATGCTTTAAATGACTATCTAAATACTTTAGATGGCGATGGGATGTTAATTACCAATACGCTAATTTTAAATGCTTGTAAAAATGCAAGTGAAGCCATTTTGCGTGCAAAAGATTTATTACAAGAGCATTCTTTAGAATTATTTGCATTTGAATTAAATTTAGCCATAGGAGAAATAGCCCAATTTACAAAAGAATTTAAAAGAGATGAAATTTTAGATGAGATGTTTGGTAATTTTTGTTTAGGAAAATAAAGGAGAAAAGATGGATAAAGAACTTATAAAACAGCATAAAATTAGCGAAGAAGAATATCAAGAGATTATTAATATTTTAGGAAGAGAGCCAAATTTATTAGAACTTGGAGTAATTTCTGCTATGTGGAGTGAGCATTGCTCATATAAATCAAGTAAAAAATACCTCAATGGCTTCCCAACAAAAGCACCATGGGTGATCCAAGGCCCTGGAGAAAATGCAGGGGTTATAGACATAGGCAAAGGTATGGCAGCAGTTTTTAAAGTAGAAAGCCATAATCATCCAAGTTTTATAGAGCCTTTTGCAGGTGCTGCTACTGGTGTAGGTGGCATTATGCGTGATGTTTTTACTATGGGTGCAAGAGTTGTTGCGGGAATGAATTCTTTAAAATTTGGAAATATCCACGATGAGCAAATTGGAAAACGCCAAAAATACTTAGTTAAAGGTGTAGTAAGTGGAATTTCTCACTATGGTAATTGCATGGGAGTTCCTACCATAGGTGGAGAATGTGCCTTTGATGAATGCTTTAATGGCAATATCTTAGTAAATGCTTTTGCTTTAGGCACATGTAAAATTGAAGATATATTTTATGCAAAGGCAGAAGGTGTTGGAAATCCTGTAATTTATGTAGGCTCTAAAACAGGTCGTGATGGGCTTGGTGGTGCTGTTATGGCAAGTGATAGCTTTTCTCAAGCAGATAAAAGTTTAAGGCCTACGGTGCAAATTGGCGATCCTTTTATAGAAAAACTTTTAATGGAAGCTTGTTTAGAACTTTTTAAAACAGATTATATTATAGGAATTCAAGATATGGGAGCTGCAGGACTTACTTCAAGTTCCTTTGAAATGGCTGGACGCAGTGGTAGTGGTATGAAATTATATCTTGATAAAACCCCTATGAGAGAAGAAGGTATGAGCCCTTATGAGCTTATGCTAAGCGAATCACAAGAGCGTATGTTAATTTGCGCAAAAAAAGGTTATGAAAAAGAAATTATAGCTATTTTTGAAAAATGGGGGCTTGATGCAGCGATTATTGGCGAGGTTAGTGATAGTGGCAATATGGAACTTTTTTGGCATGATGAATTAGTAGGTTTAATCCCAATTGAACCTCTTAGCCAAAAAGCCCCTATTTTAGATAGAAATACCCAAAAACCAAAATATCTAGACATTATAAAAACTTATAATTTTTCTTTAAAAAGCTCACAACAAGATGCTTTTATAGCACTTTTGAAAAATGAAAACGCAAGCGATAAGGCTTATATTTATGATCAATTTGATTCTAGCGTGCAAACTAATACCATAAAAGCAGATGGAAGCTTAGGTGCTTGCTCTATACGCGTTAAAGAAAATCAATGTGCCTTAGCAATGGCTATTGAGTGTAATTCAAGATTAAATTATGTTGATCCAAAAATAGGCGCAGCAATGAATGTTGCTAGTGCAGGAAGAAAGGTTGCTTGTGCGGGTGCAAAACCTTTAGCAATTAGCGATTGTTTAAATTATGGTAATCCACAAAATCCTGAAGTAATGTGGCAATTTGCCCAAGGTTGTGAGGGTATAAAACAAGCTTGCAAAGAATTAAACACCCCAGTAGTAAGCGGTAATGTTTCTTTATACAATGAAACAGATGGTATAAGCATATTTCCTAGCCCTACTATAGTATGTGTTGGGGTTTGCGAAGATGCAAATAAAATTTTAAAATCTTATTTTAGCAAAAACACACAAGCAATTTATTTACTTGGAGAAACAAAGGCTAATTTCGCAGGTTCTTTAATTAGTAAAATTTTAGATCAGCAAGTTGCTGGAGTTCTTGATGCAATAGATTTTAAAGAAGAAAGAAAACTTTGGGAGTTTTTACTAAAAGCCAATGATATGCAAGTACTTGATTGTGCTAATAGCGTAGGCATAGGAGGTATAGCACTTACTTTAGCTAAAATGAGTGCAAAAGCAAATTTAGGCATAATAGCTAATACTAATTTTACTAATGATAGCTTGATTTTTGATGAAAGTCCAACTAGAGCTATAGTTGGTGTGAAAAACGAAGATGAATTTATAAAATTAGCTCAAACTTTTAATATAAAAACCACAAAACTTGGAAAATTAAATGATGAAGAATTCATTTTAGATGACATTAAAATTTCTTTAGCAGATTTACAAAAAAATTATTTTAAATCTTTTAAAGAGTTCTTGGAATAAAAATGGTTTTTGTTATTTTAATATTAGCTATATTAGCCTTTTATTGGTATTACAAAACTTGGGGAAAGCAGGATTTTTTAAATTCCACAAAGCGTGGGGCAAAAGGTTTTGCTAAAGGATTTATGCGTGGAGTTATGGAAGAAAGGGTAGATGAATTTAAAAGACGCATGAATTATTATGTTATAGCACTTTTAGCAAAAATCGCTAAAAGCGATGGCAGAATAAGCCAAGATGAAGCAGATATGATAAGTCAAATTTTAGATGCCAATGCCAAAGATGCAAAGGAAAGAGCTTTTTTAAAAGCAAGTTTTAATGAGCATAAAGAAAATTTAAACGACGCTTTTTATGTGGCAAAAGATTTTTTAAAAGAAGTTCCACTTCCTAAAAATGAGCGTTTTAATGTGCTTAGAGTATTGGTTTTTATGGCTTTAATTGATGGAAAATTAAATGATAAAAAGCAAGAAATTTTAAGTCAAATCGCAAAGGCTTTTGATATAGCAAAATCTGAACTTGATGATTTTATCGCTAATTTATCACGCTTAAAAAGTAGTGAAAATACAATGAGTTTAGAACAAGCTTTTAGTATTTTAGAACTTAATAACCAAGCAAATTTAAATGAAGTAAAAAAACAATACAGAGCCTTAGCTAAAAAATACCACCCTGATATATTAAATGCAAATAATGTTAGCGAAGAAGAATTAAAAAAAGGGGTGGAAAAATTCCAAAAAATCAACGAAGCTTATGAAAAAATCAAAAAACATTTAGAAAATTAAGGAGGATATATGAGGGCATTAATTAGCGTAAGCGATAAAGAAGGGGTTGTAGAATTTGCTAGTGAGCTTGAAAAATTAGGTTTTGAGCTTTTATCTACAGGTGGTACTTATAAACTTTTAAAAGAAAACAATTTAAAAGTAGAAGAAGTTAGCGAATTTACTCAAAGTCCTGAAATGTTTGAAGGGCGTGTTAAAACTTTGCACCCAAAAATTCATGGTGGAATTTTATATAAAAGAGAAGATGAAAACCACCAAGAACAAGCCAAAAAACATGATATAAAAAGTATAGATTTAATTTGTGTGAATTTATATCCTTTTAAAAAAACTACTATCTTAACTCAAGATTTTGATGAAATTGTTGAAAACATTGATATAGGAGGCCCTGCTATGATACGCAGTGGGGCAAAAAATTTTAAAAATGTGATTGTAGTTTGTGATATTTTAGATTATGAAAAAATAATCAAAGCTTTAAAAGAAGGAACTTTAGATCTTGAATTTAGAAAAAATTTAATGATAAAAGCTTATGAGCATACAGCAAATTATGATGCTTATATAGCAAATTATATGAATGAACGATTTAACGATGGTTTTGGTGCTAGTAAATTTATAGTAGGACAAAAAGTATTTGATACAAAATATGGAGAAAATCCTCATCAAAAAGGCACTTTATATGAATTTGATGATTTTTTTACTCATAATTTTACTAGCTTAAAAGGCGAAGCAAGCTTTAACAACCTAACTGATATTAACGCAGCACTAAATTTAGCAAGTGCTTTTGATAAAGCTCCAGCAGTGGCAATTGTAAAACACGCCAATGCTTGCGGTTTTGCTATAAAAGAAAATTTACTCCAAAGTTATATCCACGCATTAAAATGCGATACTTTGAGTGCTTATGGTGGCGTTGTGGCTATTAATGGAACTTTAGATAAAAAATTAGCAGAAAAAATCAATGAAATTTATATAGAAGTAATCATTGCAGCAAATGTAGATGAACAAGCTTTAGAAGTTTTTAAAGATAAAAAACGCATTAAAATCTTTACACAAAAAGCACCATTTTTAACTAGAGCTTATGATAAATATGATTTTAAACATATTGATGGAGGTTTTGTATATCAAAATAGTGATGAAGTTAGAGAAGATGAGATAAAAAATGCAGTGTTAAAAAGCCAAAGAAAGGCTAATGAGCAAGAATTAAAAGATCTTGAAATTGCTATGAAAATTGCTGCATTTACCAAATCAAACAATGTAGTTTATGTTAAAAATGGCGCTATGGTAGCCATTGGTATGGGTATGACAAGTCGTATTGATGCGGCTAAAGCAGCTATTAGCAAAGCCAAAGAAATGGGGCTTGATCTAAATGGTTGTGTTTTAGCAAGTGAAGCTTTCTTTCCGTTTAGAGATAGCATAGATGAAGCAAGTAAAGTTGGAGTAAAAGCCATTATAGAACCAGGCGGAAGTATAAGAGATGAGGATATTATTAAAGCTGCTAATGAATATGGCATAGCTTTATATTTTAGTGGCATAAGACACTTTTTACATTAAAAATATAAAAATAAAAAGGGAGGATTTATGTTTAAAAGTATAGGTGCAAAGATATCTTTAGCGATGATTTTAACCTTGCTAATTAGTTTTATTATTATGCAAATTATTTTGCAAAAAGATTCTCAACAAACCACAGATAGAATCAGTCGTGCAAATTTAGATACCTTAAGTACTTCTGTTTTTCAAACATTAAGAATGGCAATGAATTTAGGTGATCCAACCATAATTGAACAGGCTATAAAAGAAGCCGGTGAAATAGAAGGTATAAAAGATATTAAAATTTACCCCTCACAAAGCACTATAGAGCTTTTTGAGATGAAAAAAACTTCAAAAATCAACGATCCTTTAATCAGTGAGCAATTTTCTAAGCCTAATATAAATGCTCTTGAAATTAATAACGAGCAAGGTCATTACCTAAGACTCATACGCCCACTAATTGCAAATGAAAGTTGTCTTGCTTGTCATGCTAATGCTAAAGAAGGTGATGTTTTAGGTGTTATGGATATGTATAATGATTTAAAATATATTGATGAGGACTTAAAAAATTCATCAAGGACTTATATTATAATATTTACCATTGCTTTGATTTTCACTGTTTTTGCTGTGCTTTATATATTAAAAATAGTTGTTGGAACACCTATTAATAATCTTTTAAAACACGCAAAAGAACTTGCAAGTGGCGATGGTGATTTAAGAGCAAGAATTAATATAAAAAGCAGTGATGAAATAGGACAAGCTTGCACGCATATTAATCACTTTATAGAAAAAATTCAAAACACAGTTGTATCCACTAATGAAAATTCTCAAATGGTTGATGAACAAGCAAAACTTTTAAATGAAAATGCTTTAAATTTAGCCAATAGAGCTAAGGAAGGCCATGTAAAAACTGATGAGTCATATCAATTAAGCGAACAAATTCATGCAGAATTGCAAGATCTTGCAGAACTTTCAAGCAATGCAAATAAAGCAAATAGCACTTCTTTTGAAGTATTAAATAACATGCTTAATTCTTTAAATCAAATTGCCAATAAAGTTAGAATAGCAGCTGAGAATGAAAATTCTCTAGCACAAAAAATAGAAATCATGGAAAAACAAGCTGATGAGATTAAAAAAGCTTCAGAAATGATGGGAGAAATTGCTGATAAAACCAATCTTTTATCACTAAATGCTGGTATAGAAGCAGCGCGTGCGGGAGAATTTGGTAGAGGTTTTTCAGTAATTGCAGATGATGTTAGAAAACTTGCACAAAATTCTGAAGAATTCTTAAAAAATATAGCTATGGTCACTAAGCAATTAGTTGATAGCATTAATGAAGTATCTAAAGAACTAAAACACAATGCTAACGAAATCAATTCTTTAGATAAAGATACTAAAAATTTAGTAGAAGGAACAAATGAAGTTAAATTATGCAATGAAAATGCTAGAGATTTAGCAAGTGCTTGTATGCAAAAAATTTCAAGCACACAAGGAACTCTACAATCTTTACTTGAAAAAATGCAAGAAACAGTGAAACTTAGTGATAAAAATGAAGAAATTTCAAAAATTTTACTTGATGTTGCTCATGAGTTAAATGTAGTTTGTAAAAATTTAGAAGATGAATTAAAACATTTTCAAGTTTAATTAAAGGAGAATATATGAAAAAAATTAAATTATTAGGTTTAACAGCTTTGGTTTTTAGTGCTTGCTCAGTATCTACTTTAAGCGTAAATGATTTGCAAAATAAAGAATTTAGCATTAGTTCATTCGAACTTAATGGAAAAACATTTCAATTACCGCAAAATACTACAGCTACAATTAGTTTTGATAATAAAGATAAAAGAGTATTTGGAGTTGCAGCGTGCAATAGATTTTTTGGAAACTATAAAGATCAAGGAAATAGCATTCAAATAGAGGATAATTTAGCTTCAACAAAAATGCTATGCGATAAAGAAGCTATGAATTTTGAAGATAATTTTTTAAGAAATTTTAATGGAGAATTTAAAATTATCAACAAAGACGAAGGAACTATTTCTTTAGAAAGTAAAAAAATGAAAATATTTTTAAAATAAGCCAAAAAGGCTTATTTTATATGTTTTAAGACATCTTCGCAAATTTTTCTAGGTTCCTCTGCTTTATATATAGGTCTTCCAATAACGATAAAATCGCTTTTGTTTTCTTTTGCTGTGTTTAAATCTCCAATTCTTTTTTGATCATCTTGTTTTTCTTTAAAAGGGCGAATTCCTGGAGTTAGTGTTAAAAAATTTACATGCGTATTTTCTTTAATCAATAAGCTTTCATAAACTGAACAAACCATACCATCAAGCCCGCACTCATAACTTAATTTAGAAAAATTACTCACAGCATGTTTTATATCTTGTTTGTATATACTAAAAAATTCCTCTTCATCAAAACTAGTTAATGCAGAAACTGCAAATACCAATGGTCTTTTATTTAATGTATTTAATCTATCCATTATCATACACATAGCACTTTTTCCTGCACTAGCATGGATATTAAACATATCTATATCAAGTTTAGCAAGTTCAAAACAAGCATCCGCCATAGTATTTGGGATATCATAAAGCTTCAAATCCAAAAATATTTTAAAATCATCAATTTTTTTAATAGCTTCTAAAAGCTTCACTCCATCTCTTAAATAAGATCTTAATCCTATTTTTACCCAAATATCCAAGCCTTTTAGTTTTTTAGCTAAATTAATACAATCATCAAAACTAGCTACATCAAATGCTACGCAAAGCTTCATTATATTTCCTTATTGATTTTATCTAATACACCATTTATAAATTTTGGTGCATTATCCCCTGCCATTTCTTTTGCAAGCTCTATGGCTTCATTTATAATAATTGCTTTTTGAGTTTGAGTAAATAAAATTTCATAAGCACCCAAACGCAAAATCGCTTTTTCTATACTAGCTACTTCTTCTAGTTTATATTCTTTAAGATACTCATTAATTCTTTTATCAATTAAAGATAATTTTTCATTAATTCCATTATATAAATCTAAAGTGAACTTTCGCTGCTCGTTGCGAATTTTTTTCTCATCTAAAAATTCTTCAATAAATTTATCATTATCGTTGTTTAATTCTTTAGCATAAAGCAAAGAAACCACACTTTGTCTTACTTGATGTCTTGTTGCCATATTAAGCCTTAAAAGCCTTGTTTAAATCAAGCATTTCTATGATAGTAAGCATAGCTTCAAAGCCTTTATTACCTGCTTTGCTACCTGCTCTTTCTATGGCTTGTTCTAAGCTATCAGTGGTTAAAACTCCAAAGCTTACAGGTATATTTGAATTTAAACTCACACTAGCAATACCCTTAGTTGTTTCAGCCGCCACATAATCAAAATGCGGAGTGCTTCCGCGAATTACCGCTCCAACACAACATATTCCATCAAATTTTTTACTCTCACAAGCTTGTTTTAAAGCAAAAGGAATTTCAAAAGCACCAGGAACTAAGATAAGACTTAAATTTTCTTCCTTACCTCCATGTCTTAAAAAAGCATCTTTTGCACCTTCTACTAAACGATCTGTTATTATATGATTAAATCTTGCATTAATAATTGCAATTTTCTCATCGCCTTTTAAATTTAATTTTCCTTCTATGATATTCATAATCTTTCCTTTTAAATGGTTTCTTGAATTTTTAAAAGCGTATTTACGCAATTTTTAAGCCTTGAAATTTCAAGCATATTAGGCCCATCACAAAGAGCTTTGCAAGGATTAATATGCGTTTCAAAGAAAAAGCCATCTACACCCACGCTAGCTGCAGCCCTTGCTAAAGGTTCTACAAATTCGCTTTTGCCACCACTACTTCCCCCATTTGCTCCAGGCATTTGAACACTATGGGTTGCATCAAAAATAACCGGTGCATATTTTCTCATTATCACTAAACTTCTCATATCCACCACTAAATTCCCATACCCAAAACTAGATCCTCTCTCAGCCACAAAAACTCCATTTTTTTGAGCTATCTCATAGCCTTCTTCTTCTATATTTCTTGTTTGTAAAACTTTTTTAACGCTGTATTTTATATCATCAGGGTTTAAAAATTGTCCTTTTTTAATATTTACTTTAGCCTTAGTCTTTGCAGCCGCAACCAAAAGATCTGTTTGTCTGCATAAAAACGCAGGAATTTGCAAAACATCTGCTACCTCACTCACGCTTTGTGCTTGAACGCTTTCGTGTATATCGGTTAGTATTTGCATGCCAAATTTATCTTTTACCTTTTGTAAAACTTCTAAACCTTTTTCAAGTCCAGGCCCTCTAAAGCTATTAATACTCGTGCGATTAGCCTTATCAAAGCTTGATTTAAAATAAAAATCAATTCTATCATCTTTTAAAAAACACTCTAATTCTTGTGCGACTTTAAAAACAAGCTCTTCACTTTCTATCACGCAAGGCCCTGCTATTAAAATCATTTTTTTCATTTTTTTCCTTTATAATTTATTTTTACTATCTTCTGGTGGAAAAATAAAATTTAAAATAATTGCCGTAATCCCACCTGCTGCAATTCCTGAAGAAAATAAAGTTTTAAACCACATTGGCATAAATTCTAAAATATCAGGATTATTAGAGACTCCAAGTCCTATTCCCAAACTCATTGCAATAATTATAATACTACGGCGATTTAAATTTTCTTTAGATATAATTCTCACTCCAGTTGCTGCAATAGTTCCAAACATTACCAAAGTTGCTCCGCCTAAAACAGGTTCTGGAATTTGCAAAGTAATATCTGCTACAATTGGAAACAATCCTAAAATCATCAACATAAATGCAACTATAAAACCTACATATCTACTAGCAACTCCAGTTAATGCTATAACACCATTATTTTGTCCAAAGCACGAATTAGGAAAAGTATTAAAAAAAGCTGAGACAAAAGAATTTAAACCATTTGCCAAAACTCCACCTTTTAATCTTTTAGCATAAAGATCGCCTTTAACTGGTTGATTTGATACTTCACTTGTTGCACTAATATCACCAATTGTTTCTAAAGAGGTTACCATAAAAACCAAAATTAAAGGTAAAACTAGATTAAAATCAATACTTAAACCATAATAAACTGGATTAGGTAAAAACACTGCCGGTAAATTTTCATTAAAATTAAAACTAAAATTTTCAAAAGCCATGGCTACTAAAAGCCCTATAATCATAGCTATAAACAAAGATGAAATTCTTATATAAGCATTATTGAAACGATTTAACACAATAATGCTAAAAATCACAACTCCTGCTAATAACAAATTTTGCAAAGAACCAAATTCTCCACTAGCTTTAGCACTAAAGCCACCCCCAGCACTTATAAGTCCTACATTAATCAAGCTAAGTCCTATAATCATCACTACAATACCAGAAACCAAAGGTGAAATAATCCTTCTAATAAAAGGCAAAATTTGAGAAATAATCATTTCGGTTGTTGAGCAAAGCATTAAAGTTCCAAAAATAGCTCCCAACATAGCCTCTTGAGTTAAACCTTCATTTTTTAAAGCAAGCCCACCTAAAATTAATGGAGAAACAAAGTTAAAACTAGTTCCTTGAATAGATAAAAGTCCACTACCTATAGGACCCCAAGTTTTAATCTGCAAAAGCGAAGCAACGCCTGAAGCAAAAAGCGACATACAAATAATTCTTGCTGTATTTTCATCATCAACACCAAGTCCTTTACATATTAACAAAGCTGGAGTAATCACTGCTACAAACATCGCCATTAAATGAACCAAAGCTGCAAAAAATGCTTTTGCAAATGGTGGCTTATCTTCTAAGCCATAAATTAAATCTGTGTTATTTTGCACTTTTATTTCCTTTTTCTTGTTTACTAACCAAAATAATACCTCCTAAAACTATACTGAAAATTCCAACAAATACCATCAAACTAGGAAAACTATCACCTAATAAAATTCCTAAAAATAAAGTAAATACAACATCTATATAACTTACCCCTGCAACAACTCCTGCTTTTTTAGCCACTCCATAAGCTTTAGTAACATGAATTTGATACATTGCTCCAAAAACACCCATTAAAACTATAAAAATCCATGCCTTAAAACTAGGCATAATAAAAGGTGCGATTAAAAAATCAAGCTCTTTTATCTCATAAAATGAGCCTATAACCATAGAAATTAAAGGCATAAGAGTTCCAATTAACACAAAAGATAAAGCAATGAAAGGTGCTGGATAGGATTTTCTAAGCTCTCTAACACTAGTTAAAGCTAAAGCCGCACAAAACCCACTTAAAATCCCTAAAATACTATTTTTTAAATCAAAACCAGAATGATTTAGCTCATCAGCAAAAGGTTGACAAACCAAAAGAACCCCTATAAAAGCTATTAAAATCCCAAAACACGCCTTTATTCCTAAACTTTCCTTAAAAAAGAAAAAAGCAATCAAAGCTATAAAAATCGGAGCAGTTTTTTGAAAAGCAAAAGCCCCTCCTAAAGAAATATTAGATACATTATAGAAAAAAAGATACAAAGCAATAGTTCCAATAACACCTCTAAATACAAGCAAACCAAAATGCCCACCACTTTTATGAAATTTTAACTTAGTAAGCATATAAACCATAAAAGCCGTGCCTATAATATTTCTAAAAAACATAATTTCAATAGATGATAATTCTTCGCTTAATATTTTTGCACATGCACCAACCAATGCAAATTCAATAGAAGCAATTATCATAAAATAAATACCTAAATTTTTCTTGACTATTCTTAACATAATGATTCCATATAAAATTCTTGTTATTTTAGTCTTTTTTGCTTAATTTTAAGGCAAATTTTATATAATCACAAATAAAAAATAAAAATGAGAATAAATGCAAAGTATTATTTTAATAGGAAAACCAAATGTTGGCAAATCAAGTCTTTTTAATAGACTTGCAAGAAAACGCATTGCTATTACAAGTGATATTAGCGGCACAACAAGAGATACAAATAAAACAGAAATTCAAATAGATAACAAAAAAGCTTTATTAATAGATAGTGGCGGACTTGATGAAAGTAATGAACTTTTTAAAAATGTTAAAGCAAATTCACTTAAAGCTGCTAAAAATAGTGATATTATTTTTTACATGGTTGATGGAAAATTTTTACCTGATGATGAAGATAAAGCATTTTTTTATGAAATGAAAAAACTTAATAAACCTATAGCATTAATAATAAACAAAATAGATAGCAAAAAAGACGAAGAAAGATCTTGGGAATTTTTAAATTTTGGTGTAAAAGAGATTTTTAATATTTCAGTTACACATAATATAGGCATAGATGAGCTTTGTATGTGGGCTGGAAAATTTTTAAATGAACAAGTATTAATTCAAGATAGCGAAGAAGATTTTGAAAGTTATTTAGAAAATTTTGACGAAAATAATGAAAATTTTAATCTTAAAAACATCGATGAAAACCATATTAAAGTAGGTATTATAGGCAGGGTAAATGTCGGCAAATCAAGTCTTTTAAATGCTTTAGTAAAACAAGAAAGATCAGTAGTAAGTAATATAGCAGGAACTACCATAGATCCAGTAAATGAAACTTTTATGTATAAAGATAAAATTATAGAATTTGTAGATACAGCAGGCATTAGAAAGCGTGGTAAAATTCAAGGACTTGAACGCTATGCTTTAAACAGAACAGAAAAAATTTTAGAACAAGCACAAATTGCACTTTTAGTTTTAGATGCAGCCGAGGGTTTTAATGAGCTTGATGAGCGTATAGCAGGACTTGCTGCCAAACATTATTTGGGCGTGATTATAGTTTTAAACAAATGGGATAAAAGCGATTTAGAATTTGATAAAACCATAAAAGAATTAAAACTTGATAGGTTTAAATTCTTAGCTCATGCGCCTATAATTAGCGTGAGTGCTTTAAGTGGTAAAAGGGTGCATGTTCTTTTGGATAAAATTTTAGAAGTTTTTGCTAATTTTATTCAAAAAATTCCAACTGCTAAATTAAACACCTTGATAGAAGAAGCCACAAAAGCCCACCCTTTGCCTCATGATTATGGTAAATTAGTAAAAATTTATTATGCAGCTCAATACGACATCGCTCCGCCAAAAATAGCTTTGATTATGAACCGCCCAAAAGCTTTGCATTTTTCTTACAAAAGGTATTTGCAAAATCAAATCAGAAAGCAGTTTAATTTTGAAGGCGTGCCTTTGATTTTAGCTTCACGCAAAAAAGGAAGTAAAAATGAACAAGAAGAATAATCTTCTTTTTGTTGGCTTTATGGGTTGTGGAAAAACAACTATAGCTAGAGCTTATGCCGTAAAATATAATCATTTCTTTTTAGATACAGATAATCTAATCAAAGAAAAATTTAATCTTGAAATTAGTGAAATTTTTAAAAAATATGGGGAAGATTTTTTTCGTAATGAAGAAAAAAAACTTGTTTATTTTTTAACTCATGTTAAAAATTGTATTATTGCTAGTGGTGGTGGTTTTATCAAACAAAAAAAACTTCGTAAAATAGGAACTATTGTTTATCTAAAATCAAGCTTTGATTATATCTTGCAAAGATTAAATACTCAAGAATTAAATTTAAGACCCCTATTTTCTAATATTAATAATGCTAAAATATTATTCGATCAAAGAATTAAAAAATACGAAAAAAAGGCAGATATTATTATAGATATTGAAAACAAAAGCATAGAAGAAATTATTAAAGAAATAAAAAAAGAGGTAAAATGAGAGTTTTAACAGGGCTTCAGCCAAGCGGTGATTTACATATAGGTAATTATTTTGGTTCTATAAAGCAAATGCTGAATTTACAAGATGATAATCAAATGCTTATTTTTATAGCAAATTATCACGCTTTAACTTCCAATTTTAATGGCGCAGAATTAAAACAAAACTCACTTAAAGCTGCTGCTGCATTTTTGAGCTTAGGTATAGATCCAAACAAAAGCATATTTTGGTTACAAAGTGATGTAAAAGAAGTCTTAGAGCTTTATTGGATTTTATCCCAATTTACCCCTATGGGACTTTTAGAAAGAGCCCATTCTTATAAAGATAAAATAGCAAAAGGCTTAAACGCAAATCACGGCTTATTTTCTTATCCTGTTTTAATGGCAGCTGATATTTTGCTTTTTGATACTCAAATAGTTCCAGTTGGAAAAGATCAAATTCAACATGTAGAAATTGCAAGAGATATAGCCTTAAAAGTAAATAACACATGGGGAGAAATTTTTACCTTACCAAGTGCAAAAGTAAATGAAGAAGTTGCAGTGGTAGTAGGCACTGATGGAGCTAAAATGAGTAAATCTTATAAAAATACTATAGATATTTTTGCTTCAGAAAAAGTTCTAAAAAAACAAATTTCATCTATAAAAACAGATTCTACTCCATTAGAAGAGCCAAAATCATGGCAAGATTGCAATGTTTATAATATCGCAAAGCTTTTTTTAAACAAGCAAGAGCAAGAAAATTTACAAGCAAGATACCAAAAAGGTGGCGAAGGATACGGGCATTTTAAAATGTATTTGAATGATTTAGTGAAAGATTATTTTGCAAGTGCAAAAAATGAATACGAAAATTTATTAAATAACCCTGCAAAATTAAAAGAAATTTTAGAATTTGGTGCGAGTAAAGCAAAAAAAATTGCAAAAAGCAAAATGGAAAAAATTTATGAAAAAATAGGACTTTAAAGGAATTAAAATGCTAGATTTAAAACTTTTACAAAACAACTTTGAAGAAATTGCAAAAAAACTAAAAGCAAAAAAAGTAGATGAAAATCTATTAAAAGAGCTTAGCGCGTTATTTATATCTTTAAAAAAAGAAAAAGCGTTATTAGAAGAATTACAAGCTTTTCAAAACAAATTCAGTAAAGAATTAGCAAATGCAAGCGATAAAGAAAAACTAAAAGCACAGCTTGTAGAAAACAAAGAAAAAATATCATCGCAAACAAAAATAGTAAGTGATTTAGAAAGCAAACTCGAACAAATTGCTGCTAGCGTGCCAAATATCCCCGATGATTGTGTTCCAGTAGGCAAAGATGAAGATGAAAATGTAGAATTAAAAAAGATCTTAACCCCACCAGAATTTGATTTTACCCCAAAAGAACATCATGATTTAGGTGAAAGCTTAGATTGGCTTGATTTTGTAAGGGGAGTTAAGATTTCTCAAAGTCGTTTTTGCGTGTTAAAAAACGAAGGTGCTTTGTTAAATAGAGCCTTGGTTAATTATATGATAGATTTTAACAAAAGCAGGGGATTTAACTTAGTCAATGTGCCCTTTTTAGTAAATGCAAACACTATGTTTGGTACAGGACAATTACCAAAATTTAAAGATGATATGTATAAAATAGAAAACGATGATTTATATCTTATATCTACTTCAGAAGTTCCAGTGACTAATCTTTATTCTAATGAAATTTTATTAGCTGAGTCTTTGCCTATAAAAATGACTTGTTATAGTGCTTGTTTTAGACAAGAAGCAGGAAGTGCAGGACGCGATACAAGGGGCATTATAAGACAACATCAGTTTGAAAAAGTAGAGCTTGTAAGCATCACAAAGCCTGAGCAAAGCGATATAGTATTTGAAGAAATGGTAAATTGTGCTAGTAATTTACTCACTTCTTTAGGTTTAGCACATAGACATTTAATGCTTTGCACGGGAGATTTAGGCTTTTGCGCAGCAAAAACTATAGATTTAGAAGTGTGGATACCATCTCAAAATAAATATAGAGAAATTTCATCTATATCAAATTGTAGAGATTTTCAAGCAAGACGCGCTAAAATTCGTTACAAAAATGAAAAAGGCAAAAATGAATTAGTTCATACCTTAAACGGCTCATCTTTAGCAGTTGGTAGGACTTTAGTTGCTATTATGGAAAATTATCAAGAAAAAGATGGCAAAATAGCTATACCAGATGTTTTAAGAAAATATTTTTAATGAGAAAAAATGGCTGAAGAAGTAACTTTAAAAGAACAAGATCAACAAGAACAAGTTTCTAATCTAGAAGAAAATCAAACCGAACAAGTGGAGATACCTTCTGATTTAATTCCACCTGAATTAGAAGAAGAAAGTACTTTTCAAAGAGTAGAAGAAGAACCTCAAGAAATTCAAAAAGAAGAAAAAAAGAAATTTTTGGATAAAAAATTTATTATTTTAATCTCTGCTCTTGGAGGGCTTGCTTTAGTTTTATTAATAATACTAATCTTATTGATTGTTCTAAAAAAAGAACCAGAGTCTTTACCTATAACACAAAATAATACTCAAGAGGATAACACCACAATAAGTATTACAAAAATACCTTCTTCAGCTCTTGATCAAATGATACAAAAAGCAAATGTTTTATACGAAAAAGGTGATATTGAAAATGCTTTGGAACTATATAATAATGTAAATCTTTTCAATCAATCACTATCAAGTTATAATCTTGGTGTAGCTCAAATGAAGCAAAAAGATTATACAAAAGCTATAGAAAATTTCAAACAATCATTAAAACTTGAAGAACATAAAGTAGCAGCAGCTATTAATTTAGCAGTGTGTTATTTTAACATAGGAGATAAAGATAAATTTTCTTATTATATTGATTTGGCTAGAGTTTATCTTCCACAAGATTCAAAATCAACTTTGTATAATTATTATTTAGGTTTGATTAATTACTACCAAGGCTTTTATCCAGAGGCTTTACAAATGTTAACAAAAACAGATAATAATCAAGCCTATAAGGATGAATCTTTTTATATTAGTGCAAAAATTTATTCTCTTTTAAATTCTGAAAAAGATGCTATTGAACTTTTAAAAAAACAAGAAAGCTTTGAAGCAAGTTTGCCTTTAGGGTTGTTATATGCAAAAACTGGAGATTATGTTAATGCAAAAGAATATTTACAAAGAGCTTCAAAAATAGATAATCAAAAGTCTCAAAGTGAAACTGCTTTAGCTTTAGTAGAATTAAAAACGGGTAATTATAATAATGGAGCACATATCTTAAAAAATTTATACACAAAAGATAAAAGTGAAGTGACTAAATATTACAACATTAAAACTATTTTGAAAAAAAATTTTTCAAATATAGATATCGCTCAACAATCTTTTGCTAAAAAAATTATTACCGGTAAACAGCATATCTATGATTTATTATTTTATTTTGCACCTTATAGAGTTTTTGATGCCAAACAAAGTATGGAACTTATTACAAAAGCTGATTTAGGAAATTTTATACAAGCATATGAGTATGAAAACCAGTTATTAACTCAAAGCAAAACATTATCTGGAGCTAATATAGAATTATCCAAAGCTATCAACTTAGCTTTTAATTATCATTTAAGAGAAGCAAATGAGCAGTTAAAAAACCTTAGCAATACATATCATGCACATGATGTTATTCATTACAATCTTGCTTTAACTTATGCGCAATTACAAGATTACATCAACGCTGCAAAGCATTTTTCAACAGCTTATCATCTAAATCCTAAAAATTATCTAGCAGGAATTTTTGCTATATTTTGCATGGATTTGACAAAAAAAGACTATACAAAATTATTTAATGAGCTTATAGAAAATTTACAACTTGATCAAAATATTGATCAAAGTGCTAATATATATAAATCATTATTGTATCTACCTCGCAATGATTATGTAGCTATGATTCCGTATTTAGATAATAATTCCATACAAAAAAAGACACCTTTAGAGCTAATGTTTGCAATAATTGCAGCAAATGGAAATCATTTAGATAGTATAAGAAATACAAAAATAAAAGAATTAAAAGAATTATTAAACAAAGATATTATTAGCAATATTTTATTCTTTAACTCGAAAAATATGGATCTTAGCATAAAAGACTATGCAAAACAAGCTCAAGGATATTTTCAAAGTATTGAACTTGATTATAATTCTTTATTTGGCGGAGCTGGTATAGTAAAAGATAGCTATATTGCTCTTATGCAAATTACTGGTTTACTTAATCATGTTCGAAATGACATCAAAAAAAGACTTTCTTTAAGTAGTAAAAACTCAGTGGGATTAATTTTTGCTTTGGCTTATATTGATATTTTTGCAAAAGAATACCAAGAAGCATATACTCTTTATAATATTTTAATAGATGATTATAAAATTAAAGACGCACAGACTCTATTTTTAGCAGCAGTTTCTGCTATAGGCTCAAATAATCCAAATTCAGCCATAGCATTATTAGAACTTGCTAAATTGGAAAATGAAGAAACTCTAGAAGCAAGATTAGCATTAGGACTTTTATACCATGAAGTGCAAAATATAGAACCGGCTTTGTTCCAATATGAAAAAGTTGGTAATAATTTCAATAGTAAATTTTTCACATTTGATATAAAATATTAGAATTAAGAAAGTGGCTCCGGATGTAGGATTCGAACCTACGACCAATCGGTTAACAGCCGACTACTCTACCGCTGAGCTAATCCGGAATCTAATAAATAAGAAGTGGTATTATATAAGAAAAAAATGTATTTGTCAAGATTTTTTATATAGTTTTGTAAAATTTTACTCCCAAAAGATTTAGTTCTTGAATTTTTGATTCTAAAAGTAGTTTTTTAAGTCTTTCTTTGCTTTTTGGACTAAAGGTATTTTCCACATCAAATTCGCTTTGAGCGCGTAATTTTAGCATTTTTAAAAGCTCATTTTCACTAAAATCAAATTTAGTTTGATTATAAAAATGCTTAGCCACAACAACACAAGCACTATCAATGCAAGAGCTAAGCTCTATTAGCCTTTGATTTGATATGGCTTTTACAGGATAAGCTGGGGGTCTATCTATGGTGCTAAAATCCACTCTTAAAGGTTTGATTTTTTTAAAAGCTTGGTTTAAAGCAAGCATTTCTTCTTCATTATCATTTAAACCTTGCACAATCAAAACTTCTATGATTAAATCGCCTTTAAATTTTTGACTAAATTTTATCATTTTTTCAAGCAAAAGATCGATTTTAATGCTTTTTAAAGCCCTATCAATACGATAAAAAGTTTTTTCTATCACGCTATCAAGACTAAATTTAACCACATCTATATCAAGCAAGGCATTAAAACTTTGTGAATTTAAAACCGCACTCCCATTGCTTAAAATCAAGAGTTTTTTATCTTTTTTTATGGCATTTAATTCTTGGATTAATAAAGCTAAATCAGGATATAAACTAGGCTCACCATTTGCAGTAAGCGTTAAAAAATCAAACTCAACACCACTTTCCATAGCATTTAAAACCTCAGCTAAAACCTCATCAACACTAGGATAAAGCACAGATTTTTCCACAGGTTTTGCGGCTTTTAACTCACAATAAACACAATCAAAATTACATTGTTTTTGGCTAGGACTTAAGTCAATCCCCAAAGAAAGCCCAAACCTTCTTGAGCTTATAGGGCCAAAAACAATTTTACTCATTTTTTAGATTGCTCTTGAACTAATTTAATAAAATATTTTGCATTTTCCACAGGAATATCAGGCAAAATTCCATGTCCTAGATTGAAAATATGCGGAGTGTTTTTCATGATTTGTAAAATTTCTAAAACACCTTGCTCTATAGCTTTTTTATCGTATAATCTGCATGGTTCCATATTGCCTTGCAAAGTGTATTTAGCGCTTAATTTTTCTTTTGCTAAATCCAAAGGCGTGCTCCAATCAACCCCAAAAACATCAAAATTTCCATTGATTTGATCTAAAAAAGCACTCACACCTTTAGGAAATAAAATCACAGGAATATGGGGATATTTTTCTTTGATATAGTTTGAAATTTCAAGCATATAATTAAAAGAAAATTCAAAAAAAGCCTCTTTTTCCAAAGCACTAGCCCAGCTATCAAAAATTTGCACAGCATTAGCACCTGCTTTGATTTGCTCTTCTAAATACAATTTTAAAGCATGGCTTAACTTAGATAAAATTTGGTGCAAAAATTCAGGGTTTTGATACACAAGTTTTTTGCATTTTGCATAATTTTTACTCCCACCACCTTCTATCATATAAGTAGCAATAGTCCAAGGGCTACCACAAAAACCAATCAATGCTTTATCATTGGCTAATTTTTCTCTAGTTAATTTTAAAGCATCATACACATAAGAAAGATTTTTAACACTTTTTTCTACATCTAATTTTTCTAAATCAGCTTTTGTTTCAATGGGTTTTGCAAATACAGGCCCCTCACCTTTTTGAAAGCTAAGTTGCATACCCATTTCCAAAGGCACCACCAAAATATCTGAAAAAATAATAGCCGCATCCACTCCCAAAATATCCACAGGCTGTAAGCTAACCTCACTTGCTTTTTTATAATCTTTACAAAGAGATAAAAAATCCCCAGCACTTGAGCGAACTTGCATATACTCAGGCAAATACCTTCCTGCTTGTCGCATCATCCAAACGGGAGTATAAGAGGTTGGCTTTTTAAAACACGCATCTATAAAAATCATTTTTATCCTTTTTAATGATCACTTTTATGTAAAAAATAAAGTCCTACACAAAGTGCTAAAATAGAACCTGCAAGATAAGCCATATCTAAAACAGTGCTAATTTGCATTTGTAAAATTCTTTGGAAAAAATTTACTACCAAAACCATGATAATAACTTTAGCCAATTTATCTTTTAATTGATCTAGGCTATGAACTTCTAAAACTTTTGATTGTTTTGTGCGTTTAAAATCTTCAATCTCACTAATAAAAAGCTCATAAATTCCAAAAGAAAAAATAAATAAAACCAGAGCCATTAAATACAAATCCACAGCCCCTATAATAAGCCCTACAACATCTTCATGTAAGTCAATGCTAGTATTAGGTATGAAAAAATAATCATACACATATTTTAAAACCTTAATCACATCATAACTTGCAATAAAAAACAACACAAAAGCACCAATAAGCCCAAAAATCACAGGCAATATAGTAACAATACGACTTTTTACCAATAAATTTTCAAAAAATTTTTCCAACATTCATTAACCTTTAACTAATTCTAACCATTTTTTTGCGATACGCACAGCATTGGTTGCTGCTCCAACTCTGATTTGATCAGCCACGCACCATAAGTGCAAAATATTTTTATGATTAATATCACTTCTTATTCTTCCTACATAAGTTTCGTTAGTATCGCTTGTAAAAAGTGGCATAGGGTATTTTTGATTTTTTATATCATCAATAACAACCACACTAGGTGCTTTAGAAAGAATTTCTCTAGCCTTAGCAACATCAACTTCTTTTTCAAAATGCATAGTAATAGCCTCACTATGGCTTCTAAGCACTGGAACTCTCACACAAGTTGCTGAAATTTCAAGCTTTTTGTGCAAGATTTTTTGTGTTTCATTCACCATTTTAAGCTCTTCTTTTGTGTAGCCATTTTCATTAAAAACATCAATTTGCGGTATTAAATTTAAGGCTAAAGTATATGGAAAGGTTTTTGCTTTAAAATTATCTAACTCAAAAGCAAAAAAGCTTTGCATACCCTTAACCAATTCTTCCATACCTTCTTTACCCGCTCCACTTGCTGCTTGATAAGTGCTTACATCAACTCTTTTTAAATTAAAAACATCATCAAGAGGCTTTAAAATATGCACCATTTGTATAGTAGAACAATTTGGATTTGCAATAATTCCTGTTTTTTTCCAATCCTTAATATCATCGCTATTGCACTCAGGCACCACCAAAGGCACATTTTCATCCATTCTAAAATGGCTTGTATTATCAATAACCACAGCCCCGCACTCCACAGCATACTTTGCATACTCAGCACTTATGCTTCCACCTGCACTAAAAAAGGCTATATCCACTGGGTTTTCTTTAAAAACACTTGGGGTTAATTCTTTAACCTTATAAGTTTTTCCTCTAAATTCTACCTCAGCACCCGCGCTTTTTGCACTAGCTAAAGGCAAAATGCTTTCAACTGGAAAATCAAGCTCATCTAAAACATTTAAAAGCTCCTCACCCACTGCACCTGTTGCGCCTACAATAGCTATTTTTTTCATTTTCCTTCCTTTTTAAGTAATATTGTATTTTTTCATTTTTTCGCTAAAAATTTTTTCACTCATTCCTATAAGCTTAGCTGCTTGGCTTATGTCTTGGGAATTTTTTAAAGCCTCTAGTATTAGTTCTTTTTCAAGATTTTTTATGTCCTTACTTTTTCTGCTTTCTAAAAATAAATCTTGTGCATTAACTATATCATTTTCGCTTAAAATACAAGCTCTTTGTATGATAGAGATTAATTCTCTGATATTACCTGGAAAATCATAAGCAAGCAAAGCATCTTTAGCCTCTTGGCTTAAGGTTTTTTCTTTGAAGTCGTATTCTTTACAAGTTTCAAGCAAAACTTTTTGTGCAATTTGTAAGATTTCTTCTTGGCGTTCTCTTAAAGCAGGTATATTAATAGGAATGGTATTAAGCCTATAATACAGGTCTTGTCTGAATTCATTGTTGGCAATCTTTTTTTCTAAATTTGCATTAGTTGCACTAATAATTCTTACATCAATTTTTACACTTTTAGTGCTTCCTAATCTTGTGATTTCTTTTTCTTGCAAAGCTCTTAATAATTTTGCTTGGATTTCATAGGGCATCTCCCCTATCTCATCTAAAAACAAAGTTCCCTCATTTGCCATTTCAAACAAACCAATTTTTGTAGCATTAGCATCAGTAAATGCACCCTTTTCAAAACCAAAAAGCTCACTTTCTATAAGATTTGCTGGAATGGCTGCCATATTTATAGCTACAAAAGGCTTTTGAGCTCTTTTAGAATTTTTATGTACAAAATTTGCAAAAACTTCCTTACCCACCCCACTTTCACCAAAAAGCATTATACTAGCATCAGTTTTTGCAGCTTTTAAAGCTAGATTAAGACAATGATCTAAAGCCTTAGAGCTACCATAAAATTCCTCATTATTTTCTTTTTTACTTGTTTTTTTAGTGCTTTTTTTAGAAGTTTTTTCTTGGATAATTTTAGCGCGTTTTATGGTGGTTACTAAGGTATTAATATCAAATGGTTTTACTAAAAAATCTTTCACGCCCAGTCTTAGTGCTTCTATGGCACGATTTAGCGTTGCATTTCCTGTGATAATAATAAAATCATATTTATTATCACAAGCTTGGACAAATTCTATGCCATCCATACCAGGCATATTAATATCTGTGATAATCAAATCCACTTCTTCATTTAGTTTTTTTAAAGCCTCACTTGCTGATTTGTAAGATTTAATGTTAAATTCTTCATATTCACTCAATGCAATTTCAAGTGATTTTCGCATATTTATATCATCTTCAACTATTACTAAATTCATTAATCAAACCTTATGCTAAAATACCCTTTTTAGGACCACTTTTTCCATGGCAATCTTTGTATTTTTTTCCACTACCACAAGGACAAGGTGAATTCCTAGGAACCTTTGTAATTTGAGCTTGTCCTTCCTCATTTACTCCACTTTCTGTGGTATTAGCCAAAAATTGCTCATTTTGCTCATGAGATTTTTCTTCAAAATTTTGGGCTTCTTTTTGTGTAAAAGTAACATTAAATAATAATTTTAAGCTATCAAATTTAATACGCTCTACAAGCTCCATAAATAAATTATAACTCTCTTTTTTATATTCTACTAAAGGATCTTTTTGATTATAACTTCTTAATCCAATACCTGTTTTTAAAATATCCATTTGATATAAATGTTCTCTCCAAAGATTATCTAAAATTTGAAGATACAAAATTCTCTCTATCCTTCTAGCTTCCATATCTTCAATAATACTCATTTTATCCTTATAAGATTTTTCTAAAATTTCACTAAGCTTGTTTTCAATTTCAATTACGCTTAAATCTTTAAAATCATTTTCGTTTAATTCCATATTGCATTCATAGTTAATTCTTTGTTTTAAAGTTTCAAAATGCTTTACATCATCCTCAAGTTCAGCATTTAGATAAATTTGACTTACTAAATGATTGCTGTATTCAGCTATATTTTTTAAAATTTTATCTTGTAGATTAAATTCCTCATCTAATAATTCATTTCTATAATTATATATAGTTTTTCTTTGCTCATTTGCCACATCATCATACTCAAGCAAGTGTTTTCTACTTTCAAAATGCAAACTCTCAACTTTTTTTTGCGCATTTTCAACCGCTCTTGTAACTATACGACTTTCTATATGCTCACCCTCTTCTATACCCAATCTCTCCATAATACTCTTAATACGATCACCGCCAAAAATTCTTAAAAGATTATCCTCTAAGCTCAAATAAAATCTACTCACTCCAGGATCGCCCTGTCGCCCTGCTCTACCTCTTAGTTGGTTATCAATCCTTCTACTTTCATGGCGCTCTGTTCCTATAATATAAAGCCCACCTAATGCTCTTATCTCATCATCTATTTTTATATCAACCCCACGACCTGCCATATTAGTAGCTATAGTTACAGCACCTTTTTTTCCTGCATCTTGGATAATCAAAGCCTCTTGTTCGTGATTTTTAGCATTAAGCACATGATGAGGAATGCGTTCTTTCACAAGCATATTGTGAAAAACTTCACTCCTTTCAATACTTGCAGTTCCTACCAAAACAGGCTGTCCTTTTGCATTGGCTTTTTTAATTTCTTCAATCACAGCTTTAAATTTTTCATCTTGTGTTTTATAAATCAAATCATCTTTGTCTATTCTAGCAATAGGAATATTTGTAGGTATAGAAACTACATCAAGATTATAAATTTGAGAAAATTCCGTAGCTTCAGTTTGTGCAGTTCCTGTCATACCTGCTAATTTTTTATACATTCTGAAATAATTTTGAAAAGTAATATCTGCTAAAGTTTGACTTTCTTCTTGAATTTTTACCCCTTCTTTAGCTTCTAATGCTTGATGCAAACCATCGCTAAAACGTCTTCCTTCACTTAACCTTCCTGTAAATTCATCTACAATAATTACTTGTTTATCTCTTAAAACATAATGCACATCTTTTTCAAATAGATTATGTGCTTTTAAAGCTTGATCAAGTTGATGAGCCAATATTGCATTATCAAGGCTATACAAATTTTCTACACCAAATAATTTTTCTGCCTTAGAAATTCCAGTTTCAGTAATCATAATAGTTCTGTTTTTTTCATCTACAACAAAATCTCCGCTTGGAAGATCTTGAGGAGTAGCAGCTGCTTCACCTCTTTGCATTTGTCTAGCTACTTCATTTGCTTTAATGTATCCATCTAAAGTTCTATTTGTAGGTCCGCTTATAATAAGTGGGGTTCTAGCTTCATCAATTAATATACTATCAACTTCATCCACGATTACAAAATTGTGCTCTCTTTGAACTTTTTCAAACTTTGAAAATTTCATATTATCACGCAAATAATCAAAGCCAAATTCATTATTTGTTCCATAAGTTATATCGCATTCATAAGCTTTTTTATGCGCTTCATCGTTATTTTGTTCTGAAAGTATCACACCAACACTAAAACCTAAAAAATTATAAATAGCACTCATTTGTTCAGCATCTCTTTTTGCTAAGTAATCATTTACGGTAACTACATGCACGCCTTTACCGCTCATAGCATTTAAAACAACTGGCAAAGTAGCTACTAAAGTTTTACCTTCTCCTGTTTTCATTTCAGCAATTTTACCCTCATGCAATACCATTCCACCGATTAATTGCACATCAAAATGACGCATATTTAAAGTTCTACGACCAACTTCTCTAACAATAGCAAAAACATCATTTAAAATTTGATCTAGATTTTTTTCATTATTTTGAATTTGTGTTTGAAAATCTTTAAAAGCCTTTTTTAAATCTTCATCACTTAAATTTTGATATTTTGCTTCTAAAGCATTAATTTGAGCTACTCTTTTTAAATATTTTTTTACCTCTCTATCATTTTTTGTGCCAAATACTGCTTTAAATATACTAGAAAACATTTTTTTACCTTTATTTATAAAAATATATGCTAAATTATATCTTTATTTTAATTAGAACTATATAAAAAGTTTGTTTGATAATTTTTTATATAATTTATGAAAAAAAAGGTAAAACATGAAATATTTTGCAATACTCGTATTATTTTTTATAAATCTTTTTGCTTTTAATATTAATTTTAAAAATTTTAGCAGTGATTTTGAACAAATAGTTCAAAGTAACAATTCATCATTAAAATACAAAGGCAATTTTATCATCACTCAAAATAAAGCATTTTGGAATTATACCCATCCTACAAATAAAAAAATTTATATTAATAATAAAGAAATTATCATCATAGAACCTGACCTAGAACAAGCTATTTACACTAAATTACAAAACACACCAAAACTTCAAAAAATTTTTGAAAAAGCCAAAAAACTATCATCGAACACTTATGAAGCTCACTATGAAAATACCACATATAAAATTAAACTAAAAAATGATGATTCATTAGAAAGTATTTCTTATAGTGATGAACTTAATAATCTCATTACTATATTCTTTTTTAATCAAAAATTTGATCAAAATATAAATGAAAATTTATTTAGCCCAAAAATTCCTGCAAATTTTGATATTGTTCAATGATTAATATGGCAACTCTTTGAACAAATCTTGATCCTTACTTGGTGCTAGCATTTGCATTTGCGTATTTTCCATAGTTTTTAAAATTATATCCATCGCTTCTTTGCTCGTGTTAACATCTTGTATATTTGAACTATTTATATCTTGCTTGATAATTTCTGTGCTTATATTAGCATCTTCATTTTTACTTATATTATGCTCTTTGTTTTCAAGAATATTTTTAGTATTTTCTATTTTTTTAGACACCACCTTCTCTTTAATATCTGTTTTATCCATATCCTTTAAAAAGCGTTTTAATTCTTCTAAGTCAAATTCTTGTATAGAATTGATTTTTAAAATATAAATATTTTTTATATGAGTTTTGTATTTTTTATTACTAAATTTAAGTAAAGTTTCTTTGAAATTATTTTTTCCAATTTCTGTAAATAAATCTTCATAAAAATAGCTTGAAATTATTGTATTTAAAGCATCAATAATTTTTATTTCATCTAAATTATCACCTTCAAATTCTAATGTTATTTCTATTTTTTTTAAAGTATTATTTCCTATTTTAGAATATAAATCTGTTCTAAAATCTTCAATACTCAAAGAATTAGCTAAAACACTAAATTGTAAAAAAAATAAAAACACAAGCCATTTCATCGTTACATCTCCTCATTATCTTCTAAATTTATAAATTTTTCTTCCATATAAAATTGTCTAACTTCTTTGTCTATTTTTAAAATTTTTAAAAAATAATCTTCAAAAGGTATTTTGTAATTATATACAATTTTTAAATTGCAAGGATTAACAGCTCTTGATAAGCAAACATATAATTGTCCTTTTTCAAAAATTCCATCAATATCACATATTAAATAATCTATACTCATTCCTTGAGATTTGTGTATAGTAATTGCGTATGCTAGTTTTATAGGAAATTGTATAAATTTTGCTCTTATTTTCACCTCTATTTTATCATCATTTATTTCATACTCTTCAAAAGTATATTCATAAGGTTTAATTCTCAATCGCTCGCCATTATTTTTCTCGATTAAAATATACTCTTTTTCATCTTCATAAATAAAATCAATTACAACTCCTTGTTCTCCATTATAATAATTTTCTTCTTTATTATTAACGCAAAAAATTATTTTAGCTCCTATTTTTAATTTTAACACTTCTAAAGAATTTAAACTATTAATCCATTGATGATAAATTTTATCATCCAATAACACATCTAATTTTTCACTTTTTGAATTAAAAACATATTCCTTTCCTTCTAATAAATTTAATTTTTTTTCATTAACTTGGTTTGTTTTTTTATTAGTAGAACATAACAAGGTATATGTATTTGTATATTCAAGTAAATTTTCTTTTTTGATAAGCATTTTTTTAAAAAAATCAAGTGTTTCTTGTTTAAGAATACCCATTCTCAAGTAAAATAAATAATCATAAAATTGTCTATCACTTGTTCTTTTAGCTAATGTAAGCATTACATTTGTAAAATTAAAATCTTTCCAAGCCTGAGATGAAAACGCATATAAACTAGCTTGAAATAAATTATTTATTTGAGTGTTAAAATCTACAACTGGAGGAAGTTGAAAAAAATCACCTACCAATAAAATTTTTCCATTAAATTCAGATCTTATAAGCCTATAATAAATCATTTCCATTAAAGAAGCACTAACCATAGAAATTTCATCAATAACTAACAAATCACATTGTTTTAAAATTCGTTTTAGTTTTTCTAATTTATCCTTTTGTTTTCTATCTTCATAATATAATTCATCGTAATTTTTACATCTTTTAAAAGCAAAAAAACTATGCAAGGTTACACCGCCTATATTAAAAGCACTAATAGCACTAGAACCCAAAACGATAACTATTTTTCCTTGCTGCCTATACGCCTTAATAAGCTCCATAGTTAAAAAAGATTTTCCAACACCTGCTCCACCGGTTAAAAAAACATTATTGTATTTTAATTTCTCAATCAATCTGTCTAAAATCATCATAAAATTATACCAAATCCAAATCACATCTTTTAATTAATTATCCTCATCACCCCAACCCAACCATACCTAAAACAAACAATCTAAACCCATAAGATTAAACTAAAAACTATTTCTCACTCAAACTCACTTACAAACACTCTTTTGTAAAAAATAAATCTCTATACCAATACTTTATCCACTCTAACACTAAAATAATTTATTTTACAAGCTAAACAATAAAAACCTAAAACTAAATCTAACACTAAAAAATAGCTATTTTTATAATAGGAAATAAAGAAAAATACATTAAACTTAAGCATTTTGAATATCTTAAAGATATACACACTATCACACCATAAATCATACACAAACATAATATTGCTAGCTAAATACTCTAAGCTAGCTTTTTATTAAATAAACTATAAAAATCTCTCAACACAATCCATAAAAAATAAAGAATAAAATAAATTAAAAAAACTAAAAAATAATATAATTAAATAAAAAAATAAAATAATAAAACCTAAAAATCATCCCAACTAAAAAATAAAAACCAAATTTAGCAAATTTATTATAAGTATTTTAAAACCGAAAAATTAAAACAACCAGAAGAAATAAAATAATAAAACTAAAAAAATAAAAAACAGAATAAATTAAAAACCATAAAAATTTAAAAAAATAAAACAATCAATTAAAAAATAAACTAATTTAAAAGTTAAACCAATAAATAACTAAATAATTTTAATAACTAACAATAAAAATAAACATAGGATTATATATAAAGTAAGAATAATAAGAATTAACAAGTCCGCAATGAGCTACTTTCCCCCTGCCAGTAAGGCGTAGTATCATCACCCACGATGTGCTTAGCTTCTTGGTTCGGGATGGGACAAGGCGTCTCCACATCTGTATAATCACGGACATTGTTATTTAAATATTCTTTATTAAGAATACTTAAAAAACAATGTTAAGAGCAAGTTTAAAAAACTTTTTTACCTTTTAAGATTTTAAAAACCTTAACAAGGAAGTGATGCTTATAAAAAAAGATAAGCCAAACGCTCTATTAGTACTGGTCAGCTAAAAGACTTTCATCCATTACACACCCAGCCTATCAAACTAGTAGTCTTCTAGAGAGCTTAGAGAAGATTCATCTTAGAGTTGGCTTCACGCTTAGATGCTTTCAGCGTTTATCCTTTCCAAACTTAGCTACGCTGCGATGCTCTTGGCAGAACAACAGCTACACCAGTGGTTTGTTCAACCCGGTCCTCTCGTACTAGGGTCAAATCTCTTCAATCTTCTTACGCCCACGGCAGATAGGGACCGAACTGTCTCACGACGTTCTGAACCCAGCTCGCGTACCGCTTTAAATGGCGAACAGCCATACCCTTGGGACCTGCTCCAGCCCCAGGATGCGATGAGCCGACATCGAGGTGCCAAACCTCCCCGTCGATGTGAGCTCTTGGGGGAGATCAGCCTGTTATCCCCGGGGTACCTTTTATCCTTTGAGCGATGGCCCTTCCACACAGAACCACCGGATCACTAAGACCGACTTTCGTCTCTGCTTGACTTGTATGTCTTGCAGTTAAGCTGGCTTATACCTTTATACTCTACGAACGATTTCCAACCGTTCTGAGCCAACCTTTGTAAGCCTCCGTTATTATTTGGGAGGCGACCGCCCCAGTCAAACTACCCACCAGACATTGTCCTACTTGAGGATAACTCAAGCTAGTTAGCTACCCAAATAAGAAAGAGTGGTATCTCAACAATGGCTCATAATAAACTGGCGTCTATTACTCAAAGCCTCCCACCTATCCTGCACATTCTTATCCAAATAGCAGTGTCAAGCTGTAGTAAAGGTCCACGGGGTCTTTCCGTCTTGCCGCGGGTAGGAGGAATTTTCACCTCCACTACAATTTCACTGGATCCCTCTTTGAGACAGCTCCCATCTCGTTACGCCATTCATGCAGGTCGGTATTTAACCGACAAGGAATTTCGCTACCTTAGGACCGTTATAGTTACGGCCGCCGTTTACTCGGGCTTCGATCAAGAGCTTCGCTAATGCTAACCCCATCAATTAACCTTCGAGCACCGGGCAGGCGTCACACCCTATACATCCTCTTACGAGTTAGCAGAGTGCTGTGTTTTTGGTAAACAGTCGGGAGGGACTCTTTGTTGTAAGTTTCTTTGCTTTCGAAGTAAATTCTAATACAAAGCGAACCACACCTTATACCGAAGATACGGTGCTATTTTGCAGAGTTCCTTAAAGAGAGTTCTTCCACGCGCCTTAGAATACTCATCCCACCCACCTGTGTCGGTTTACGGTACGGGCAACATTAGCTAAACTTAGAAACTTTTCTTGGCTCGACGGCATCAGCAATTCTCCTATCCATCCGAAGACTTCAAAGAGCCTTTAAGATCTCGGAGTATTCTTATACGGATTTGCCTATATAAGCTCCTACATCCTTAGACTAGCACTTCCATCCGCTAGCTTGCTTAGCCCTAAGCGTCCTTCCATCGCACACTAATGTTGGTATTGGAATATTAACCAATTTGCCATCACCTACCCCTTTCGGACTCGGCTTAGGACCCGACTAACCCTACGATGACGAGCATCGCGTAGGAAACCTTGGGTTTACGGCGTTAATGATTCTCACATTAATTATCGCTACTCATGCCTGCATGCTCACTTCTATTCGCTCCAGCACTCCTTACCGGTATACCTTCGACGCAAATAGAACGCTCTCCTACCACTTAGTAAAACTAAGTCTATAGCTTCGGTGCTTACTTTAGCCCCGTTATATTTTCCGCGCAAAATCACTAGACCAGTGAGCTATTACGCTTTCTTTAAAGGATGGCTGCTTCTAAGCCAACCTCCTGGTTGTTTAAGTAACTTCACATCGTTTTCCACTTAAGTAAGACTTGGGGACCTTAGCTGATAGTCTGGGTTGTTTCCCTCTTGACGACGGATTTTATCACTCGCCGCCTGACTGCTGTGATTACATATAAGGTATTCGGAGTTTGATAGGGTTTGGTACATTGGTGTATGCCCTAGCCCATTCAGTGCTCTACCCCCTTATATTACGACACAACGCTATACCTAAATATATTTCGGAGAGAACCAGCTATCACGAAGTTTGATTGGCCTTTCACCCCTATCCACAAGTCATCCCATAGCTTTTCAACGCTAGCGGGTTCAGTCCTCCACTAGTTCTTACACTAGCTTCAACTTGCTCATGGATAGATCACTTCGTTTCGGGTCTGCAGCATCTGACTTAAGCGCCCTATTCAGACTCGCTTTCGCTACGGCTTCGCGTGTGCTTAACCTTGCCAGACACCACAACTCGCAGGCTCATTATGCAAAAGGCAGTCCATCACCCTGTATTGCTACATAGGGCTCTGAATGATTGTAAGCAAATGGTTTCAGGTTCTATTTCACTCTGATCACCTCAGTTCTTTTCACCTTTCCCTCACGGTACTTGTGCACTATCGATCTGGTATTAGTATTTAGGGTTGGATCGTGGTCGACCCAGCTTCAGACAAAATTCCACGTGTTTCGCCCTACTCAGGATACTGCTAGCTAAAGTTTGGTTTTCGTATACGGGACTATCACCCTCTATGGCTACACTTTCCAGAGTGTTCTACTAACCTTACTTATTGCACATTGCAGTCCTACAACCCCCAGTGCAAGCACTGGGTTTGCCCTCTTACGCTTTCGCTCGCCGCTACTGACGCAATCTCTATTGATTTCTTTTCCTGTAGGTACTAAGATGTTTCAATTCCCTACGTTCGCTCCATTATGGTAGTATATATCTCTATATACTGGGTTGCCCCATTCGGAAATCTACGGATCAAAGCTTCTTGACAGCTCCCCGTAGCTTATCGCAGTCTAGTACGTCCTTCATCGCCTTTACCAGTCAAGGCATCCACCATTCGCTCTTAGTAGCTTACCTTTTTTACCTTTTATTCTAAAACGCATCACTTCCTTGTTAAAGTTTTTAATGATAAGACTTTACTATCTTAAGACGGAAAGCATTTAAACACTTAAGGCAAACTAAAATATTAGTTTTATTAAGTCGTGAGTTTAAAACTTATCTTTAACTAGAGGTTAAAGAAAAGATAGTTAGGTTTTATCCTTTAACAAGTCCTGTAAAATTGTTTTTATTAAACTTGCTTGTGACTCTTAACAATGATAATTTAAATAACATTAAATAAAGCAATAAAATCTATAAAGCATAAGTTTTATAAAAGTATATGAAAAAACTTTTACAAATCTTGTTTTAAATTAATCAATTTTATTATTTTATTTAGCTTAGGTCTTAAAACCTAAAGCAAGTATATATAAAGACTTTAAATAATTTAAAAATATAAATAAAGTAGTAAGTCTTTAATTTATATGTTTTTATATACTTGCTTTAAGTTTTAAAACTTATAAATGCTTATATGTTTTTCAAATCTTTTTTACATGGTGGGCCTAACAAGACTTGAACTTGTGACCTCACCCTTATCAGGGGTGCACTCTAACCAGCTGAGCTATAGGCCCTTAATAATGGTGGAGAATAGCGGGATCGAACCGCTGACCTCCTGCGTGCAAAGCAGGCGCTCTCCCAGCTGAGCTAATTCCCCAAAATTAGCTTTTTCATCAATCTTTGAAATCTAAACAAGGATGATTGAGTTATATATGAAGTAATAGTTGTGAGACTTATTACTTTAGTACTCTAGAAAGGAGGTGATCCAACCGCAGGTTCTCCTACGGTTACCTTGTTACGACTTCACCCCAGTCGCTGATTCCACTGTGGGGGATAACTAGTTTAGTATTTCCACTTCGAGTGAAATCAACTCCCATGGTGTGACGGGCGGTGAGTACAAGACCCGGGAACGTATTCACCGTAGCATGGCTGATCTACGATTACTAGCGATTCCGGCTTCATGCTCTCGAGTTGCAGAGAACAATCCGAACTGGGACATATTTTATAGATTTGCTCCATCTTGCGATATTGCGTCTCATTGTATATGCCATTGTAGCACGTGTGTCGCCCTGGGCATAAGGGCCATGATGACTTGACGTCGTCCACACCTTCCTCCTCCTTACGAAGGCAGTCTATTTAGAGTGCTCACCCGAAGTGTTAGCAACTAAATACGTGGGTTGCGCTCGTTGCGGGACTTAACCCAACATCTCACGACACGAGCTGACGACAGCCGTGCAGCACCTGTCTCTAAGTTCTAGCAAGCTAGCACCCTCATATCTCTATAAGGTTCTTAGGATATCAAGCCCAGGTAAGGTTCTTCGCGTATCTTCGAATTAAACCACATGCTCCACCGCTTGTGCGGGTCCCCGTCTATTCCTTTGAGTTTTAATCTTGCGACCGTACTCCCCAGGCGGTATGCTTAATGCGTTAGCTGCATTACTGAGATGACTAGCACCCCAACAACTAGCATACATCGTTTAGGGCGTGGACTACCAGGGTATCTAATCCTGTTTGCTCCCCACGCTTTCGCGCCTTAGCGTCAGTTGAGTTCCAGCAGATCGCCTTCGCAATGGGTATTCTTGGTGATATCTACGGATTTTACCCCTACACCACCAATTCCATCTGCCTCTCCCTCACTCTAGATTACCAGTTTCCCAAGCAGTTTAATGGTTAAGCCATTAGATTTCACAAGAGACTTGATAATCCGCCTACGCGCCCTTTACGCCCAGTGATTCCGAGTAACGCTTGCACCCTCCGTATTACCGCGGCTGCTGGCACGGAGTTAGCCGGTGCTTATTCCTTAGGTACCGTCAGAATTCTTCCCTAAGAAAAGGAGTTTACGCTCCGAAAAGTGTCATCCTCCACGCGGCGTTGCTGCGTCAGGGTTTCCCCCATTGCGCAATATTCCCTACTGCTGCCTCCCGTAGGAGTCTGGACCGTGTCTCAGTTCCAGTGTGACTGATCATCCTCTCAGACCAGTTAAGCGTCATAGCCTTGGTGAGCCATTACCTCACCAACTAGCTGATACTATATAGTCTCATCCTACACCGAAAAACTTTCCCTACTTAACTTGTGTTAAGCAGGAGTATAGAGTATTAGCAGCCATTTCTAGCTGTTGTCCTCTTGTGTAGGGCAGATTAACTATACCTTACTCACCCGTGCGCCACTAATCCACAACTAGCAAGCTAGTTGCTTCATCGTTCGACTTGCATGTATTAGGCACGCCGCCAGCGTTCACTCTGAGCCAGGATCAAACTCTCCATAATAATTAAAAATTATATTGATTGAAAAGTTTAATCTTTTTCATCAAAGAAAAAAGTTTATATTTGTTTTTATAGTTAAAGACAATTAAGCTTTAACTATCTGGCTCAATCGATCACTTATTTAGATTTCAAAGATTGACTAATAAGATTTGATTAACAATATTAATATTTTAAAGAACATAAAAAATTAAAACAAAAAGTTTTATTTTTAATTTCCTTTCAATAAAAAAGGAAATGAAATTATAGCTATATAAGCTTAAAGTATTATTAATATTCTTTTATATTCTTTTATATTCTTTTATATTCTTTTATATTCTTTTATATTCTTTTATATTCTTTTATATTCTTTTATATTCTTTTATATTCTTTTATATTCTTTTATATTCTTTTATATTCTTTTATATTCTTTTATATTCTTTTATATTCTTTTATATTCTTTTATATTCTTTTATATTCTTTTATATTCTTTTATATTCTTTTATATTCTTTTATATTCTTTTATATTCTTTTATATTTTTGTATGTTTTTATATTAAGCAAAGATTGTATTAGAATTAATTGGGTTAGTTGATAGTTTTTGTATTTATTTTAATAAATTAATAAGAAAAACACTTTGTATAATCTACACTGCTAAATTAGCAGTGTAGAGTTTTAATAACTTTCTACCACGCAAGGATTCATAGTTTTAAAATTATCACTTACTATACAAGTTCTAGCTCTTTGAGTTAGTGCTGTTTCTTCTATTTCTTTTTTTTCTTCCTCTTCTTCTATGGCATTATCGCCTATTAAATTAAGTGAAGCAGTTTGTTCAAATACAGGTTGTTTATCACCACCTAAAGAATTATCTATATCAGGAAGAATAGGTTTGGTTAAATCTGTTTTAATGATATTATCAAATTTAACAAAAGCAAATTGTTTATATCCTAATGTTGTATTGATATATTGAGTGTATTGATTTACTTTAGAATTTAACTCACCTATATCATTAGATAAGCTATTATAAGCATTATATGCTTTAGTCCAATTATCAAATGCTTGAGTAAATTTAGGATCATTATAATTTAGCTTACCTTTATTGACTAAATCTAAAAGTTTATTAAATTCAGCTTGGGCTTTAAAATAAGCTTGTTCTTTAATTTTAAAATCATTTTTTATGCTTTCATATTGTTGTAGCTGTGCTATGATATTGTTTTTATTGGTATCTAAATAAGTAATGATTTCTAAAGTATTAAAAACATTAGGTTTGATTTGATTATTGTAAAGCTCTAATGCTGTTTTGTCTAGTTTGTTGTTAAAATTAATTTCATTATAATGCAATAAAAAGCTAATACTTTGAGCTATACTTAAAGCTTTATCATCATCTTTTATACCCAAATGTGTTTTTACTATAGTTTTAATTTCATTTTCATTAGAATCTTTGTTTAATCCTTTAAAAGCTTGTATTAAACTATATAAGTTTTTAATATCAATAGTATATTTTTCATTTCTTATACTATCGATAATACCTTGTATGATATCTTGATGTAAATCATCACTTGCTAAGATAACATCATTATCGCTTGGTTTATTTGGATTATCAGGGGTGATAGTTGGTGGAGTGATGTTTGGTTTTTCTATGGAATTTGCTTTAGATAAAAAGTCTTTATATGCATTTGCTTGAGTTTCATCTGTGTAAGTGTGAATTTGAATTTTATCATTAGTATTTCCCCAATAGTTTTTATCAGTTGTTGCATTGGCTAAATCATCTTTGTGATGATAGATGTGGATGTTGTTGAAAGTATATGTTACTTCATCATTTAATGCACCAAAAAATTTACCAGCTTCGCCATCATAATCTTCACTAGTTATAGATATATTAGGATTAAAAAATATATAAATATTTTTAAAAGTTAAATTTCTCACATCGTAAACATACCCAACAAAACCACCAGTAGAAGCTTTACCGCTAATACTTCCTATACTATTTAAAGAGATGTTTGTGAAATTACCTGTTGGAACTACAAATCCAACAAAACCACCAGTAGAAGCTTTACCGCTAATACTTCCTATACTATTTAAAGAGATGTTTGTGAAATTACCACTAAAACTACCAGCAAAACCACCTGCATGTCCATAATTACCAGCAGCAATAATATTTCCTATATCATTTAAAGAAATATTTGTAAATCTTCCAGAAGCATTAGAGCTATTATTGCCTCCAATAAAACCACCTGCATGTCCATCATCACCAGCAGCAATAATATTTCCTATATCATTTAAAGAAATATTTGTAAAAACTGGGTGCCAAGCTCCATCAGGAGTTTGACCACTATCAATATCTCCGATAAAACCACCTGCATTATTAGCATTAATATTTCCTATATTATTTAAAAATATATCAGTAAACGATCCAATCAACCAGCTATCACTACCACCATATCCAACAAAACCACCTGCAAAAGAATATACATTATCAGCGCTAGCACTAATATTTCCTATATTGCTTAAAAAGATATTAGTAAAAGAACTACCGCCAACATGTCCAGCAAAACCACCTACATAAACTCTATTATCAGCACTAGCACTAATATTTCCTATATTGCTTAAAAAGATATTAGTAGCAGAATTACTATGTCCAGCAAAACCACCTGCATAAGAATATATATTGCTAGCACTAGCACTAATATTTCCTATATTACTTAAAAAGATATTAGTAAAAGACCCACCATATCCAGCAAAACCACCTACATAAACTCTATTATCAGCACTAGCACTAATATTTCCTATATTGCTTAAAAAGATATTAGTAAAAGATCCACCACCATATCCAGCAAAACCACCTACATATAAAGAGTCAGCACTTACGCTTTTAATTCCTCCACCCATATAATCTATATTTATATTATTAAAAAATCCACCCCTTATTATATGACCGAATATACCGACCGTTTGTAATTTAGTAGTATCTATATTTATATTTTTTAAAGTAAATCCTTGTCCATTAAAAATTTTATTAAAAGCACTTTGATAATCATATCCTACTATCATAGAAGTACATTGTCCTTGTGATATACAATAATTTGCATAGTTTTGCCAGTCTTTACCTTCTTCACCTTTGCCTTTATTGCCACTAAAATCGATATTGCCTACTAATTTAAATTCATCTACACTTCTAATATGCCCTAAACCTTCATTCCATCCTTTAGCAAAATGCCACCATTCTATAGCATTAGCTTTTTCATTTTCCATATTGCCTATGGTTAGAGCTTTTTTGAAATTAGAAGAAATTCCATTATGAGTAACATTGGTATTATCTGTGTAATTTACTTTATTTATATTTGCATTACTAATTTTATAACCATCTTTTGCAAAATTTATCATTTGTCTTTGTATATAGCCATCTTTTATAGCTGTTACATTGATAATGGAATTTAAATTTGCACTATCTGCATCTATATATACATAATTGCCTACTAAGTGTGTTTTAGAATTAGCATTGCCTAATTTACCACCTTGTATATCTACCTTATGTCCTATAAGCAATACATCATTTGCATTGATATTGCCCATATTTACTACGCTACCTGCTTTTTGTGGTTTAAATACAGGAGAAAAATTTCCAGCTTGATTTTCATTTAGCTTTGCAAATTTATTCATATCCTCATTACTCATCGATGAAGTAGAAGCTACAAAGCGATTAGCATTGATATTGCCTGTTTTAGTAATGATTACTCCATTAGGATTGATTAAAAATACATTATTACCACTTGCATTTAATATACCTGCTATGGTAGATTTATTTGTTCCATGAGCTATGTTTAAGTAGTTTTTACTATTACCACCAAAATTTACACTTTCACCTTTATTTATATTAAAACCACCACCCCATTGGATAACAGAATTAACTTTATTACCATGTATATGCATATTATTACCACTAACATTTATAGTTCCACTTGTGCCATGAGTAAATTTACCACCACTTGGTAAGGCAAATGCAGGTGAAAAAAGTAATGAAGCAACTATACTTGAAAGTAAGATGTGATTAGTTAGTTTTTTAGAAGGAGTTAAATCAAAATTATTCGATCCCCCCCCCCGTGGAGAAAATACTGCCATAATAAATCCTTTATTTGAAAAAATTTATGTATGTTAATATTATATTTATAAAAAAATACTTAAGTTAATGAAATTTAATTGAAAATAAATTTTATTTTTTACTTAGTAAATTTACACTCAATAAAACTAAAAAACTAAAAATAAGCAAAATGGCACTATAAACATGAGCTGTTAAAAAGTCTAAATTCTCCATGCTTTCATATATAGCAATACTTGCTACTTTTGTTTCTCCGCTTAAAGAACCTCCTATCATTAATACTATACCAAATTCGCCCATAGTATGAGCAAAAGTAATAACCATAGCATTTAAAATAGCTGGCTTTATACTTGGTAGGATTATTTTAAAAAGCGTCACAAATGCATTTTTTCCTAGAGAATAGCTTGCTTCAATGATATTTTTAGGTATAGATGATATAGCAACATATAAAGGATTAAACATAAAAGGTAAAGAGTATATACAACTAGCTACAACCAAGCCTTCAAAGGTAAAAGCTAAAGTGATATTGAAATTTTTTTCTAGAAATTCTCCAAGAAAAGAATACTTAGAAAATAAAATCAACAAATAAAACCCAACCACGGAAGGAGGCAAAACTAAAGGCAGAGTTATGATGGTTTCTAAAATTTTTTTAGTTCTAAAATTTTTAAACGAAAAAAACCAAGCTAAAGGTATGCAAAATATAAATAAAATAAAACAAGTAATCAAAGAAAGTTTTATCGAAACTAAAAAAGGGTTCCAATCTATATTTTGCAATACTTCTAACATCATCAAAGCTTTCTCAAGTTTTTTAACTTGAAATTATTTTCCTAAAGTTGGCTCCATTTCTATTATTTTCCAAGGAAGTCCTTGAGTATTTAATTCATCCATAAATTCCTTTGCGTCAAATTCTTCCATATTAAATACACCTTGTCCTTTCCAAATACCTTTAGCTATTAATTTTGTTCCTATCATAGCTGGAACTCCTGTTGTATAGCTTACTGCTTGAGCTCCTGTTTCTTTAAAGCATTCTTCATGATTGCAAACATTATAAATATAAATTTGCTTATCTTTTCCATCTTTAATACCTCTTATTACACAGCCTATATTTGTATATCCTTTAGTTCTAGGGCCTAAACTAGCAGGATCAGGTAATAAAGTCTTTAAAAATTCTATAGGAATTATTTCCACACCTTTATGCATTATAGGTTTAATGCCAAGCATTCCTACATTTTCTAAACATTTCATATGCGTTAAATAACTTTGTCCAAAAGTCATAAAAAATCTTATTCTCTTTAAACCTTTTATATTTTTTACCAAACTTTCTAATTCTTCATGATAAAGCAAATAGCTATCCTTTACTCCTACTTCAGGATAATCCCATTCCATTTTTATTTGCATAGGATCAGTTTCTATCCATTTTCCATTTTCCCAATAACGCCCTTTAGCTGAAACTTCTCTTAAATTTATCTCAGGATTAAAATTTGTAGCAAAAGCATAGCCATGATCTCCAGCATTGCAATCAAGTATATCTATATAATGAATTTCATCGAATAAATTTTGTTGAGCATAAGCGCAAAATACATTAGTAACACCAGGATCAAATCCACTACCTAAAAGCCCTAAAATCCCAGCTTCTTTAAATTTTTCATTTCTTGCCCATTGTTCTTTGTATTCGAATTTTGCTAAATCAGGATGTTCGTAATTTGCAGTATCTATATAATGAATTTTTGCTTTGATACAAGCATCCATTAATGATAAATCTTGATAAGGCAAAGCTACATTTAACAAAATTTCAGCATTTGTTTTTTTGATAAGTTCTACTACAGCGTCTGTATCATCAGCATCTATTTGTTCTGTTTGAATTTCTACACCTAAGCGTTCTTTTATAAATTTAGCTATTTCATCGCATTTGCTTTTTGTTCTACTAGCTAGAGTTATTTTACTAAATACATCAGCATTCATAGCACATTTTATTGTAGCTACGCGACTTACTCCACCAGCTCCTATGATTAAAAGATTTTTCATTGATTTTCCTTGAATTTTTTTGAAATTGTAACAAAAAAAGTTTATATAGCTTTGAAAGTAAAGTAGAAATTATAGTTTTTATAATATTTTTTTAAAATAAAACGAGTAAAATAATGATTTTCTATAAATTCAAGGACACTTATGAATTTACAAAGTGTAAATTTTTCTTATCCTATAATCATTACTTTTATAGCATATGCATTTTTAATGCTTTTTATAGGTTTTTATTTTTATAAAAAAAACAAAAATAGCAAAGATTATTTTATAGGTAATGCTTCTATGGGGCCCATCATCACAGCATTAAGTGCAGGAGCTTCTGATATGAGCAGTTGGCTTTTAATGGCTTTTCCTGGAGCATTATACGCAGCTGGACTTGGGCAAATTTATATAGCCATAGGACTTAGCATGGGAGCATTTTTAAACTGGACTTTCATAGCTAAAAGATTAAAAATATTTTCCCAAATAGCTAAAGAATGCATTAGCATACCTGATTTTTTTGAAAGTCGTTTCAATGATGATAAACATATTTTAAGAAGTATTTGTTCTGTTGTTATTTTAGTTTTTTTTACCATATATATTAGTGCTGGATTGGTTAGTGGAGCAAAACTTTTTGAAAGTGTTTTTGGTTTATCGTATATTTTTGCTTTGAGTATTGGTTTTGTGATTATTGTTTTATATACTTTTTTAGGCGGATATAAAGCAGTTTGTTGGACTGATATGATACAAGGGTTATTAATGATGGGTTCGTTGATTATCATTCCTTTGGTGATGATATTTAAGCTAGGTGGCTTTGGCGAAGCTTTTTTGGTTATCAATGATGTAAAGCCACAAGCTTTTGGGCTTGATGGTGGTGGTTGGTTAGTAGTAGTTTCTACTTTAGCATGGGGACTTGGGTATTTTGGACAACCTCATATTTTAATCCGCTTTATTTCCATAAAACATGTTAAAGAAATTCCAACTGCAACCTTTATAGGTATAAGCTGGATGGTGATTTCTTTATTTGGAGCTGCTATGATAGGTTTTTTGGGTATAGCTTATATAGCTAAATTTGATCTTAGCTTAAGTGATCCTGAAAGAATTTTTATCGTAATGTCTCAAGTTCTTTTCAACCCTTGGGTAGCTGGGATTTTATTGTCTGCGATTTTAGCTGCTATTATGAGCACGGCTAGTTCTCAACTTTTAGTTTGTGCTTCGTGTTTAGTGCAAGATTTTTACACACAAATTTTAAAAAGGCGTGCTAGTGATAAGAAAACTACTTTTTTATCTCGATTAGGGGTTTTAATAATAGCCTGTGCTGCTTTTTTACTTTCTTTAGATACACAAAGCCAAATCTTAAGCATAGTTTCATATGCTTGGGCTGGCTTTGGCGCAAGCTTTGGAAGTGTGATTTTGTTTTCTTTGTTTTATAAAAATATGAGTAAAGAAGGTGCGATAGCTGGAATGATTGGCGGTGCTATTAGTGTGATTTTATACAAAAATTTTGGCTATTCTTATTTAGAAATTTATGAAATTATACCTGGATTTTTAATAGCAAGTTTATGTATAATCATTTTTAGTTTATTATTTAAAGTACAAAAACAAAGCGTAGATAATTTTGAAAAAATGTTGAAAGAGCTTTAATGTTTAAATCGTTTTTTATGTCTAAAAAATGGGCTATATGGGCTTATGTTGGATTGTTTTTTTTGTTAGGTTCTTTACTTGCTCAAACTTCCATTAATGTAGCTATTAATGAATGGTATAAAGAATTTTATGATGTTTTACAAGATGCTAAAAATCATAGTATAGATGATTTTTATCTTTTTATAAGGCAATTTTTATATTTAGCTTTACCATATGTTTTAATAGCAACTATCACTCAATATTTTGGCAGTATATATGCTTTTAAATGGCGTGAAGCTATGACTTTTGAGTATATTGAATTTTGGAAGAAAAAAGATGATAATATAGAAGGAAGTTCTCAAAGAATTCAAGAGGATATTTATAATTTTTCTAAAATTATCGAAAGCTTAGGACTTGCATTTGTTAAAGCTTTGATGACTTTAATTGCTTTTATACCTATTTTATGGATATTAAGCGAACATGTAAATTTGCCTATTTTAAAAGATATTAAAGGTTCTTTGGTATGGATAGCATTTTTAGTTTCTTTAGGAGGACTTGTAATATCATGGTTTGTTGGCATTAAACTTCCAGGACTTGAATATAATAACCAAAAAGCTGAAGCTGCTTTTAGAAAAGAATTAGTTTATGCAGAAGATGATAGAAAAAATTATGCAAGTGATGAAAATATTCTATCTCTTTTTACTGGACTTAAGATAAATTATAAAAGATTGTTTTTGCACTATGGATATTTTAATATTTGGCTTTATTTATTTGAACAAATTATGGTAATAGTCCCCTTTTTAATCATGGCACCAAGCTTGTTTTTAGGTTTGATACAGCTTGGTATCATCATCCAAGTTGGCAATGCTTTTGATCAAGTTAGAAGTTCTTTTAGTATTTTTATAACAAATTGGACTAAAATAACAGAATTAAGGAGTATTTATAAGCGTTTAGATGAATTTGAAACACACATTGCATATAGAAAACAAAATCAAATTTAAGCTATTTTTATAGATTTTATTTGATATAATAAAAAAAATTATTTTCAAGGAGATTTTTTGGACCCCAGTCAATCTTTAGACTTAAATCAAACCTTACCTGCAGTCGCTTCTATAGATGTAGGTTATTCTACTTTTATGATTATTGTTGCACTTGCTTTAGTGCTTTTAAATGGCTTTTTTGTTCTATCTGAATTTAGTATTGTTAAGGTTAGAAGATCAAAGCTTGAAGAAATGGTAAAAGAAAAAAAACGCAATGCAAAAAAAGCTTTGGAGGTAACTTCAAAACTTGATACTTATTTAAGTGCATGTCAACTTGGAATCACTTTAAGCTCTCTTGCTCTTGGTTGGATAGGTGAACCTGCTATTGCTAAAATTCTTGAAGTTCCTTTAACAAATTTAGGTTTAACACCTACGCTAATCCATACTATAGCTTTTATAATAGCCTTTGCAATCATCACGCTTTTACATGTTGTATTAGGTGAGCTTGTTCCAAAAAGCATTGCTATAGCAATTGCTGATAAAGCTGTTTTGTGGGTAGCTAGGCCTTTACATTTATTTTGGCTTTTATTTTTGCCTTTCATTAAAACATTTGATTTTTTAGCAGCAATTTCTTTGAAGATTATAGGAATTAAACCTGCAAAAGAACATGAGTTAAGTCACTCTGAAGAAGAAATCAAATTTATTGCTAGTGAAAGTCAAAAAGGTGGAGTGTTAGATGAATTTGAAACTGAAATTATAAGAAATGCGGTGGATTTTTCAGATACAGTAGCAAAAGAAATCATGACACCTAGAAAAGATATGATTTGCCTTAATAAACAAAAAAGTTATGAAGAAAACATGCAAATTGTATGCCAATACAAACATACTAGATTTCCATATATAGATGGTTCTAAGGATATTATTTTAGGTATGGTTCATATTAGAGATATTATGCAAAATGAACTTAACCAGCGCAAGAAAAATCTTGATGATTTTTTAATAAAAATGATACTTGTTCCAGAAAATATCAGTATTTCTAAAGTTCTATTCATGATGAATAAAGAGCAAGTACATACTGCCTTAGTAGTGGATGAATATGGTGGAACAGCAGGACTTTTAACCATGGAAGATATCATGGAAGAAATTGTTGGAGACATTAATGATGAACATGATGATTCTAGTCCACATTTTAAAAAGCTTGCTGAAAATATCTATGAATTTCAAGGCAGATATGAGGTTAGCGAAGTAGAAGAATTATTAAATATACGCTATGATGAGGAATTAGAGCAAGTCACTATAGGTGGATATGTATTTAATCTTTTAGGACGCTTACCTGTAGTTGGCGATAGAATAGAAGATGAATTTTGTTATTACGAAGTTAAAAAAATGGATGGTAATAGCATAGAACGCGTTAAAGTCGTTCGTAAAAACAATGAAGAAGATGAGTAAATCATCTTTTTCATTTCTTTTAACCTTCTTTTGATATACTCTTTAATATAAACTCATTCAAGGAAAAAACAAATGCAAAATGAAAATTTGCATGAAGAAATCACTTGCTTCATAAAACAATGTAAAAGTATATTAATAGCTTCTTTAAATCTAAACAAAGAATGTATATGTTCATATGCACCTATTATAAAAGTAGAAAATGAATTTTTTATTTATATAAGCGAAATTGCTCAGCATTATGAGTGTTTTGCAAATAATGCTGATAATATAGAAATAATGTTTATAGAAGATGAAAAAGATGCCTTTTCTATACTTGCTAGAAAAAGATTAAAATTTAGAGTTAAAGCTTTAGAAGTATCACGAAATGATGCTAAATTTAATTATGTGTTAAGTTATTTTGAAAAAGAAAATCCTCAAGAAGAAGCAATAAAAATAATAAAAAATATGCATGATTTTCATCTTTTTCAGTTAATACTAAAAAATGGTAGATATGTAAAAGGATTTGGCAAAGCGTATGAAATAAAAGGAGAAAATATTTCTTTAATAAATTCTCATTTTCATAGATAACAAAGATGAGCAAAAGCTCATCTTATAAAAATACTATCCGTTTCTTTTTTTGATAATTTCTTCAGAAACATTTTTAGGAACTTCATCATAATGATCAAATTCCATAGAATAAGTAGCACGGCCTTGTGTTTGACTTCTAAGATCAGTAGAGTATCCAAACATTTCAGCCAAAGGACAAAACGCAGTAATAATTTTGTTACCACCTCTTTCATCCATAGAATTTACTTGACCGCGGCGTTTATTTAAGTCTCCAATTACATCACCCATATACTCTTCTGGAGTTTCAACTTCAACTTTCATCATAGGTTCAAGTATAACAGCACCTGCTTTTCTAGCACCTTCTTTAAAGCCCATAGAAGCTGCAAGTTTAAATGCCATTTCAGAAGAATCCACTTCATGGTAACTTCCATCATAAACAGTTACTTTAACATCTTCAACAGGATATCCCGCTAAAACACCATTTTGCAATGCTTCTTGAACACCTTTATCAACAGCTGGAATATATTCTTTTGGAATAACCCCACCTTTGATATCATTTACAAATTCATATCCGCTACCTGGCTCGAGTGGTTCAAGTCTTAAGAATACATGACCATACTGACCTCTACCACCTGATTGTTTAGCGTATTTGTATTCTTGTTCAACCATTTTTCTAATGGTTTCACGATAAGCAACTTGAGGTTGACCTACTTCTGCTTCAACTTTAAATTCTCTAAGCATACGATCAACGATAATTTCTAAGTGAAGCTCACCCATACCAGAAATTATAGTTTGACCGCTTTCTTCATCAGTAGAAACTCTAAAGCTAGGATCCTCTTGTGCTAATTTATTTAAAGCAATAGACATTTTTTCTTGATCAGCTTTTGTTTTTGGCTCAACTGCAACAGAAATAACAGGATCTGGAAAATCCATTCTTTCTAATATAACTTTGTCTTTTTCGCTAGCTAAAGTATCGCCTGTTAAAGTATCTTTAAGACCTACAACTGCACCGATTTCCCCAGCATATAAAGTTTTAATTTCTTCTCTTTTGTTAGAGTGCATTTTCAAAAGACGACCAATTCTTTCTTTTTTATCTTTAGTAGAATTATAAGCATAAGAACCGCTTTCTAAACTTCCTCTATAAACACGAACGAAAGTAAGTTGCCCTACAAATGGATCTGTCATAATTTTGAATGCAAGTCCTGCAAATTCACCATCATCGGTTGATTTAACAGAAACTTCAGTTCCATCTTCATATTCACCTTTTATATTTGCAACTTCATCAGGTGCTGGTAAATACGCTACAACAGCATCAAGTAAAGGCTGAACTCCTTTATTCTTAAATGCTGTTCCACAAAGCATAGGAACCATAGAAAGACTCAAACATCCTGCTTTAATACCTGCTTTAATTTCATCTTGAGTTAATTCCTCGCCACCTAAGTATTTTTCCATTAACTCATCACTTGTTTCAGAAACTGCTTCTATCATTTTAGTACGATATTCTTCAGCTTTTTCCATTAACTCAGCAGGAATTTCTCTTTCAACATAATCAGTTGGTTTATTTTCATCTTCCCAAACTAAAGCTTTCATAGTAATAAGATCAATCACACCTTTGAAATTATCTTCAGCGCCAATTGGAATTTGAAGTGGGACAGGATTTCCTTTTAAGCGATTTTTAATTTGCTCTTCAACATTGAAAAAATTCGCACCAATTCTATCCATTTTATTGACAAATACTATTCTTGGAACACCATATTTATTTGCTTGTCTCCAAACTGTTTCAGATTGTGGTTGCACCCCGCCTACTGAACAAAACACAGCAACAGCACCATCTAAAACACGCATTGATCTTTCAACTTCAATCGTAAAATCAACGTGGCCTGGAGTGTCTATAAGATTTATTTGGTGATTTTTCCAAAAACAAGTTGTTGCAGCAGAAGTAATAGTAATACCTCTTTCTTTTTCCTGCTCCATCCAGTCCATTGTAGCAGCACCATCATGGACTTCACCTATCTTATGACTCATACCTGTGAAAAATAAAATTCTTTCACTAGTTGTAGTTTTACCCGCATCGATGTGAGCTGCGATACCTATATTTCTAACTCTTTTTAAAGGAGTACTTCTTGACATATTTTACTCCTTCTTACCAGCGATAATGAGCAAATGCTTTATTAGCTTCTGCCATCTTATAAGTGTCTTCTTTCTTCTTAAACGAAGCACCTTTGCTATTTGCCGCATCTAGTAATTCAGCAGCTAATTTTTCTATCATAGTTCTTTCACTTCTTTTTCTAGCAAAAGAAATAATCCATCTTATAGCCAAAGCTTGTTGTCTAGCAGGACGAACTTCTACTGGAACTTGATAAGTTGCACCACCCACACGGCGTGATTTAACTTCTAGTAAAGGTTTAATATTTTCAATAGCATCATTAAAAATTTCTATACCTTTTTTTTCTCCACCTTTTTTGTCAATAGCTTCTAAAGCACCATACATAATAGTAGTAGCCGTGCTTTTTTTGCCATCATACATTAAAGAATTAATGAATTTTGTGATTACTTTGTTTCCATAAATCGGATCAGGCAAGACTTCTCTTACCGGAGCTTTTCTTCTTCTCATTTTCTTCCTTCAAATTTATAATTTTACTCAAACAAAATCAAATCTAACGGATTTGTCTGTAAATTGATTATTTAGCTGCAGCTTTAGGGCGTTTAGCACCATATTTAGAACGAGAAACAGTTCTTTTTGCAACACCTGCTGTATCTAAAGCACCACGAACGATGTGATACTTAACACCTGGTAAGTCTTTTACCCTACCACCACGCACTAAAACTATGCTGTGTTCTTGTAGGTTGTGACCTTCACCACCGATATAACTAATAACTTCAAAGCCACTTGTAAGTCTTACTTTGGCAACTTTTCTTAACGCTGAGTTTGGTTTTTTAGGAGTTGTTGTATAAACCCTAGTGCAAACTCCCCTTCTTTGTGGACAATTTTTAAGCGCTGGAGATTTAGATTTTTCTAAAACTTTTTTGCGCTCTTTTCTAACCAATTGATTTATGGTTGGCACAGTAATTCCTTTCATTAATAAAATAATAAACTTTGGATGATATCTAAATTTTACTTATAAAATTATAAACTATTAAGATTTTCTTGTAATTTTTCCAAAAATAAATGCACATGATAAGCATCATTTACTGCATGATTTACATTAATGCTAAAAGGGATAAAAATTTTATTGTTTTCTTTTATAAACTTACCGCTTGTTATGATAGGAAAAAAATATTTTTCTTTTTTAGGTAAATGTAAAGAAAAATTATCAAAAGCTATCCAAGGAATAGCAGAAATGTTAAAAAGATTATCAATGGGTTCTTTTAAAAACATTTTTTTGTTAGTTTTGGCTAAAAGCTTATCTTCTTCGTATAAAGCTAAAAAATCTTTTAAATTTTCTTTATAAAAAGTCCAAAGGATGGAAAATGTCTTACTATCTTTATGAAAAATAGTATAAGCAGGGTGTATAAAATCATAGCGTATTAATTGTCCGTTTGCATCTAAAGCTAATTTAAATTCATCAAAATGATTTACACTTTTACTAATACAATAAATAAAACAAGGATAAAAATCAAACTGGTTGTTTTTTACGAAATGATAAAATAAACTAATATCTAATTTCATAGTTATTTCAAAAGAACAAGGAATGTTTTGAGTATAAAAATCAAAATGTTCTTTTCTTTGATAAGTTTTTAAATTAACTTTATGATACATTTAATTACTCAAAAATTTAGCAGGATTAACCTGCTAAATTTAATTTTGCTGTTTAAGCTTTAATTTTTGCTCTCCATAGAGTCCTGTTCCAACTGGAATCATACGACCTAAAATAACATTTTCTTTTAGATCTTCAAGATAATCAAATTTACCCGCAATACTTGCTTCGGTTAATACCTTAGTAGTTTCTTGGAATGAAGCTGCTGAAATTACACTATCACTTCCAATAGCCGCTCTTGTAACCCCAAGCAATACAGGTTCAGCAACAGCCGGTTCTCCACCATATTTTAAAATTCTTTCATTTTCTTCTCTAAATTTCCTTCTTGAAACTAAATCACCTACTATAAAATTAGTATGACCACTATCTACTATTTTTACTTGTCTTAGCATTTGTGATACGATTATTTCAATATGTTTATCAGAAATTACAACACCCTGACCACGATAAACTTGCTGAATTTCAGAAATTAAATAATAATGCAATGCTTTTTCGCCTAAAATTCTAAGAACATCATGACTTGAAATCACACCATCGGTTAATTTTTCACCTGCATGGATAAATTCGCCTTCTCTTACTTGGATACGCTTTGATTTATCAATCAAATATTCAGCACTACTTCCATCCTCAGCTTGGATGATGATTCTTTCTTTGGATCTTAAAGGTTTATCAAATCTTACAACACCATCTATTTCAGCAACTACTGCAGTATTTTTTGGTTTTCTAGCTTCAAATAACTCAGAAACCCTTGGAAGACCTCCTGTGATATCTTTTGATTTAGCCGCTGCTTTTGGAGTTTTAGCTAAAACATCAGCTTGTTTTACTTTATCTCCATCATGGACAAAAATAACCGTTTTTGGCTCAAGCTGATAACGCACTACCTTATCATTTTCTCCTATAACCAATATAGCAGGACGCACACCACTAGGCAAATACTCATTAATTACAAGAGATCTTTTTCCTGTGGCTTCATCAATTTGTTCATCAGCACTATAGCCTGATTCTATATCTTCAAAGCTTATTGTTCCTGCAATTTCAGCAATCACTGTGTTATTATAAGCATCCCATTCAGCGATAATGGTTTTATCTTCTTTACTTGATCTTGCAATAATAGTCTTAGAATCATCTATAAAAGCACTATCGTTAAATTCAATAACAGACTCTCTTGGTATATAATGTCTCTTTGCTTCACGATCATTTTCATCTGCAATCACAACAAAAACACCTTTTTCTTTAACTATATCACCTTTTTTCAAATTTCTTATTCTATCTAAACCATCGCCTTTTAGCATATAAAATTTCAAAGTTCCTTTTGCACCAGCAATAATATCTTGAGTAATAGGATCTCCATCTTTTACAAGCAATTCACTAGCATAAGGAATACGATTTGGAACATTCCATCCTTCTTTAATAACTTCAACTATACTTTCATTTTCAGCTACTTCATCACCGCTATTATATGGAATATACAATTTACCTTCTATGTTACCACTTACACCTGCTAATTCATTCGCTTTAGCTAAATCATATTTTCTTAAAATGAATTTAGCTTCGTTGCTTTTATTTTTAACACTTACTATTACATCTTCGTAAGCATATTCGATATTAATCTTACCTTTAAATGGCGCTTTAATTTTTGGTTCTACAAGTAAAATAGCCGCATTGCGGTGATTTGCTACTATAGTTTTATTATGTTTATCCTTGTATGTATTTAGATTATAAAATCTCACAAAACCTTCTTTATGTGCTACAACTTGACGATCTTGCAAATCTGTACTCGCCGTTCCACCGCTATGGAAGGTTCTAAGAGTTAGCTGAGTTCCTGGCTCTCCAATTGATTGAGCTGATATTATACCTACTGCTTCACCTGGCTTAACTAATCTTCCCTCTCCTAGGTTAATACCATAACATTTAGAACATACACCTTTTTTTGCTTTGCAAGTAATCGGGGTTCTAATATTTACACTTTTTACGCCACTTTCAACAATAATTTTAGCTTTTTCCTCATCAATCAAAGTTCCCTCTGAAAATAAAATTTCATTGGTAATAGAATCAATAATATTTTCAGCTAAAACTCTTCCTAATATTCTTTCTTCTAAAGTCTCAATCACAACACCATCTGCTGTAATTTCGTTAATTTCAACACCTTCATGTGCTCCACAATCTTCTATAGTAACTTTAACATTTTGTGCAACATCTATTAATTTTCTAGTTAAATAACCTGCATTTGCAGTTTTTAATGCTGTATCAGCTAAACCTTTTCTAGCACCATGGGTTGAGATAAAGTATTCAAGAACATTTAAACCTTCACGGAAATTTGAGATGATAGGCGTTTCTATAATAGAACCATCAGGCTTTGCCATAAGTCCTCTCATAGCCGCAAGTTGTGAAATTTGTGCAGCTGAACCTCTAGCACCAGAATCAGCCATCATGTAAATAGAGTTAAATCCTTCTTTATCTTTTTTAATTAATTCCATCATATCTTTTGAAAGAATATTATTAGTGCTCTTCCAAATATCAATAATTTTATTATATCTCTCACCTGAGGTAATTAAACCAAGATTATAAGAATTTTGAATTTCTCTTACTTGCTTTTTAGCTTCTTCAATACTTTTTTGTTTTTGATTAGGAACAATAATATCTGCAATAGATATGGAAATTCCAGCTTTAGTTGCATACTCAAAGCCAAGATCTTTAAGTCTATCTAAAAAGCTTGCACTTACTTCAAGTCCACCTACTTTATATACATAATCAACTAAAGCGGCAATATCTTTTTTCTTCATTGTTTTATTCCACATATTTTCTGGAACAAAATCTGGTAAAATGGATTTAATGATCAATCTACCAGCAGTTGTAGTTACTTTTCTACCATTTACTACACTTCTAATGCTTGCATGGATATCTAAAGAATCAGCTTCTAAAGCTACCATTACTTCTTCAATACCTGTGCAAATTTTATGCTCACCCTTAGCACCATCTTTTTCTAAAGATAAATAATAAATTCCCAAAACCATATCTTGAGAAGGAACGGTAACTGATTTACCACTAGCAGGTAATAAAATATTCATAGAAGAAAGCATTAATACTTTACACTCTGCGATAGCTTCTTGAGATAAAGGCACATGCACAGCCATTTGATCCCCATCAAAGTCCGCGTTAAATGCAGCGCACACTAAAGGATGAAGTTGTATAGCTTTACCTTCAACAAGCACTGGATGGAATGCTTGAATAGAAAGTTTATGAAGAGTTGGAGCACGATTAAGCATTACAGGATGACCTTTAACCACTTCTTCTAGACACTCCCAAACTTCATTGGTTTTATTTTCTATCATTTTTTTAGCTTGTTTAACAGTGGTTGCATAACCTTTTTCTTCAAGCTTTGCTAATAAATGCGGTTTAAATAATTCTAAAGCCATTTTTTTAGGTAAACCACATTGATCCATTCTAAGTTTTGGTCCAACAACAATAACGCTACGACCTGAAAAATCTACCCTTTTACCAAGTAAATTTTGTCTAAAACGCCCTTGCTTACCTTTGATAATCTCACTTAAAGATTTTAATGGGCGTTTATTTGCACCTTTTACTGCATTTGCTCTTCTGCCATTATCAAACAAAGCATCAACAGCTTCTTGAAGCATTCTTTTTTCATTTCTTATAATGATTTCTGGTGCATCAAGTTCCATTAATCTTTTTAAACGCGTGTTTCTATTGATAACTCTTCTATATAAATCATTTACATCAGAAACAGCAAATTTTCCACCATCTAAAGCAACTAAAGGTCTTAAATCAGGTGGCAATACAGGTAAATTAGTAATCATCATCCACTCAGGGCGATTTGGAACAACTTCATCAATATTTGTATTGCTATTTAAATTGCTATTTAAGAAATTTTCTACAACTTTTAAACGCTTAATAATAGTTTTTTTCTTAGCCTCAGAATTAGTTGCAGCGATATCTTCTTTTAATTTATTTAAAAGTTCTACTAGATCTAAATTTGCTAGCAAATCTCTAACAACTTCCCCACCCATTCTAGCTTTAAAACCACTACTTTCATAGCGTTGCATTAAATTTAAATATTGCTCCTCGTTTAATACATCACAAAATTCAACTTTTTTAGAATTCTCATTATCATAATAAGCTTCACCTGGATTTTCTACTATATATGCCTCATAGTAAAGCACGCGTTCTAAATCTTTCATCTTAACGCCAAGTAGCGTTCCTATACGGCTTGGTAAAGAATTTACATACCAAATATGAGCCACAGGTGTAACTAACTCAATATGTCCCATTCTTGAGCGACGAACTTTAGAACTAGTAACTTCAACGCCACATTTTTCACATTTAATGCCTTTAAAACGCATTTTTTTATATTTACCACAAAGACACTCATAATCTCTTACAGGTCCAAAAATTTTAGCACAAAATAAACCATCTCTTTCAGGTTTTAATGTTCTATAGTTTATTGTTTCTGGTTTTTTTACTTCCCCATAAGACCATGATTTGATTTTTTCAGGACTTGCAAGTCTTAACTGAAATGCTTCAAAGTCTCTTGGTCTACCATCTTCTTTTATTTCGATAGGTTTAAATTTACTCATTATTTTCATCCTTATCAAAAATCTCAACATCTAAAGCAAGAGATTTAAGTTCATTTGTAAGCACAAAGAATGTTTCTGGAATACCTGTTGCTGGAACATTCTCACCTTTTGTTAAAGCCTTATAAGCACTAAATCTACCTTCTACATCATCTGATTTTATAGTAAGCATTTCTCTTAGAGTATGTGCTGCACCATAAGCTTCTAAAGCCCAAACTTCCATCTCTCCAAATCTTTGACCACCAAATAAAGCCTTACCACCAACAGGCTGCTGGGTTACAAGGCTATAAGGTCCTGTACTTCTTGCATGAACTTTTTCATCAACTAAGTGATGTAATTTAAGCATATACATACATCCAACATGCACACGCTCTGCCATTTTTTCACCGGTTCTTCCATCATAAAGCTCACTTTTTCCATCCATAGCAATCTTTGCCATCTCAAAGAGCTTACCAAATTCCTCAACTGTCACCCCTTCAAATACAGGAGTTGCGAATTTTATCCCTTTTGCCCAGTCTCTAGCATAAGATATTAATTGTTCATCATTTAGGGATTGAACAAATTTTTTCTCAATTTCAAGTCTTGAAACACTACAAATTTCAAGCATTTTCTGGCGTAATTGTTTGATAAAATCTTTTTGTTTTTTATCAAAAATTTCTTGAATTTGATCTCCTAGTCTCATACCTACTAAACCTAAATGACTTTCAAGAATTTGTCCTATATTCATACGACTTGGAACCCCAAGAGGATTTAAAGCTATATCAATAGGTCTTCCATCTGGTAAATATGGCATATCAACTTCTGGAACGATATTAGATACGATACCTTTATTTCCATGGCGTCCTGCCATTTTATCTCCAACTTTAAGTTTTCTTTTAGTAGCTATATAAACTTTAACAAGCTTAACAACTCCACTTGGTAAAATATCATCTTTTTCTAATATCTCTAATTTTTCATCATGTTCAGTTTTTAATTTTTTCTTTTCATTTTGAAAGTGATTTTTAAGATCTTCATATTCTTTTTGGACATCTTTAGAGTATGCTTTAACCAAAGAATTTAGCGCAAAACGATTGATTTTTTCAAGTTCGCTAATTTCAACCTTAGCACCTTTTTTATATTTCACGCCATTAATTTCTTCTGCTGAATTTAGCGCTGATTTTGAAAGTAAAGAGCATACTCTTAAAGTTTCTTCTCTATCCATCATTAAAAGCCTATCATGATGTTCTTTTTCGAGATTTAATTTTTCTTCATCATAAGCTTTTACCGCGCGTGTATCTTTTTCATAACCTTTTTTTGTAAAAATTTTTACATCAACTACCACACCTTCTAAAGACGCAGTTGCATATAAAGATTTATTAACAACATGGCCAGCTTTCTCACCAAAAATAGCTCTTAATAATCTTTCTTCTGGAGTTGGCTTAACTTCGCCTTTTGGAGACACCTTACCAACTAAAATCATACCTGGTTTTATATGAGTACCAATTTTTGCTATACCGCTTTCATCAAGATGTGCAAGATCTTCTTCTTTTACATTTGGAATATCCTTAGTAATTTCTTCTACACCATCTTTAAGCTCTCTTGCTTCCACTTCTTTTTCATAAATATGAACACTAGTAAAAGTATCTTCGCGTAAAATTTTTTCACTAATTACAATAGCGTCTTCATAGTTATATCCATGCCAAGGCATAAAAGCAATTAAAGCATTTTTGCCTATAGCAAGCTCACCCTTATCCATACTTGGACCATCTGCTATTATTTGTCCTTCTTGAACAAAATCACCTTTTTTCACTATAGGATGCTGAGTATAAGTTGTATTTTGATTTGTTCTTAAATTCTTTTCCATTTTATAATGATCTATAAAAGGACCATTTTCATCTTCACCCAAAATGAAAATATTTTTATTATCAACTTTTTCTACTATACCTGCTCTTTTTGCTTTAATTGCTTCCCAAGCATCACGCGCAATAATTTTTTCCATACCAGTTCCAACTATAGGGGCTTCTGCTCTTAAAAGCGGAACCGCTTGGCGTTGCATGTTTGAACCCATTAATGCTCTATTTGCATCATCATGTTCTAAGAAAGGAATAAGTGAAGCAGCAACACCAACAATCATACCAGAACAAAGATCGATTAATTGCACTTCTTCTCTTCTAGCTAAAATAGTTTCACCATCTTGTCTTGCTTCTACAAATTCTTCAACAATATTACCTTTATCATCAATTTTCGTTGATGCAGCAGCAATAATTAAACCTTCTTCTTGGGTTGCAGTTAAATAAATAATCTCGCTGCTTACTTTTCCATTTTCAACTTTTTTATAAGGTGCTTCGACAAAACCTAAATCATTTACTTTAGCGTAAGTTGATAAAGTATTAATCAAACCAATATTTTGTCCTTCTGGAGTTTCAACAGGACAAATTCTACCATAATGAGTTGCATGAACATCACGCACTTCAAAACCTGCTCTTTCCTTAACTAAGCCACCTTCTCCAAGAGCTGATAAACGGCGTTTATGTGTAACTTCACTTAAAGGATTAGTTTGATCCATAAATTGAGATAATTGTCCACCTGTAAAAAATTCCATTATAGTAACAGTTATAGTTTTTGGATTGATTAAATCATATGGCATTACCTTATCAATATCTGTATTTAATGCAGTGAATTTATCTCTGATGGATTTTTGCATTTTAGCAAGGCCAATATGAAGTTCATTAGCCAAAAGTTCGCCAATTGATCTAATACGACGATTACCCAAATGGTCTCTATCATCAATATGACCCCTACCATTTTTTACTTTTATTAAATATTTTGCAGTTTTTACTATATCTTCATTAGTTAAAACTGTTACATATTCTGGAGTATCTAAACCTAGTTTATGATTCATTTTCATACGACCAACTTTAGTCAAATCATATCTTTCTGGATTAAAAAATAAATCATTAACAAAAGCTTTAGCAGCATCTTTTACAACAGGCTCTCCTGGTCTCATAACTTTATAAATTCTAATAGCCGCTAAATCGTTTTCATCATCAATATTTTCAGTTTGTTTTAGCAATTTTAAAGTTTCATTATCTTGAATAAAGGAATTAATTATAGCAGCATCAACTCCATTTGCTAAATCATTAGCTATATCAAATTGCTTTTCCTCTTTTATTTTAGCTAATTTTGCTTCATCAAGCAAAGTTAAAGAATCAAATAAAACTTCACCTGTTTCTTTATTGATGATAGGATTTGCTAAGTATCTATTAGCTAAAATTTCAGCTGGATACTCAACCCATTTTACACCATCTTTAACAAGCTGTTCAGCTTTTTTCTTAGTCATTCTTTTACCAGCTTGATGGATAACATTTCCTTTTTCATCTTTTAAATCATATTCAACTCTATCTAAAAAATCATTTGGATTAAATTCGGTTAAAAATTTATCTTTTTTTACATGTATAGTTTGTATAGGATAAAATAATTTTATTATATCTTGTTTTTTATACCCTAATGCTCTAAATAAAATTGTTATAGGAACTTTTCTTCTTTTATTAATACGCACATAAAGAACATCTTTAGCATCATATTCAAAATACAACCAAGATCCACGATCTGGGATGATTTGTGCTGTATATACTAATTTATTTGCAACAGTAGAACTTTCTTCTTCTTTAAAAATAACACCCGGGCTTCTGTGTAGTTGATTTACAACAACTCTTTCAACCCCATTGATAATAAAAGAAATTCTATCTGTCATTAAAGGTATTTCTCTTATATAAATTTCTTGTTCTTTTATATCTTTAATGCCTATTTTTTCACCTGTTTTTTCATCTTTTTCATGTAAAGTTAGACGAATTTTCATTTTTAAATTTACAGAATAAGTTAAACCTCTTTCCATACACTCTCTTATGGTGTATTTTGGCTTACCTACTTCACTACTTACATATTCTAAACTTAATCTATTTTGTGGATCATGGATTGGAAATATCGATTTAAATACTTTTTCAATCCCGCTTTCGGTATTTTTATCATTTAAATTTAAAAAATAATCAAAACTCTTTTTTTGTAATTGTAATAAGTTTGGAATGTCAATTTGTTGTGGAACATTCGAGAAGTCAATTCTTAGACGATTTCCTAGTTGTTTGTTTAACATATTATTATACCCCATGGTAAAAGTATTAATTAAAGAAAGAATCCTATTTATTTTAAGGAAAAAAGAAAGAGAATATCTCTCTTTCTTTTAAAAAATATACTACTTAAGCTCAACCTTAGCGCCAGCTTCTTCAAGTTGTTTTTTAGCTTCTTCTGCTTCAGCTTTAGCTACACCTTCTTTAAGAACTGAAGGAGTTTGCTCAACTGCATCTTTAGCTTCTTTTAAGCCTAATCCAGTTAATGCACGCACTACTTTAATAACATTGATTTTTTTATCGCCACCATCTTGTAAAACAATATCAAATTCTGTTTTTTCTTCAGCAGCAGCACCAGCAGCACCTGCAACTCCAGCAGCACCTGCAACCATAACTGGAGCAGCAGAAACACCAAATTTTTCTTCGAACTCTTTTACTAATTCTGATAATTCAAGAACACTTAAATTAGAAATAAACTCTAATACATCTTCTTTAGTTATTGCCATAATTTATCCTTTTATTTGTTTTATTCAGCTTGTTTTTTTTCTTTTAATGCATTTAATCCAATTGTAAAATTGGTAATTGGTGCATTCCAAACTTGCAAAAGCATTGCAAGTAATTCATTGCGAGAAGGCATTTTAGCTAAAGCTTTTACTTTATCAACAGAAGCAACTTCGCCTTCAATAAATGCGGTTTTAATTTCAAATGTTTGATTAGCTTCGCTAAATTTATCAGCAACTTTTGAAACATTTAACTGGTCTTCACCCCAAAGATAAATATTAGTATCTTTAAGTTCCATTCCATCTTTGCCGGCATTTTTAAGAGCAATACTTGCTAAAGTATTTTTAATAATTTGAACTTTAACATCCATTTCTCTAGCATTGTTTCTTAACTCTTCTAGTTTTTTAGTATTTAAACCTTTATAGTTACAAACTATAACAGCTTCACTAGCTTTAAAACCATCTTCAAGTTTTGAAACAAGTTCAATTTTTTGGCTTTTAGTCATTTTCACTCCTTTCCGACCGGTGATTTCAAGCAGAGTAGATTAATTCTAATTAAGTCAAATGACCTCGACTATCTCCAATCTAAGATAAAAATTTAGATAAAATAAAAGAATTATCTTATCTAAATTTTATTAATGAGAGAAAAACTCTCATTAATTTTATTTAGTATCTAATAATTCTTGAGTATCTAAAGAAATAGAAGGACTCATAGTTAAAGATAAATTAGCATTTTTAATATATCTACCTTTTGCAGCAGCTGGTTTATGTTTATTTATAGCTTTAACAAAAGCAGTTATATTTTCTTTTAATTGCTCTTTAGAAAAACTAACTTTACCTAAGCCTGCATGTATATTTCCTTGTTTATCCACACGAAAATTAACTTGACCATTTTTTGCATTATTAACAGCTTGTGCTACATCCATAGTTACTGTTCCGGTTTTTGGATTTGGCATTAAGCCTTTAGGCCCTAAAATACGACCAACTTTACCCACTAAACCCATAAGATTAGGAGTTGCGATCAAAACATCAAAATTCATATTACCTTTTTGAATTTCTTCTACTAAATCATCACTACCTACTATATCAGCACCAGCATTTTTAGCTTCATCAGCTTTTGCATCTTTTGCAATAACAGCAACACGAACTTTCTTACCTGTTCCACAAGGTAAAACAACGCTACCTCTTACCATTTGATCAGCATGTCTTGGATCAACATTTAATTTTAAAGCAATTTCTACAGTTTCATCAAATTTTGCAGAAGCTAGAGTTTTTACAACACCTATTGCTTCATCCATTTGGTATATTTTATCAGCTTCAATTTTTTTTAATAATTCAGTAAATCTTTTAGTATTTTTTGACATTAAATTTCTCCGCATTTTAAATAAAGTGCTACCGCCTTTTTAAACTCTTGGCGGTAAAGAGTATTAATCTACGATTTCAACACCCATAGAACGAGCAGAACCCATGATGATTTTAGCTGCTTGCTCTCTATCTTTAGTGTTCATATCTGCAATTTTTTTATCCACAATTTCTAAAACCTGTGCTTTTGTTAATTTTCCAACTTTATTTTTTAGTGGATTATCAGTTCCTTTAGAAATTCCAGCGGCTTTTTTTATCAAATCAGTTGCTGGTGGTTGTTTTGTAATAAAAGTAAAACTTTTATCTGCATAAACTGTAATAACAACTGGGATATTATAACCAGCCATATCTTTAGTTCTTTCGTTAAATGCTTTACAAAATTCCATAATATTCACACCTTGCTGACCCAAAGCAGGACCAACAGGTGGCGATGGATTAGCTTTTGTAGCAGCTATTTGTAATTTTATTTCTCCTACAACTTTTTTAGCCATAACCTTATCTCCTTTATTTGCTTTATATTAAACTATTTTTTCAACTTGAGAATATAAAATCTCAACAGGAGTTGATCTACCAAAGATAGAAACATTTAGCTTCAATACGCCTCTTACCATATCATACTCTTCAACAATACCGGTAAAATTCGCAAAAGGACCCTCAGTGATTCTTACACTCTCTTCTTTATCAAATGAAATTTTAGGTTTAGGTGCTGCTTTATTTTTCACCTTCTCTAAAATAAGATTGATATCCTTTTCACTTAATGGGGTAGGTTTTTTACTCTCCCCAATAAAACGACCGACTTTTGGTAAAGATTGAATCTTATGCCAAAGTTCAGTGCTTAAGTCAATATTAGCAAAAACATAACCTGAATATAAGCTTCTTTCACTTATTTTTTCTTTACCATTTTTAAATTCGATTACATCTTCTGTAGGAACTATAACCTCAAGAAGTTGCTCTTGAATTCCATGATCTCTTACTAAATTTTCTATAGCTCTTTTAACAGCCATTTCACTGCCAGCATAAGTTTGTATAGCATACCATTTATGATTATTCATAATATTCCTTATCCTATAATCTTAGATAATGAAAATGACATAATTAAATCCACTAATGCCAAAAACAACGAAACAACACTCACAACTACAAAAACCGTAATATAAGCATTTCTAACTTGCTCTTTTAAAGGCCAGATTACTTTTCCTAATTCAGCTTTTGATAATTTAAAATAAGTTATTAATTTTTCCATATTTAACCTTATTTTGTGGCAGGGCAAGAGGGATTCGAACCCCCAACCATCGGATTTGGAATCCGGCGCTCTACCATTGGAGCTATTGCCCTAGGGGCTTTTTAAAAAAGCCTTAACTTTTTAATTTTACTTCTTTATGAAGAGTATGTTTTTTTAATCTTGGGCAATATTTCTTTAATTCTAATTTTTCAGTTGTATTTTTACTATTTTTAAAAGTACTATAATTAATATCACCGCACTCTTCACATTTTAAACCAATTTTAATTCTCATTTTTATTCCTTAAAAAGCGAGGAAATCCTCGCTTGTAAAATTATTTAATAATTTTAGAAACAACACCTGAACCAACGGTACGACCACCTTCACGAATTGCAAAGCGAGTACCTTCTTCAAGTGCAACTGGAGCAATAAGACTTACAGTGATTCTAACATTCTCACCAGGCATAACCATTTCAACGCCTTCTGCAAGTTGGATAGAACCAGTAACATCTGTTGTTCTTACATAAAATTGTGGTCTATAGTTATTAAAGAATGGAGTGTGACGACCACCTTCATCTTTATTTAAAATATAAACTTCTGCTTCAAAATCAGTGTGTGGAGTGATTGATTTAGGTTTAGCAAGAACCATACCACGAAGAACATCTTCTTTCTTAGTTCCACGAAGAAGAACACCAACATTGTCCCCTGCTTCACCTTGATCCATTTCTTTTCTAAACATTTCAACACCAGTAACTGTTGTGCTTTGAGTATCTCTAATACCAACAATTTCTATAGTATCGCCAACTTTTACAACACCTTTTTCAATTCTACCTGTAACAACGGTTCCACGACCTGAAATCGAAAATACATCTTCAATTGGCATTAAGAAATCTTTATCTGTATCACGAGCTGGAGTTGGAATATACTCATCAACTGCTGCCATAAGATCTAATATTTTTTTAGACCATTCACCATCTTGTCCAGCTTTTGCTTCTTCTAAAGCTTGTAAAGCAGAACCTGAAATAATTGGTGTATCATCTCCTGGAAAATCATAAGAGCTTAATAACTCTCTAATTTCCATTTCAACTAATTCTAACAATTCAGCATCATCAACCATATCAGCTTTATTCATAAAAACAACAATGTATGGAACACCTACTTGACGAGAAAGTAGAATATGCTCTCTAGTTTGTGGCATTGGACCATCAGCTGCAGAAACAACAAGAATTGCTCCATCCATTTGTGCTGCACCTGTAATCATATTTTTAACATAGTCAGCGTGACCTGGGCAGTCCACATGCGCATAGTGACGATTTTCAGTTTCATACTCAATATGTGAAGTAGCAATAGTAATACCACGCTCTTTTTCTTCTGGAGCATTGTCGATATTATCATAATCTTTTAGCTCAGCCAAACCTCTTCTAGAAAGAACAGCAGAAATAGCAGCTGTTAAAGTTGTTTTACCATGATCAACGTGACCAATAGTACCGATATTTACGTGAGGCTTATTTCTTGAAAATTTTTCTTTAGCCATCTTTTTCCTCCATATAAAATTTACAAACAAATACTAATTTATGTTTTATAATCTTTTGAAATCAATGGAGCTCATAGCGGGACTTGAACCCGCGACCTCTCCCTTACCAAGGGAGTGCTCTACCTCTGAGCCATACGAGCGCTCAGAAAAATTAAAAACATAAACTATAAATTTGGATTAGAAACTGCAAGAAATCTGAATTTAAAACAGCTCCCAGTTTCACTCTACCAAAATCTAGGTTGGAGCGGGAAACGGGACTCGAACCCGCGACCCTCAGCTTGGAAGGCTGATGCTCTAGCCAACTGAGCTACTCCCGCAAAGCAATGGTGGTGAGTCGTGGATTCGAACCACGGAAGGCGAAAGCCAGCAGATTTACAGTCTGCCCTCGTTGGCCACTTGAGTAACTCACCTTAAATAAATGCTTTTTATTTCTGGTCAAACACTGCTATCAACAATGGAGCTGGTTAAGGGACTTGAACCCCCGACCTGCTGCTTACAAGGCAGCTGCTCTACCAACTGAGCTAAACCAGCAAAAAATAAAGTTGAATTATAATCTAATTTTATAACAATGTCAAGTATTTTAAATATTTTTGTATAATTTATAAAAACTAGAAAGGATTAAAATGAAAATTTTATTTTCACCTAGCGAAGGAAAAAGCATTCAATCAAATGATAATATCCTCAATGAAAATTCCTTTATTTTTAAAAAATTGTATCCAAAGCGTAAAGAAGCATTGGAATATTTTCAAAATTTTATCAAATCACAAAATGATGAAAATTTAAAAAAATTTCTTGAAACTAAAAGCGACAAAGAATTAATTTTTTTTAAAGAAGATATTTTTTCAAAGCCAACTATAGAAGCCATAAAAAGATATAATGGCGTTGCATACGAAATGCTTGATTTTATAAATTTAAATAAAAAAGCACAAGAATATATTTTAAACAATGTGCTTATATTTTCTAACTTATTTGGGCCTATCATGGCAAAAGATTTGATTCCTTTTTATAAATTTAAACAAGGTAAAAAAATTGATAATTTCAATATAGAAAAATTTTATAAGGAAAATTTTTCATCATCTATTGATAATTTACTAAAAGATGAACTTGTAATAGATTTAAGAGCAAAATTTTATGAAAAATTTTACACTTTAAAACAAACCCACCTAAGTTTTATTTTTTTAAAAAATTCTAAAATATTAAGTCATTATGCTAAAGCTTATAGAGGTAAGATTTTAAAAATACTAGCATTACATGATATACAAACAAAAGAAGAATTATTTAATAATCTACCAAATGAGTTAAAAATAAAAGATATAAAAATACAAGGATTAAAAGAAGAGATAGTTTTAGAGATATTATAAGCTAAGCCTATAAGGCTTAGCTTTTGTAATTAGAATTTATATAAAGCTTCAAGTCTGATGAATTGATCATCTTTATCGCTTGTACCAGCTGTATTGAAATCTTCTGTTAAATAAGAATAGAATCCACTAAATGTAAGTTTTGGACTATAAGCATAAGATACACTACCTACAAATTCGTTTTTGTCTATATCATTTTTATTTGTTTGCTCAGTTTTACCACCAATATAGTCAAATCCTACTCTTAATGTTTCAGCAAAAGTATAACCTAAACCTGCAAAATAGAAGAAGTTTTCACCATATACATGAGTTAATTGGCTAGTATTTTTAGCATAGAAAATTTGTTGACCTGGAGCGATAACTCTACCTGTATCTTCTAAAGTAACTACAGTTTGTTTATCTTTATCACCATAGCCTAATAAACCTGCTTGGAAATCAAAAGCAGAGATTTGTCCGCTAAATTTAGCAGCATAGAAGTTACCATTGTCTACACCATGATTGTAGAATTTTTCAAAATCGCTATCTAAGCTATTTCCTAGGTATTGACCTTGGATTTTGAAGTTCATATCATTGAATGCAAATTTATAGCTAGCATCTACTGCATATAAGAATGCATTATTAGCTGAATAAGCTGCCCATAATTGGAAAGCAAATGGATCAAAATCACCTAATACAGCAGCACCATATAATGATGATTTAGGTAATTTTGTATCTGTATAATCACCATCATTGTTCCAGTTAAATGCATCAAACCAATAACCTGCGAAAGTTAAACCTTCTATAGAATTATTTACAACTTTAGCACCTGTTCCTACAGCATCATCAGTCCAAATTGAACCAACTTCCATTTTACCGAAAGTTAAGCTTGTAGCATAAGCTTCGTTAGTGTATTCTAAGTAAGCTTGGTTAACAACAAAAGGACTTTTAGTATCTGTTCCTGTTGTTCCTTGACCAAAACCATAGTCAGTTGTTTGGCCATATTGGAATTGAACAAAAGCTTTGAAGTTATCATCTAAAGCTGCTTTGAAATTTAATTGAGATTTAAATTTGTGCTCGTTGTTTTTAGAGCTGTTGTAACCATCGCTAATTACATTACCTTGCTCTTGTCTATCAGATTGGAATCTGTATCTAAACATTCCTGATACATCAACATCTTTTATAGCTTCTTCAAGTGAAACAGCGTTAGCTGCTGAAAAAGCACCTGCAGCTAAAGCTGCTACTAAACTAAGTTTAACTAGTTTCATGAGAATTCTCCTTATTAAAATTAAAACTATGGAGAGTATTATAGCATAGTTTTATATAAGAATTCTTAAAATAAAGAAATATTTATTAATTAACTAAAGAAAATGTGTAGCTTAGTTAGTTTATATAGACTTATAGCTATATAAATCTTTAAAGATCTAGAAAAACTAGATCTTTAAAAACTAAGGAGTTATCTATGAATGTTTGCTTTTACAAATGTAATTATGCTCTTTGAAGGTAAATGTTTAGAAACGAAAGAGGTAGGGTTACAAATTTTCACAAGTTAGAATTTTATTGTTTATGTTAATCATTTGCTTATTGTTGTTAAATTGTGGAATATAAGCATAAGAATTTAGGGGATTTATAACAATACAAATGTGCTTATTTGATTTGTTTGATAATTTTATAATGCAATTATCATTGAAATTTAGTAATTTATCATAACTTCTTAAAGCATTTTTTAATGGAGAATACAAGCGTCCATAATCATCAAAAACTAATCTAGTACTTCCCTTACACGAACCTTCAAAAGTAACTTTAGATATACCATAAGTTTTTTCTATATTGTATTTAGGGTTAGCCTTAGAATCACCTTGTGATATAACTCCACTTTGTCCTGAATTCATTAATATATTTGGATTGATTAAATCAATTGCAATTTCTCTGTCTTTATTAATTATATTTTTTCCTATATTTGCATTGCCATCGCCATTTTTGTCTAAAAAAATCGTATAAGTTTGTTCGTTATTGGTAGCTGTTTTTGATCGTATAAAATAAATTTGCCATTTAGCTTGATACCACTCTCGTTTGGCAATGTTAAATTCTTTAACTCTAAAATCATTTTGCATTAGCGCTAAGTGTCTAGTGTATTTTATATCATTTAAAATTTGCTCAGCACCTAAATGTAAATAATCTGGTTTTAAATAAAAATATCCCATAGAAAAAATTATAGAAAGTATCATACTAACGATGATTAATTCTAGTAAAGAAAAAGCTTTTTTCATTTTATAGCATAGTATAAGTTGTGATTGGCTAGTTTTATATTTAGCTTGGTTATTTTGTTTGTTTGATATAATTTATCCTTTCCCTTTTCTATGCCATAAAATTTTAATCTTAAATTTAATTCTTCATTTTGTGCTGTTATTTTTGTAATACCTCTTTGTTTTAACTTTAATGCTAATTCTTTTGCTATATGATAATCATAAGCAAAGTGTTTTTTTGGCTCTTTTAAAAAATAATAAAAACTATGATTAAATATAATCCCTAAATAAAAAAATACTAAAAATACCAAAGAACACTCGATAAAAATATTATGCTTTAAGCGTAGTTGAGGCATTCTTGAACGATAAGAAGACATTAAATAACGGATTAAAAGAGGAGTACAAACCACACAAAAAGGTAAAAAATCTTCCAAATACAACTTTTGTCTAATAGAAAAAATCAAGCAAAAAATAAAAGTAGTCGCACTGATAAACCATAAAAGTGGTTTTTGATCTTGAAGTAATACTCTATATATAACATAAAAAAAATACAAAAAAATCAAAGGTGAAAAACATGCTGCAAAAATTCCTAAAGTATCTAAAAAATACCCCTTAGGCTTACCGCTTGTGTCAAAACCATAAATACTCATAGCAATTGCAAATAATAATAAAGAAATTCCAATAAGAATTTTATCTTTTTTGTAAATTGCATAAAAGAAAAATGACAAATACAAAATGGCAAAATTTCCATCAACAAATAAGACTAAAAACAAAAATAAATAAAATAAAATTGTCTTTTTATATTCAAATAAAACTAAAATTAAAAGCGTAAAAAAAATAACAATACTAGATTCATTAATAAGCAAGGCACTAGCAACACTTCCTGGCAGTAAGATAAAAAGCACTACAGAGATAAAAGCATCAAAAGAAGTTTTGGTATATTTACGCGCTAAAATATAAAGCAATATGCAACTTAAAGAATGCAATAACACAAAAGGAATTCTTAAACCAAAATCATTTTGTCCTAAAATTGCAGTTCCAAACCTAGCAAGCATAGCTACTAAGCTATGCTCATAAAAATAAATTTGTGCTTCATTATAGCTGATGGATAAAGTATTTATACCATATAATAAAGCACAAAAATCTAAAAATAAAATTGTGGCTAAATACCTTTTCATTTTTTAATCAAGTTTTACAGGTCCATTACTTGCATGAGATTGTAAAAATCTTAAAATTCTATTTTTTTCTGCATCGGTAATTTTTGCAAATCCTTGCATAGCTGATAAATACGCATCCCACTCTTCCATTAAGTGTTCTTTTGGTTTGTGAGCTGCATGGCAACTTGTGCAAGTATCATAATAAGTTAATTCTATTTCATCCCAAGCAAGAATTTCTTTATCAGTTAAATCCTTGCTTTTTACCAAAAATTCCATTTCATTACTGGCATTTGCAGAATTTAAAGTAAGTAAAAGATAAATTCCATCTTTAGTGTAAGCAAGACTTTTTGGATTTGAATCAACTACTTCACCTTTAACTTTGATTAAAGAATACTCACCCTCTTCTTTTAAAAGCTCAACTTTAGAACCTTCATAAATTTGCCCTACTACATTTTTACTAGTGCTATCTAAAAGATCTACTTTTTCATTAAAAATAAACATATCCTTAGCAAATAAAATACTAGTTAAAAAAGTTAATGCTAATATAATTTTCTTCATAATTAAGCTCCTATAATTTCTGGTGGTGTAGTTGAGTTATATGGCTTTATAACTTCTTTTAACTTTTTAATTCCTACAAGACAAGTATTTACGCTTGTAGCTTGAGCCATAGTAGAAGTTGGTCTTGAACTTGTTAAAACATTTACATGCCCTGCATTACATCTTGGTTTGCTATCGCTTATGTCTTCTGGATCATACCAAGCACCCTCTTGTATGCTAATAACTCCTTCCATGATATTATCTGTTACAAAAGCACCTGCTAAAAGTGAACCACGATCATTATATACTTCTACAACCTCTCCATGAGTAATACCAAGTTTTTTAGCATCATTTGTATTAATCACCACAGGTTCTCTACCTTGAATTTTATATAAATCCCTTACCCAAGTATTATCAAGTTGAGAATGCACTCTATATCTTGGATGTGGACTTAACAAATGAAAAGGATATTTTTTAACTAATTTTTCATTTCCAAGCCATTCTGCAGGTTCAAACCAAGTTGGATGTGCTTTAAAATCATCTAAGCCATATTTTTCAAATTTTGGAGAATAAATTTGAATTTTACCACTTTCTGTTGCAAGTTTATTTGCTATTGGATCAGCTCTAAACTCAGAATGTCTTACAAAATTATAAGCTTCTTTTGGTGGCTCAAAATGAATAAAGCCTTGCTTCCAAAAATCAGCAAATTCCATATAATAAGGACAATCACTTCTTCCATAAAATCCTTCAAGCCATTGTTGTTTTGTCTTACCGCCTGTGAATTTTTTGTGCTCTCTTTCGCCTATTCTTTTTGCTAATTCTTCAAAAATATCATAATCATTTCTACTTTCAAAATAAGGTTCAATAACTTTTTTCATAGCATATACATAATCTTGAGAATAAGAACCACCAAAGCTTATATCATCTCTTTCTAAAGTAGTAGTTGAAGGCAATACTATATCAGCCATTTTTGCCATAGGAGTCCACCAAGGCTCATGGACTATCAAGGTATCAAGAGTTCTTAAAGCTTTGATAAGCTCGTTAGTATCTGGATGGTGACCCAAAACAGAAGCTCCTACTACATACATTGTTTTTATTTTAGGATAAGTAATTTCTTTACCCTTAAATTTAATTTTCTTACCTGGATTTAAAATAGCTTCTGAAATTCTACTTGCAGGAATATTGGTATCAAGATTATTTTTACCCTGTGGCAAACCTACTGGTAATCTTACACCTGAAAATGCTTGGCCACCACCTGAATAATGCATAGAAAAACCAAAACCTCCACCTGGTAAACCTACTTGACCTATCATAGAAGCTAAAACCATTAAAGTCCAATCAGCTTGTTCTCCATGATGTGCTCTTTGCATAGCCCAATTACCTGCTAAGAAAGTTCTATTTTTTACAAAAGTATCTGCTAAAGCAGTGATAATATTTTCTTCAACCCCTGTGATATTTGCTGCCCATGCTGGAGTTTTGTCAATTCCATCAGTTTTTCCAAGTAAATAAGGTAAAAATTTATCAAAACCATCAGTATATTTTTCTATGAATTTTTTATCATATTTTCCACTTTTATAAAGATAATTCATCATACCAAGCATTAAAGCAACATCAGTATTTGGACGAATTTTAATCCACTGGGCGTTTAAAATTTCTGCTGTTTGGGTGTATTGAGGATCAATTGAAATAAATTTAATATTTGATTTGCTGTATTTTTTATAATATTCATCATTTCCACGATTTGCTACTTTAAAATCAATTTGATTACACTTATAAAGATCAGCTCCCCATAAAACATACACTTGGGTATTTTTTAAAATAACCTCATGTGAAGTTTGTAAAGAATAAACTTCTAAATCCCCTACTATACTAGCATTTACCTTACCGGCAGCTCCATTACTATACTCGCCATCAGTGCCGATATGGCCACCTAAAGCAGTATTGAAAAATCTTCCTGCTACAGAGTTACAATTATGCAATAAACCTACATGCCCCCAAGCACCATAACTAGCATTAAATAAATTTTCAATAGGGGTTTCTTTTAATTTTTGCAATACAAGCTCTAAAGCTTTTTCCCAGCTTACTCTTACAAAAGGCTCTTTGCCTCTTAATTTAGGTCTTTTTTTTCCTTCTAAAAAGCTTTTTCTAACACAAGGATACTTTACCCTAGTATCTGAATAAGTTCTATCGATGATTGCATCTGTAATCACTGAAGGATGTTTGTCAGATTGTTGTGGTGTAACTTTTATAAGCTTTCCTTCTGAATTTACTTCAGCCCAAAAAGCACCAAAATGTGTAGCATGGGGAATTTTTTTAGTATTATAAAATTTCGTTCCCTCACTTGCAGCTAATAAAGGATTAATAGAAGCAATTGCCGAAGAAGCAGCAAGTCCTTTTAAAAATTTCCTTCTTGTTAAACTCATTAAATATCCTTTCTTTAACAAAATTCATTTAAAATATTATTATAATAATTTTATTTTATACTGAACTAAATTTTAATACTCCAAAAAAATTCTATCCATTCTTTTGCTTCTTTAATATAAAATTCAGGGATTAACAAAGCAGAAGTTTTATAAAAAACACTAGCTACTTTGAGTTCTAAATGAGGATATTTTTCCATTAAAACTCTTTTAATTTCTATCATAGTTTCACCACTATCTATAATATCATCTACTAAAAGAATTTTTTTATACGCACTAAGATCAGGAATATTAAAAATTTTAATTGTATCTAGCTTTTTAGTATCTTCATAATGAATGGAATTTAATGAAAATAAATTTCTATTATCCATACCTTCTGCTAAAAAATGTCCTAAAGTCATCCCCCCTCTTGCAATGGCAAGCAAAACATCAGGATTAAATTCATTTTTAATTTTTTGAGTAAAAGGGATAATTTCTTGTTGAAATTCTTCGTAAGAATAATAATACATCTTAATTTCCTATAAATTGTAATAAAAAAACAAGCAATGAAATTGCACTTAAAATAACTATACCGAAATTGATTTTTTCAAATTCTTTCCGCACTATACGCATAAATAAATAAGCAATAAAACCAAAAGCAAAACCTGTAGTGATAGAATAAGTAAGTGGCATCATTATAATGATAAAAAACGCACTTACTGCAATAGCTTTATCTTTAAAATTAATACTTGCAACCTCCATAAACATTAAAACTCCAACTAAAACCAAAACCGGATAAATAGAATTTGCAGGAATGGCTTTAAATACCGGAAGTAAAAATAAAGTAAAAATAAAACATACAGCAGTTACTAAGGCAGTAAGTCCTGTCTTACCACCTGCTTCAACTCCTGCTGAGCTTTCTACAAATGCTGTAACGGTTGATGTGCCAACTATAGCTCCTACAGCTGAACTTGCCGCATCTGCTCCTAGGGTTTTGCCTAATTTTTTTTCACCTAGTTTTGGATCATCAAAAATTTTTCCTCTTGATCCTACCCCCGTAATAGTGCCTATACTATCAAAAAGCTGGGTAACAAAAAAAGTCAATACTATAGGTATCATACTAAGTTCTAATGCACCCTTAATATCAAGCTTGCCAAATATAGCACTTAAACCATTTTCTCCACTAATCACTGGTAAAGACAAAAGCTGCTCTGGAAATTTAGCATTATCAATACCAAAAATCCAAGCACACAAAGCACTCAATAAAACCGCTAAAATAAATGCTGCTTTAATTCTCCAAGCCCAAAAAATAAACACCAAAAATAAGCCAAATAAAGCAAAAAGAACTTTAGAACTAGAAAAATCTCCCAAACTTACTAAAGTAGATTCATTTTTTACAATAATTCCCATTTGAGATAACGCAATAAAGGCTATAAACACGCCAATACCCGCTGAAATAGCTTTTCTTAAATCATTTGGTATGCTTTTAATTACCCAAATTCTAAAATTAGTAAAAGAAAGTAAAGTAAAAATAAGTCCGGATAAAAATACAGCACCTAATGCACTTTGCCAAGGAATTTCATAGGTTTTACACACGCTAAAAGTAAAATACGCATTTAAACCCATTCCCACGCTCATTGCAACGGGAGTATTTGAAAAAAAAGCATTGAAAGCTGTTGCTATGATAGTTACTAAAGCCGTTGCAACAATCAAAGCTTCTAAGGGCATACCCGAAGCACTCATGATATTAGCATTAATAGGGATAATATAAATCATTGCCAAAAAGGTGGCAATTCCTGCATAAATTTCAGTTTTTACATCAGTTTTATTTTCTTTAAGTTTAAAAAAATCCATATTATTCCTTAATATGTTTTTAATTCATTATACAAGCTATCTCGCTCTATAGCTATATAACCTGAACTTTGTATCATTTCTATAAAAGTTTTTAAGCTCAAGCCATTAGCACTTTTTGCACCGCCTGCACTTTGTATGCTTTCTTTTTCTATAGTTCCATCTAAATCATTTGCGCCAAATTCTTGAGCTACCATAGCTAAATTTATACCCATAGTTGCCCAATAAGCTTTGATATTTTTAACATTATCAAGAACTATTCTTGCTATAGCTATGGTTTTTAAAATTTCAACCGAACCTAGAGGTTTTTTACCCGTAATAAAGCTATTATCTTGTTGCCAAAGCAAAGGAATAAAAGCATTAAAACCACCTGTTTGATCTTGAAGATTTCTTAATCTTATCATGTGGTTGATTCTATTTTCTCTACTTTCTATATGCCCAAAAAGCATTGTAGCGTTACTTTGTCTGCCTTTATCATGCCAAAGTTTGTGAATTTTTAACCAATTTTCACTACTTACTTTACCATGGCAAATCTTTTTTCTAATTTCCTCATCAAAAATTTCGGCCCCACCACCTGGCATAGAATCAACACCATATTCAAGCATTTTTTCTATCACTTCTTCATAGCTCATATTAAAAGCCCTGCTTAAAAAATCAACCTCAGCAGCAGTTAAAGCTTTGATGTGTAAAAATGGATATTTCTCTTTAATCATTTTAAAAATTTCTAAATACCATTGCCATGATGTGTTTTTATTGTGTGCTGAAACAATATGAATTTCTTTTGTATCTCTTAAAACCGTTTCATCAACTATTTTCATAATCTCTTCATGCGACATAGTGTAAGGATTAGGGTTTTTTCTGTGCGCTGAAAAAGCACAAAATTTGCAAGTATCAGCACATATATTTGTAGGGTTAATATGGCGATTTATATTAAAATAAACTTTTTTTCCATGTAATTGTGTGCGGATTTTTTGAGCGTATTTTGCTAGCGTAAAAAGATCTAAATCCCAAAGTTTATTAGCCTCTTCTTCGTTTAATCTTTCTTGTTTTTCTAATTTTTCTATAATCATATTCATGCTCTTAATTATTTATTTTGTTTAAAATCACAATTATAATTTTAACTTACTTAAAATTTAATACAAAATATTTTTGGTATGATATACAAATTTTCAACTAAGGATTAAATCTTGGCTCTTGATATACAAAAAATTCATAAATTAAAAAATTCTTTAAAAGACTATGAAGCATATTGTTCTAGACTTTTTTTAAAACAAGGCTCATTTAGTTTTTATCATTCTAAAGAAATTGATCGTTTTATCGAAGATACTTATGAGATTATTTTAAATGATTTTTTTGATGATTTTTTTCCGCATAATGATAAATTTCCCTTTTGTGTTATTGCTATTAAACAATATGCTAAGATGAATTTAAGTATAAAAGAAAATATTGATTTGTTATTTATATATAAAGATATAAAAGCTTATAATATCAAACCATTAATAAAGGCTTTTATAAGTGCTTTAAGTGATATTAATCTTAACATTAATTACCAAGTTTGTGAAATTAATGGGCTTTATAATATAGCTAAAAACGAGCTAAAACAAAATATCATACAACATAGATATATTTGTGGTTCTAAAATTTTATTCAAACAAATAAAAGAAAAAATTATCCAAGTTCAAGAAGAATTTAAAGAAGAATTTGTTTTAAAAATAATAAAAGATTTCAATCCATTTTTACAACCTTTACTAAAACAAGAATTTGATATTAATAAAAATTTTGGCGGTTTAGATGAACAACTAGAAATAGAAAATTTAAATATTTTGCTTAAAGATACTCCTAAAAATTACATGCTTTATTTTATCAACGAGAAAGAATTAAGCGAATTTAAATTAGCGAGCGATTTTTTATTTTCACTTAAATGCGCAATGAATCTTTTAGAGGGTAAAAATACTAATTTATTTTTAGTGCAAAATTCTCAAGAGCTTGCTAACTTAATGCAAAAAAAAGAGAAAAAAAATTTAGACTTAAGATCCATTTTAACTCAAAAAGCTTTACAATCTATGCAAATTTGTGGAATTTATACTCACTTTTTAGCAAGATGTATTCAAGAAAAACATTATAAAGAGCAAATAAATTGTTTAGAACAAAATGATTTATTTATTTATTCAAAAAAAGAAGAAAATTTAAGTGAAATTTTAAAAGATATTTTGTTGTTAGAAGATAAAAACTATCATTTTGATATTAATTTGGTTTTTGCGTTAAAAAGAGCTAAAAATAATGGGGAAATTTTGGATTTTTTTAAAGCTATTTTAGAAAGAAAATATTCTTATAGCATTTTAAAACTTTTAAATGATGCAAATATTTTAAAAGATTTTTGCAAACCTTTAACTCAAAGTAGATTTTTACTCGAAGAAGAAGGAATATATAGTGCCATAGATAGAGCTTTACTTTGTTTGAAATATTTTGAAGAAAAAGAACATGATTTTGATACTAAAACTTTATTAATTTTAAAACTTACTATATTATTAAGTGCAATAAACGAAGAAAATGAAATTTCCCTAGCTAATATTTACAGAGCTTATATGATAAAATTTAATATTCATAATGATGATTTAGATTTTGGATTAAGATTGTTAAAAAATTTCAATGCTTTTAAAGATATCATTGAAAAAGAAGATATTTATAATTCTACCATTGTTTTAAATTTTATTTCAAAACTAAACGATATTAAAACTTTAAAAGTGCTACATCAATTATCTTTTTGTAATGCTAAAGCTTTAGGTATAGAAAATCATTTTTACTATAAAAGTTTAGAAAGATTATATCAAAATGCCTATGAAGGTTTTGAAGATGAAAATTTAATCGATGAAAGCCAAAGAAGAGTAAAAAAAGAACAAACTTTAAAAAGAAGTAAAGCTTTTTTAAATCTTGATGAGCAAAGTCAAAACAATATTTTGCATATTAAATCAAATTTATTTTTTATCAAAAATAGTTTTGAAAATATTATTAAAATTGCACAAATTGCACAAAATGAGAATTTTGCATTTTGGCTTGATAATCAAGAAAATTTTACTTTAGAACTCATTATGAATAGAAAAAACAATCTTGAAAACATACTTAACACTTTAAGTTCTTTAAATTTAGTTTTTATGAGCTTTTTTGAGTTATTTGATGAAAAAATATATCTTAAATTTGAGTATTCTGACATAGTTAGCAACACACAAAAGGAAAGTTTGGAAAATTTATTGAATTCAAAACTCCATACAAAAGTACAAAAACAACTTAAAAAACCAAGCATTAAAAAAGATGAATTAAAATTAGATATGAATTATTCCAAAAGCTATGCCAAAATAACCTTAAACACAAAAGATCAAAAAGGTTTAATGGCATATGTGATGGATGTGCTTGCAAAATACGACATTGCACTAAGCGCAGCAAAAATTCAAACCATAAAAGAAAGAACGCGAAATGTTTTAATTTTGCACAAAAACGAAAGTTTGCAAGATTATAAAGATCAAATTCTTAAATCATTAATAAGCGAGTAAAGAATGTGTGGAATAGTAGGCTACATAGGTAACAAAGAAAAAAAACAAATCATATTAGATGGTTTAAAAGAGCTTGAATATAGAGGCTATGATAGTGCTGGTATAGCAGTGATGAAAAATGGGGAATTAGACTTTTTCAAGGCCGTTGGAAAATTGGAAAATTTAGCTAATAAAACAGCAAATTTCAGTAGTGATGGCTTTGGACTAGCTATAGGACATACGCGTTGGGCAACTCATGGAAAACCAACTGAAATCAACGCTCATCCTCATTTAGGACAATACTCTTGCGTTATACACAATGGAATTATAGAAAATTATCAAGAGTTAAAAACAAAATTAACCAAAGAAGGGGTTAATTTTTTAAGTCAAACTGATACTGAAGTAATTGTGCATTTATTTGAATACTACGCAAATAATCTAAAGCCTTTTGATGCTTTTAAAAAAACTATAGCTGAATTAAGAGGTGCTTTTGCAATCTTACTTGTAAGTAAAAAAGATCCTAATACTATATATTTTGCTAAAAATGCTGTGCCTTTGATTATTGGTAAAAATGGCGATGAGAATGAGTATTATTTTGCATCAAGTGATGCTCCTTTGGTTTCTTTGGTAGATAAAGTAGCTTATCTTGAAGATGGAGATTATGGATATGTGAATTTAAACGAATGTAAAATTTGCCATGAGCAAGCTTGCATACAACCTACTTTTGTAGCTCTAAGTCAAGATAAAAGTTTTGCACAAAAAGATGGCTACAGATTTTTTATGGAAAAAGAAATTTATGAACAAAGTAGAGTTTTAGGTGAAGTTTTAATGGGGCGTTTGCAAGGTGAGCAAGTTGTTTTTGAAGATATAAATGAGACACTTTTACAAAACATAGATGAAATCACACTTTGTGCTTGCGGAACAAGCTATCATGCAGCATTAAGCGGAGCTTATTTACTTGAAAGACTTGCAAAAATTAAAACTAAAGTTGAAGTAGCTAGTGAATTTAGATATAGAGAAGCCATTATAGGTAAAAATACTCTTTTTGTAGTAATCTCTCAAAGTGGTGAAACAGCTGATACACTAGAAGCTTTAAAAATAGCAAAAGCACAAGGAGTTAAAACTTTAGCAATATGCAATGTGGATAATTCCAACATTGTGCGTTTAGCTGACATATCTTTACTTACTAGAGCGGGCATTGAAAAAGGCGTAGCTTCAACCAAAGCCTTTGCTACTCAAGTAGCGACTTTATGGATGCTTGCAATTTATCTTGCACAAAAAATAAATTTAGATATGAGTAAAGAAATCAAAGCGCTAAGAAGCTTGCCAAGTATAGTTAAAGTCGAACAAAGCCTGCATGAAAAAGTGCATAGAATTTCAAAAAGATATCTACATGGACATGGTTTTTTCTTTATAGGAAGAGATGTGTTTTACCCACTAGCACTAGAAGGAGCTTTAAAATTAAAAGAAATTTCATACTTGCATGCTGAGGGATACCCAGCAGGTGAAATGAAGCATGGGCCCATTGCTTTAGCAGATAGTGAGCTTTTCACCGTTGCTTTAATGCCACAAAATTGTCTTTATGAAAAAACCAAATCAAATGTAGAAGAACTTGCTGCAAGAGATTCTACTTTACTTGCTATCTCTCCGCTTGATTTTGATTTAAGCGATGATTTTATAAGAACTTCAAAACAAGAACACTACATGTGTGAATTTTTTGAAATGATGGTAATATTACAACTTCTAGCTTTAGAAGTTTCTATAAGACTTGGCAATGATGTAGATATGCCAAGAAATTTAGCAAAAAGCGTCACCGTAGAATAATTTTTGTGTAGTTTGAAAAAACTACACTTTAATAAATAAATTTATAAATACTTCTTAAATTATAAGCAAACTTTAGGGTTTATTTGGCTTAAATACTATATATCATTTTAACACTAAGGAAAAACCATGGAATATAGAATCGAACATGATACTATGGGAGAAATTAAAGTTCCTAATGACAAATATTGGGGAGCACAAACTCAAAGAAGTTTTGAAAATTTCAAAATTGGTTGTGAAAAAATGCCAAAAGTTTTAATTTATGCTTTTGCAAATCTTAAAAAATCTTTGGCCTTGGTAAATAATAAACTTGGAAAATTAGATGATGCTAAAAAAAATGCCATCGTGCAAGCTTGCGATGAAATCGTAGCAGGCAAATTTGATGATAATTTTCCACTAGCAATATGGCAAACAGGTTCAGGCACGCAAAGCAATATGAATATGAATGAAGTTATAGCAAATCGTGCGACTGAAATCATGGGTGGAGATTTTAGAAAAGCAAAACTCGTTCATCCAAATGATCATGTTAATATGAGTCAAAGTTCAAATGATACTTTTCCAACCGCTATGAGTATAGTTTCAGTAGAACAAGTAGAAAAAAAACTTATCCCTGCTTTAGATGAGCTTATAGCAACTTTTGAGAAAAAAGTAAAAGAATTTGATGGAATTATCAAAATAGGAAGAACCCATCTTCAAGATGCTACGCCACTTACTTTAGCACAAGAATTTAGTGGATATTTGTCTATGCTACTTCACTCAAAAGAACAAATCATCGCTTCTTTGCCTACATTAAGAGAACTTGCAATAGGCGGAACAGCTGTTGGTACAGGTTTAAATGCTCATCCAGAACTTAGTGAAAAAGTAAGTGAAGAATTAAGCAAACTAATAGGTACTAAATTTGTTTCAAGCCCAAATAAATTCCATGCTCTAACAAGCCATGATGCGATTAATTTTACTCATGGAGCTATGAAAGGTTTGGCTGCGAATTTAATGAAAATAGCAAATGATATTAGATGGCTAGCAAGTGGCCCAAGATGTGGTCTTGGGGAGTTAAACATACCTGAGAATGAACCAGGAAGTTCTATCATGCCAGGTAAGGTTAATCCTACTCAGTGTGAAGCTTTAACTATGGTTGCAGTGCAAGTTATGGGAAATGACGCGGCTATTGGAATTGGTGCAAGTCAAGGAAATTTTGAGCTTAATGTTTTTAAACCTGTGATTATTTATAATTTCTTACAAAGTCTTGATTTGCTAGCTGATGCTATGCATTCATTTAATATCCATTGTGCAGTAGGCATAGAGCCAAATAAAGAAAAAATTGATTATAATTTACATAATTCTTTAATGCTAGTAACTGCATTAAATCCGCACATTGGCTATGAAAATGCAGCTAAAGTAGCAAAAAATGCTCACAAAAAAGGCATTTCTTTAAAAGAAAGTGCTATGGAACTTGGTTTAGTAAGTGAGGAAGATTTTGCTAAATTTGTAGATCCTACAAAAATGATAGGACCAAAAAAATAATCAAAAGACTAGGAATAATCCTAGTCTTTTTTAAGAGTTAATATGATTTATGAAAATGATTATTTGTTTATAGAAAAAGAAAATTCTCAAATTCCTTGGGTAAAAATTTTTACTAAAGAAAATTACAAAGAATTAAGTGATTGTCCAGCTTTTTTACAAAATATGCTTTTTCAGTATGTTTTAGCTTGCGAATTAAGCCTTAAAGAATACTACAAACCAGAAAAAATCAACATAGCTTCCTTTGCAAACTATGTCCCAAAAGTGCATTTTCATGTTATGGCGCGCTTTAAAGAAGATGCATTTTTTCCAGAATGTATATGGGGAAAGCAACAAAGAGAAATTAAAGATTTAAATTTACCTGATTTTGAAGGATTTGTATCAATTTTACTTAAAAAAATAAAAAATATTTATGTTTAAAAAATTTATTAATTCTAGCTATATAGCTTTATTACATCATCCACTTGGAGTTATTTTTTATTTATTTTTTTGGTTTTTTATAGCATTTTTTCATAATTTATATCAATGTAGCGATTTTTTATTTTTAACTCTTTTTGTTATTTTTTGTGAAACATTTTTTAAAGCAAAAGAAAATTTAACACAGACTTATAAAAGTATAACAAATTTTTGGATTTTATTTTTTGGGCTAACTTTCTATATAATTTTGCATTTTATTTTCAAACAAGATGAAGATTATTTGCTATTTTACACTCAAAATACTCTTTATGTATCTTTAGCACTGACACTCATAGCTTTAGTATGTGCAAGAAAATTATATGATTTTAATTATTTTCATCATTTTTTAGCAGCCCTTTCTTTTAGTGTAAGTTTTTGGCTGATTTTTGGTATATTTTTGGCTATATTTTATGGTTCGTTTAATTTTTTATTTGATATTTCTTCTAGTAAATTAAATTCTCATGTTTTATCATTATGGCTTTTTAGTGCTGGAATTTTTTCTTTATTTTTGCTTGGCAAATTTACTTCTTATTCTTTTAATAAAATTTTTATTTTTATACTAAATACTTTTAGTATTTTATATATAATCATGCTTTTTGCTTATGGTTTAGGAGTGTTATTTAATCTTTTAGAAAGTCTTAGTATAGTTCATTTATGCCTTTGGTTTGGTATTTTTTTATTAATTAATCTTTGGATAAATTTATCTTTTTATAAAATCAAAAAATCATTACTCTATGCCTTTTTTATTGTGTTATTATCGTTAAATATTTTTGTATTTTATGCCATTATAGTTAGAATTATACAATATGGCTTCACACCTGAGCGTTTGGCTGTATTGACTTTAAATTTATGGCTTTTGATTGCAAATTATCTAAGTGTATTTAGGCAAAAAATAGCATTAAAATTTTCTTTTTATCTACTTGCACTTATGGCACTATTTTTAGGATTTTTTGCAAATCATATCACTATTTTTTCACAAAAATACCAACTGCAAAAAATAGAAAACTCTATATACTCTTTAGATCTTAACTACACTCAAAGCAAACAATATTACAATCAAATCAAAAATATCAAAAACACCTTGCATGATCTTGATAAAAATTACAACAACAACTATAGTTTTGATGATTTTTTAAAAACTTATAACTTAACTCATTTAAAACCACAAAAGATAGAATTTCACAATATGTCCAAAAAATTTCATCCAAAATACCATAAATTAAAAGACAATTATGATGAAGTATTATTTGATTTTATTGCTAATACAAGTGACTTTAAATATTTTATGAGGATTGATAATAATACCTTGTATTTTTTACTTCAAGAAAAAGAACTTTTAAAGCTTGAAAATTTTGACAAAATCTTAAAAAATTATCAGAAAAATTCTCAATTAAACTACAAACTTAACAATGGCTCATCTTTGATTTTTATTCCTTTGGAATTTAATATTAATATAAAGGGTGAGATAACTTTTTTTAAAACTCATGTTTTTATTAAAAATAGCAAATAGACTTTATTTGTGCAAATTTTAAATCCATCTAAATAAGAAATCAGACAAAGCTTTAATTCCAAATTTGCCACCATTTTTTATTTTGCTTTTTTAATTTTTGCATTAAAATATCTTGATTTTTTAATGCAAACTCATTTTCTTCATCAAATTTTAATAATTCTTTAGTGCACTCCAAAGCTTGCTCATATTCTTTTAACTCTTCTAAACACTGAATTTTTCCCACCAAAGCATCGGTATTTTCATTTACTATCTTTAAGCAATCTTCATAACATTGCAATGCATCATGAAATTCACCCAAATTTCTTAAGCACTCTGCTTTATAATAATGTGTCCAATTTTGGTTTTCATCTAAATTTAAAGCCATATTAAGATATTTTATAGCTTCTTTAAAATCTTGTAAATATACTTTAACCGCACCCATAAAATGATAACACTCATATGATTTAGGCTCTATCTCACTTGCTTTTTTTGCTGCCTCAAAGCTTTCATCATATTTTCCTAAAAAGCTTAAAATTTGTGCTTTTTCTATCCAATATTCTGCAATATCATCAACTATCTTCAAACACTCATTAATATCTTTTAAAGCTTCATTGTATTTTTCAAGATTTCTTTTACACTTTGCTCTATGAAAATACGATTCATCGTCTTCTTCATTATTTAAAATCACGCTATCATAGCATTTTATGGCTTCTTCAAACATATAAAGATCTTCATAACAAAGTCCTTTATAATACTTTGCACCATTATGGTTTTTATCGATTTTTAAAGCCTTGTTTAAATCTTCTATAGCTTCTTCTTCTAAGCTTAAATTATATTTAGCAATTCCTCGCCAAAAATAAAGTTTAAAATTATCTTTATCCACCTTGCATGCTGCATTACAATAAGCTATTAACTCTTCATAAGATTCAAGCTCTTTTGCACAATATGCTCTTTCAAATAACACATCTTTTAAATCAAGATAATCTTTATATGATTTTATAAGTTCATTGTATTCATCCATAGCTTCTTGAAATCTCTCAAGTTTGCTTTTAATCCAAGCTCTTTGAGAAAGAGAATTAGCATAATCTTGAGTATTATTTTGTTTTTTATAGTATTGTATAGCTAGCTCGCTATCTTCTAAAGCTTCCTCATATTTTTCAAGATCTGATTTTAAATAAGCTCTATTATAAAAAACATCAGGATATTCTTTTTGATATTTCAAAGCTTTTTCATAACTTATCAAAGCTTCATCATATTTGTCTATCTCATACAAGCTATTACCCAAATGATAAAAACCATAAGGTACTGCGTGTTCAAGTTCTGCTAATTCTGACATAGAAAAACTATGCTCTTTTACTCTTTTTTCATAATACTTTGCTGCTAAATCAAAATCTTCCACTGCCTCTTCAATCATTTTTAGATTAATTTTAGTATTACCCCTATTAATATATGCTTGGGCATATTCTTTATAAAGCTCAATGGTTTTATCATAATACTTCAAAGCTTGTTCATAATCTTTTAAATCATATAAAATCCTAGCTAATGCAAAACATGGATATTGTAAATTTTCATCTAATTCAATAGATTTTTTAAAAGCATTTATTGATAATTCTATATTTTCTAAATCTTTATAAATATGCCCCAAAATTAAGTATGCCATTGCATTTTCATTGTCTAATTCAATGGATTTTAAGCAATCTTGTAAAGCTCCTTCTAAATCATCAATTTTGCGTTTATTATTAGCCCTTTTATAATACGCATCAGCAAAACTCTCATCTTGTTCAATCATCTTAGTAAAAAATTCAACAGCTTTTTGATAATCTTCTAAATTCTCATAAGCTACACCTTGATAATAAAATATTTGCGAGGATTCAAAGCCTAAATCTTGGGATTTTTTAAAATCAATCAAAGCTTGTTTTGGATCAACACTAAGCAAGGCAATAGCTCTAGTATAATAAGCCATATAATATTTTGGAGCCAAATCAATACAAATTTGTAAATCTTTTAAAGCTTTTGCTTGTTCATCCAAAAGCAAATAAACTCTAGCTCTATTAAAATATGCTAAATAATATGCATTATCTAATGCTATGGTTTTATTAAAAGCTAAAAGTGCTTCTTGTAATAAATCTAACTTAAAATTACACAAACCCAAAAGATTAAATAAAAATACATTATTAGGATCAAATTCTACAGCTATAGTTGCATCTTTGAGTGCTTCTTGAAATTTCAAACAATTAAATCTACAAAGTGCTCTATTATGGTAAGCTTCTAAGAGTAAACGCTCTTTATCTTCATCACTTATAAAAATCACTTTACCATCTTGAGCAAGTGTAATTTCACCTTTGCAAAAAGCTATAAGCTCACTTAAAACCTCATCACATTTTTCAAATTCTGAATTTTCAAAATATTCTTTAGCTAAATCTGATAATTCAGTAATTAAATTATCCAATTTTTTTCCTAGTTATGATTTTCTTTATTTAAACTTTTTAAAAATTCTTCAATATTGTATTTTGCTCTATAAGTTTCACTCATTAAGTGAATCAAAATATCACCCAAATCAAGCACACTCCATTCTTCACTACTTTCTATATTTAAAAACTCTTCACCTTTACTTTTAAGATTAGTTTTTAAATCATCAATCAAAGAAAGCGCATGTCTTTCTCCCATAGTAGTGGCAATTACTACAAATTTAACAAAATAATCCTTATCTTGCATATCAAAAATTTCTATTAAATCTGCTTTTTTATCATCTAAAATCTGTACTATGTTATTAATTCTTTCTTGCATTGTTTTCCTTTTGTTGAATATTTTTAAATTTAGAATAATAAAGCTTAACTTCTTCTTTGATTTGCTCACAAACTTGTGATGTTTGCAAGGTTTGCCTTATAAAAGAAGAAGAAATATCTACTTTAGTATCTAAGGTTTTAAAATGTTGTGGTATAAAAATATCATCTCTTTTAGCTATAACAAATTCTACCAAATTTTGTAATCTTTCAAATTCATGCCATTTTTCAAGACTTTGTAAATGATCAGCTCCTAAAATAAGATAAAATTTTGAGATTTCATATGTTTTATACAAAAAATCAACACTTTCTATACTAGGCACAGGTCTTTGTTTTTTTATTTCAAAATCACAAATTTCAACTTTTTCCAAATCTCCCCAAATCATCTTACACCATTTTAAGCGTCTTTGTTCATTTGCAGTAAATTCTTGCTTAAATGGACTGATAAAAGTAGGCATAATAATGAGTTTATCAAGCTCTAAATTTGTTAGTGCATTAAAAACTATAGCATTATGCCCTAAATGAGGTGGATCAAAACTACCACCAAAAAGTGCGATTTTCATTAAAATTTAACCTTTTTTTAGTAGAATTTTACCTACTTAATCATAAAAAGGAAATGAAAATGGCTGTAAAAGTTGCAATAAATGGTTTTGGACGCATTGGAAGATGTGTTGCAAGAATTATCATGAAACGCGATGATATTGAGCTTGTAGCAATTAATGATACTACTGATATTGAACTCACAAAATATCTTTTTAAATACGACACTATTCATGGAGTATATGATGGTAATGTTGATAGCGAAGGTGATGATTTAATAATTGATAATAAAAAAATAAAAGTATTAAAAAGTAGAAATGTAGCTGATTTAGACTTTGCAAAATATGGTGCACAAATTGTTTTAGAATGTACTGGTGCACACTTAACCATGGAAAAATGTCAAGGATTTTTAGATCATGGAGTGCAAAAAGTTATCATGAGTGCACCTGCAAAAGATAAAACTCCAACTTATGTTTTAGGGGTAAATGCACATGAATACAAAGGCGAAAGTATCATCTCAAATGCAAGTTGTACTACCAACTGCTTAGGCCCAATTTGTAGAGTTTTGCAAGATAATTTTGGCATAGAAAAAGGTTTAATGACTACTATTCATGCATATACAAATGGACAAAGCATTATTGATGCAAAAGCAAGAGATAAAAGAAGATCGCGCGCTGCTGCACAAAACATCATCCCAACTTCAACTGGTGCAGCAAAAGCTATGAAGCTTGTTATGCCTGAACTTGATGGAAAATTACATGGCCAAAGCATGCGTGTGCCTGTAGCTGATGTATCAACCGTGGATTTGACTGCAACTTTAAAGAAAAAAGTAAGTAAAGAAGAAATCAACGAAGCTTTTAGAAAAGCAGCTACTAGCAATTTAAAAGGTTTATTATTAGTAGATGATGAAGAAAGAGTTTCAAGTGATTTTATAACTTGTTCATATGGAGCGATTGTAGCAAGTGATTTAACTCAAGTAATTTGTGATGATTTTGTTAAAGTAGTTGCTTGGTATGACAATGAGTGGGGATATTCTTCTCGTTTAGTAGATATGGCAGTATTTGTGGCAAAGGCTTAAAATGAGTAGTATTTTATCGATTAAAGATATTGATCTGGCAAAGAAAAAAGTATTTATTAGATGTGATTTTAATGTTCCTCAAGATGAGTTTTTAAATATAACAGATGATCGTCGTATTCGCTCAGCTATCCCTACCATAAGATATTGTTTGGATAATGGTTGTGCAGTTATCCTAGCTTCGCATTTAGGGCGCCCAAAAGAAATAGCTTCAAAATATTCTTTAGAACCGGTTGCAAAAAGACTTGCACGTTTAATGGCTAAAGAAGTCATCATGGCTAAAGATGTTATAGGTGAAGATGCAAAGAAAAAAGCTAGTGAATTAAAACCTAGTGAAATTTTAATTTTAGAAAATTTGCGTTTTGAAAAAGGAGAAACTAAAAATGATGAAAATTTAGCCAAAGAACTTGCTTCTATGGCTGATGTTTATATTAATGATGCTTTTGGAGTTTGCCATAGAGCCCATGCAAGTGTTGAAGCTATTACTAAATACTTTGATAATGCAAACAAAGGTGCAGGTTTTTTACTCCAAAAAGAAATAGAATTTGCAAGCAATCTCATCAAACACCCTGCGCGTCCTTTTGTAGCTGTAGTGGGTGGTTCTAAAGTGAGCGGTAAATTACAAGCTTTGACTAATTTACTTCCAAAAGTGGATAAACTCATCATCGGCGGAGGTATGGCCTTTACTTTCTTGAAAGCTCAGGGTTATGATATAGGAAATTCACTTTTAGAAGAAGATTTAATAGAAGAAGCAAATAAAATCTTACTCAAAGGTAAAAATTTAGGAGTGAAAATTTACCTTCCTGTGGATGTTACAGCAGCACAAACTTGTTCTCAAGAAGCAGTGATGAAATACACTCCTGTGCAAGAAATTCCTGCAGGTTGGATGGGGCTTGATATAGGTCCAGCTAGTGTAAGATTATTTAAAGAGGCACTTTCTGATGCTCAAACTATTTGGTGGAATGGGCCTATGGGAGTTTTTGAAATCGATAAATTCTCAAAAGGTAGCATTAAAATGAGCCATTATATTAGCGAATCTCATGCAACTACGGTAATAGGTGGTGGCGATACAGCTGATGTTGTAGCAAGAGCAGGCGATGCTGATGAGATGACTTTTATATCAACTGGCGGTGGAGCTTCTTTAGAGCTCATAGAAGGCAAGGAACTTCCTGGTGTAAAACCTTTGACTATAAAGGATAATGAATGATTTTTGCAGCAAATTTAAAGTGTAATCATACAAGATCAAGCTTTGAACTTTACGCTCAGGAATTAAATCAAAATTTAAATAAAGAAGATGAAATTTTCATCTTCCCACCAAGTACAGCTTTTTTAAAAGCAAATTTCACCTTTCATCAAGGAGCACAAAATTTTTATCCTTGTGAAAATGGAGCCTATACTGGAGAAATAGGTAAAACTCACTTAGAAGAATTTAATATCAAAAGTGTATTAATCGGCCATTCTGAAAGAAGAGCTTTAAATGAAGATGAAAGCTTTTTAAAAGCTAAATTTAATTTTGCTAAAAGTCTTGATTTTAACATTATTTATTGCATAGGTGAAAGTTTAGAAACTAAAAATGCTAACAAAAGCTTAGATTTTTTAAAAAAACAAATAGAAAATATTGATTTATCTTATAAAAAACTTATCATAGCTTATGAGCCTATTTATTCTATAGGCACAGGAGTAAGTGCCAATCTTAATGATATCAATACTATACTTAATTTTTTAAGAGAATTTACCAAAGCCAAACTTTTATATGGTGGAAGTGTTAATCAAAACAATATTAAAGAAATTTGTGCTTTAAAAAATTGTGATGGAGTTTTAATAGGTTCAGCTGCATTAAATGCAAATGATTTTTTAAATATGATACAAATAGCTAAAGGTTAAAAAATGTCTTTGGGCAATGAAGAATTAAAAAGCATATTAGAGCATAAAATTGCACTTTTAGAAAACTCACATAAAGAAGAAAAAAATATCTCATTAGAGGCTGTAAATTCCATCATTAAAATTTTAGGTTTACCAAATGATTTTAGCTCTTTAGCACATAGATATTTTCAACTTCACACCCCACCTAGCCTTATATGGCTTCATTTAAGTGAATGCACAGGGTGTAGTGAGAGTTTACTTAGAACTTCATTGCCTGATTTTTTGGATTTAATTTTTGATTTTATTTCTTTAGAATATCATGAAACCTTTATGAGTGCAAGCGGACACCAAGCAGAATCACATTTAGAAGAAGTTTTAGAAAAAAAAGATTTTATTTTAGCTGTTGAGGGTGGGGTTTGTGCGATAGATCCTTTTTATCTAACCATAGGAGCACATGGTGAAAATGGATATGAAATTTTACAAAAATGTGCTAAAAATGCTAAAACAATTTTTGCTATGGGAACTTGTTCAAGCTATGGAGGAATTCAAGCTGCACATCCAAACCCTACCAAAAGTATAGGAATTTCTAAAGTCTTAGAAGAAAAAATCATCAATATACCAGGTTGCCCTCCAAGTGATGTAAATATCATTGCAGCACTTTGTTTTTATATATTATTTGAGCAAGATATGGCTTTAGATGAGCAAAATAGACCTTTAGCTCTTTATGGAAAATGCTTACATGATTTATGTGAAAGAAAGGCTAAATTTGAAGCAGGAAATTTTGCTCAAAGTTTTGATGATGAAAGCATTAAAGAAGGCTATTGTCTTTTTAAAATAGGCTGCAAAGGGCCTTATGCTTACAATAACTGCCCTAAAGTTAAATTTAATTCCAAAACATCTTGGCCAGTAGCTGCAGGACATGGTTGTATTGCTTGTAGTGAAGAAAATTTTTGGGATGATTTTGGTTTTTATGAAAAACCTATGAGTAATGAGTTTGCTTATAATGATTTTTCTATTATATTAGATGATAAAATAACTTATAATAGCTCTAGTAATGAGCTTAATTCTGATAATATTTTGCTTGATTTAGAAAGTGATATCAGTGGGATTTTTTATCAAAATAATACAAAAATTAATTTTTTAGATTTTAGTTTTGAAGCTAATCCTAAAGTTTTTTTAAATAATTTTGCAAAAACCAAAATGGCTATAATTTTAAGTGAAAATTATCAAAAATATTTCAAAGATTATTATGATTTTATACAAAAAAATTACGATGATGAAAGTAAAACTAGCAATAATATATTAGATTTATTTTATTTTATATATCCATTTATTAGTGGAAAAAAATTAAACCATTTAGATGAGTTTTTAGATCTTGCTTTAGCTTATAAATTTAAACATCCTAGCAAATTTGATTTTAAAACCACTATTACTGACAAGGCAAAAATTGACATATCAAAATCTCTTAGAATGCCTTTAATATATATGCTTGGTGGCCTTGATAAAAATGCAATTGCCTTTGGGTTGATTTTTTCAATAAAAGAGCACTTAAAACAAGCGCTAAAAGCTTGTAAAAGCAATCATAACAAAAAAGAAATTTTAATACATACAAAAAATGAAAAATTACTAAAAATATTTTGGGATTTAACGAGCATTTAAAAACTTAATGTTAAAATATTTTTCTCCCTAAATATTTGAAATTTGCAAAGTAAAAACTTTGCAAATTTTATTTAAGATTTAACTATTTTGACGATGTAGTTTTATCTTGATTTGAAAGGAAGAAAATGCAAATATCTAGTTTAAATTCTCAAAGTTTTTCAATGGACATTAAAACAAAAAGTGGTAATCAGCTTTCATTTTCAATGTATGACAAAAAAGAAGCAAAATTTGAAAAAGATGGAGATTTGGCTTCCTTAAACCTTAGAAATCAATTTGGTTTTTCCTTTTCTTACACTGGAACAAAACTAACACAAGATGATATAAATGAAATCAAAGAAGCAGTAGCTAAAATACAACCTCAAATCGATGAATTTATGAAAAACTCAAGAGTAGGAAGTTTAAAACCAAAAGAATTAATCACAACTGCAATGAAAATTGGCAATGCATTACCTGAATCAAAAACCAATGAACATAAAAAAGCTACATTACATGAACTTTTAAACACCATGGATAAAAGCTTAAAACAAGAAATGAATAAAACCAATCTTGCTGATATTAAAAAACAAATTTTTCAAGATAGTGCAAAATTACTAGAAGAAATTTGGAAACAATACGAAAATCAAGAAAAGAAAAAAGAAGAAGAAAATAATAAAGAATTTGGATTTTACGCTTAATAAGGAAAAAAATGGAAGTAAAAGATATTTTAAAAAGCATGCTAGAACTCCAGCAAAAATTAAACGATGATACCAATGGTATAGGTTGGGAAAATGGTTACACCAAAGAAGGTAAATTAATAAGTTTTAGAAGATGTATTTATATGGAGTGTGCTGAGCTTATAGATTCTTTTGCATGGAAACACTGGAAAAGCATACACACTCCTGCAAATTGGGACAATGTTCGCATAGAAATTGTTGATATTTGGCATTTTATCCTTAGTTTGATATTGGAAGAATATAAAGAAAAACAAATAAATGATAAAAATTTCATCGCAGAAGAAGTTTCTTCTGTGACTTTTTTTGATGATTTTTGCAAAGAAACTTCCAATCCAACTGATGCGGATATCTATGGAATTTTAAACGACATAGAACTTATCATTCACAAATGTAGTGGATTTGATTATGATTTAGGCGAGCTTTTAAGTGTGTATTTTGTTTTGGCTAGAAAATGTGGCCTAAATTTCTTTGAACTTTATAGAATTTACATTGGAAAAAATATTCTCAATCAATTTAGACAAGAAAATGGTTATAAAGAAGGTATGTATAAAAAAATATGGAACGGCATAGAAGATAACGATGTTTTAAGTCAAATTTTAAAAGAAACTTTAGAGTATAAAGAAATTTACAAAAAATTACAAAATGCTTATAATGATGCAAAATGACTATTTTTTACTTAAGCTTGCAAGATTTTCTTAGCAAGCCTTTTTTAAAATTTTCTTTATTGCCTTTGGTTTTTAGTTTAATTTTATTTAGTTTTTTAGTATTTTATACTTATGATTTATTTTTTTCTTATATTGATGAAATAATCAATGGAACTTTTCTAGCATGGTTTTTTAGTTTTTCTATTGTTCAATTTTCCTTAGCATTTTTAAGTGCCATAGGCGGATTTTTCATAATAATATTTGCTTGTGTTTTTTTTACTATGTTTATTATTTCTTTTTTAACTCCTTATATTGTAAAAAAAATAAACCAAAAATACTATAATTATTCTATAGAAAATGAAATAAGTTTTTTAGAAGTTTTATTTAAAGCATTTAAATTTATACTATTTTTTTGTATATTATTTATAATAGCTACTTTTTTACTTATTATGCCTTTTGTTAGTATTATAATTTACTATGGAGTGTTTTACTATTTATTTCATAAACTTTTAATACTAGATGTTCTTAGCAATGTTTTAGATAAAAAAAATTTTAATGAATTTTATAAAAATTCATCACCATTATATTTTAAAATAAGCACATTAGTGTTTTTTATTCTATCAAGCATTCCTTTATTTGGCTTATTTTTACAGGTATTTTATGTTATTTTTTTAACTCATTTAAGTTATCAAAAAATTTTAAATTTGAAAGCTAAACATGATGGATGAAAGAATCAAAAATTTTATTCGTTCTCAAAAATTATTAAATTTAAGTATGATAGATGAGGATAATGGGGTTTATTGTGCAAGTTGTTATTATGCTTTTGATGAAAAAGCACTAGCATTAGTTTTTGCAAGCAAAGAGCATACAAAACACATAAAGCTTTCTTATAAAAATCCAAAAGTTGCCATAAGCATTGCTTTAGATACAGATATTATTAATCTCATTAAAGGAGTTCAAATTAAAGCTAAATTTTCTAAAGCTTCAAAAGAACAAGAAAATTTATATTTTCAAAAATTTCCTTTTGCAAAATTTTCTAAAGCTTCAATATTTTCTTTACAAATTCAATGGGCAAAATATACTGATAATAAAATACTATTAGCAAAAAAGCTAGAATTTTCAGTTTAAATAATATAGATGCTGTTTATAGCATCTATATTGTATTAAGAAAATGAGGGTTTGATTTGTTCAATCCAAACATCAATTCTACTTTCAGTTAAGTCTTCATGGTTATCATTATCTAATGCAAGTCCAACGAATTTATCACCTTCTACTGCATCACTTGCTTCAAAAGTATAGCCTCCAGTAGATACCGCACCAACTAAATTCGCACCTGCTGCTTTTAAAGCTTGAGCAAGTTTACCCATAGCACTACAATAAGTATCAGAATAACTCTCACTATCACCCATACCAAAAACCGCTATAGTCTTACCACTAAGACTTAAAGCAGAAAAATCAAAACCATCCCAATCATCTTGCAAATCTCCACTTCCCCAAGTTGAAGTTCCGCAAATTAATTTATCATAAGAATTTATTTTATCTGCATCAATATCTGCTATATTTAATACATCTGAAATTCCTAATTTTTGAGCAATCATATTCGCCGCACCTTCAGTATTTCCCATAGAACTACCATAAATTACCGCTATTGACATTTATTTTCTCCTTAAAATTTGGTTATTAATAGTATAAGGCACTAATTTTAACAAAGTTTTTTTATTTTCGCATAAAAAATGTTTGATTTCCATACATTGTGTAAAATTTTTATTTCTAGGATACACAATATAGAATTTTTCAAAATTATTTTCCTGTATAAATTTTAAAGCACCTTGTATATCATTATTTTTATCCATGACAAAACAAGCTTTGATTGCAATTTTATTATCTAAAATAATGATATCTTTTATAAAATTAATTTTTATACTTTGGTTGCTTTTGCTTATTTTATCCAAAACAAAACTTTCAAAGGCAAATTGTGTATTTATCATAAATCCATCATTAAAAAATACATTGTAAATTAGTCTTGCTAAAGATGTTTTTGGAATTTTTACACCAATATCACGCAAAGAAAATTCGTTCATCAAAAACGCTTGTATTATTTTGTGCGAGTAAGGGCAAAAAGATTTTGCTCTCTTGAAATTTAAAGGCTTTTGATTTAGCATATCCTTGATTTTTAACTCAAAAATATTTCTTAAACTATTAGCTTTATATGCGTATTTATAGGCAATTTTCATTTCATCATCAACCAAAGCATTATATAAATTTAAAAAAATATAATTTATTTTTTGTTGATGTAAATCATGAAAAATTTCAGGGATTATTTCATTTTTTCCATAAAAACCAAACATAAATTAACCTTTTTTAAGGCATTGATATTCTTGCTCTAAGCCAAAAACCTTACAATACTCACAATACACACAACTTACACTACGCTTTGCGCAAACTAAAGGTATATTGCGTTTTTTTGCTTCTGTTTTTATTTTTTTCATGGTATTATGATTTAAAAAACTTGTAAGCATAACTATACATTCAGTATTTTGAGGGATAGGTTTTTTATTTACTCTATTTTCATTTCTAGCATCCCAATGCTCTATATTTTTTGCACCTAAATTTGTCAAAACTGCTTTAATAGGAGTTATCTCATCTGCTCCAATAACTAAAACCGACATTGAGTTTCCTTTTATAAAAATGATAATTGTTATTATAATTTATAAAAGATAAATTTTTTCTGATATTTAATATCATTTTTAAAAATTATGCATTATGTGTATGCTCAAAAATATCCATGTGCAAAATTTCTTCTAAAACTACGGTTGCATAAGAGCCTTTTTGTAAAAAAAACTCTAAGTTAAAATGTGCTTTTTCCTCATCATAATTGTATTTGCATTCTTCTAAATAAGCCCACATAAAACGCCTTGAACCTTGCATTTTATTTTTAAATTCATAAACAGATGAAAAAATATCATCTTCTAATTTTTTAGCTAATCCTTCACCCACTTCAAAAGCTTTAGAGCCTACCAAAAGCCCCATTACACTTATATCTTTTTTATTAAATCTTTCTAGTTCATTTGGTAAATCTTCGCATATAAAACATTTTCCAAAAGGATAATGCCCCAATACATCACCTTTTAAAATTTTAAAAAAATGTTTTTGTTTTTTTAAACTCTTAATTTCTGATTTTTCTAAATTATAAATTTGTCTTATCTCTGCTTCGTTAAAATCATTTATAAAATGAGAAAATTCTATTCTTTTACTTAAATATTTATTAAAAAGTTCACTCTGAAAAGCAGAAATCAAAAAATCTTGCATTTTTTTATTTTTTATTTTTTTGCCCTTTAAAATCTCTAAACCTTGTAAAAAATTATCTTGAAATTTACCAAAACGCTGATAACCAAAATAATTAGCAAAACCTTGTTCTTGAATATTTTTAAAAGCTTGCTCAATTTTTAAAGCATCTACTTTTGAAACTTTTTTTAATCTAATAAAAAAAGAGTTTCCTTTTAAATGCCCTATTCTAAGTTTATTATCATGATAAAAACTTTCTAAAATTTTCATCTTATCGTGTTTAAAATTTTTTAAATTTTCTTCATTTTTTTTAGGCATTGAAATATACTGCGTTGTTAAGCCTTGCTTATCCTTAAGTCCGCAATATCCAAAATCTCTCATTTTAACGCCACTTTGTTCGCTTAAAATTCTTAAAGCTTCACTAGTACTAAGATCTTTTTTTTGTATATGCAAGATCAAATGCTCGCCTTTGCCACTAAATTCATATAAAGGCTTTTCTCTAACCACAAAATCATTGCTATTTTTAGAAAAATATACATTTATTGGACTATGTTTTAATACATATAAGGGTTTAGAAATGATGCTCTTTTCCATAAAATTTATACCTTCCTGTTATTGTTTTTGCAAAAATATTCAATTTAACTCTATGTTTTTTAGCCATATTTTGTATAAATGCTTTGTGTTTTTTATCAAAAGCAAATAATAATTCATACTCTTCTGCGCTATTTAAAATAAATTTATTTAATTTTTTAAAAAATTTTGCATTAAGTTGATTTAAAAAAAGCATTCTTGATAAATCTTTATTTAAACCATCTGATATATCCATACTTACTCTAACTTTTTTAGCTATATCATAAAAAAAATTCTGTCTTAAATTAGGCTTTATAAAACGATGGTTAGAATGTAATTTACCACCTCGATATAAAATATTTAAACCTTTTAAACTTTCACCTAAATTTCCACTAAAAGCTAAAAGATCACCTTTTTTTAAACCTTTTCTATAAATAGCTTTTTGATTAATTTTTGATATAATTGTAACACTAATATCAATATTTTTTCCAGCTATAGTATCTCCGCCAATTATTTGTATTTTAAAATCTTTTGCAGTATTTAATAATCCTTTTTGTAAAGCCTTAATTTGCTTCATATCTAAATATTTTGGCAAAGAAAGTCCCAAAAGAGCATATTTTGGAGTAGCATTCATAGCTATTGCATCTGAAATATTAACCAACATTGCTTTTGCACCAATTTGTTCTAATTTCATCCATGATGTTTTAAAATGAATATTTTCACAAAATAAATCCTTAGAATAACAATATCCATCAACAACCGCTCCATCATCTCCATTAATAGAGTTAGCAAAGGCACTTATAATCAAATTTTCCTTATCCATGTGAGTATTTTATACAAAAAAGCTTTTATTTTATATAATAATCAAATTTTTATAAGTTTAAAATGTATATAATGAAAAATATTATAAGGATAAAATATGCAAATAACTTTGAAAATTTTTCGTTTTGATAAAAATAATGATTATTTAGCTTATTATAAACCCTATGTTTATAATAGTAGTGAATTTGAGAGTGTTTATGATCTTCTTGTTCAAATTAAAAAAGATGATATATATTTTAATTTTGAAGAAAATCCAGAAAGTTGTATAAAAGTTAATCAAGTTGCAATAAGACAAAGAAGAAAACTAGAAAATATAGCTAAGCAATTTGGTAAAGAACTCATTTTAGAACCACTAGATACTAAAAGAGCTACTAAAGATTTAATCATGGATAAAAGCGATTTTTTGGAAAAATTAGACTATTTTAAAGGTCTTATTGATATCCATGATATAGAACTTTACAAGCAATATGATTTTTTATACTACACTAGTGAAGTAAGGGAATTTTTACCTGAATATCTTGGTGATAGCTTTTTTATCTTTGCTTATAAAATGATTTTAAAATACCCAGAAAAAGCGCCTCAGTTTCTAAAATTAGTTGCAGATGAAAAAAAAGGAATTTATTATCACACTAGATTTAAAAATTTTATATCCGCTAATGAATTAGACTATGAATCTTATATTAAAGAATTAAAAGTTATGCTTGTAAAATCAGGTCTTGCAAGAAGTATTTTTTAAGGGATAAAAAATGTATAATATTTACACAAACAGCAATAATGATTTATTTTGTCATTTTGATATTATAAAAGATGCTTTAGAAGTAGTTGGAATTAAAAGCACACTTTGTGAAAAACCTTTAGGGAAAAATTATTTTATTATTGATTATGATCCAAAAGATATCTTACAAGAATACGCAGCAATGTTAAAAGAAGATAATATTCTAGCATGCGAATATAGTTCTTATGAGATTATACAAAAAATAGAAAAAGTCCAATATGCTCCACAAATTTTTTTAGAAAATTTAAAAACAGAACACATTAAACATTATTTTAAACAATTTAACATAGGAGTATATCAAGGTTTTTGTGATGCAAAATGTTCTTTAGAACTTGCCAAAATGGTAGATGCAAATATTATTGATTTTGAAAGAAAATACAAAAGCTGTGGATATGGTTTTTTAAATTTAAATGCTAAATTGGCATTTGAATGTGCTGCTGCAATAGTATTAGATGCTTATGATAGTGGATGTGATTTTTTAATAGTAGAAAATTTCTATTCTTTTTATATGTTTGATAAATGTGCAAAAGAATTACAAGCTGTATCAAATAGAAATTTTGAAGATTTTTATATACTAAGTTTTGCAGAATTTGCAAACTTAGCTTTAGGTATAATACCGCATACTTTAAAAAAACATAAATTAAAAGTGAGTTTAGTAGGATGAAAATTGCCCTTGAATGTAAAGATTTGATTTTGGAGAAAACTTTAGAAATAGCTTTGAAAGATTTTTTAGTTTTGAAAAAAGATTGCGACTTTATCGTTTGTGATGAAAAAATTAATACACAAAAACCTCAATTTATCATTAATAAAAAATCTAATTTTCTTACATTGCCTTTTAGTATGGAAGAATTACTTTGCGCCTTAAATGATTTTAATACAAGTTTGCAAAATATTGCATATAAAATAGCCTTGCGCGAGAAAAAAATAATGAATCAAAAATGCGAAGCAATTTTGGAAAAATTGCGTCAAGAAAGTCATCAAAAAATTGATGAAATATTTGATTTTTATAAAATAGAGCTTAAAAATCTTATCAAAGATGATAACAATAATGCATAAAATACAAGATTATCAGAATGTAAAAGATTTCTTAAAATCTTACAAGCCAAAAGAAGAAAAAAAAGAAAAATCAAAAAAGAAAAATCAAAAAATCTACACTATTATTGAAAGTGGAATTTACAAAGGTAAAAAAATTTTACTTCCTAGTTTAAATACCACAAGAAGCACTAAAAGCATAGTAAAATCATGTGTTTTTAATGTATTGCGTTATTCTTTGCAAGATAAAATTTTTATAGAAGCTTTTGGGGGAAGTGCTTTAATGGCCTTAGAAGCAAGAAGTAATGGTTGTTTAAAGAGTTATGCTATAGAAAAAGATAAAAAAGCTTATGAGGTAGCTTTAAAAAATGCTTCTAGCATTGATAAAAATACTATTTGTTTTAATGATGATACTTTTAAAAAAACCCCTCAAATCATTCAAAATTCCAAAGAGAATATCATCTTATATCTTGATCCTCCATTTGATATCAGAGAAGGGTTTTTTGATATTTATGAAAAAACTTTAAAATTGATAGAAAATATACAAAATTCAAATGTAAAAATTATTATTATTGAACATCATAGTTCTTTTAAAACCCCAGATAAAATACAAAATTACAATAAAACAAAAGAAAAAAAATTTGGCTCTACTAGCTTGAGTTTTTACTCGCTTGTATAAATTGGAACTTTTTTTGCTTTTATGCTAAAAATAGCATAGATTAAAGGAATAATCGATGAGAATATTATTATTTTGCTTAGTTTTAAATCTAAGTGTTTTTGCAGCTACTATCAAAGAGCTTACCAATGTAGTAGGTGTTAGAGATAACCAACTTATAGGATATGGTTTGGTTGTTGGTTTAAATGGAAGTGGTGATGGCACAAGTAGTGAATTTACCTTACAATCTATTTCAAATATGCTCCAAGGTATGAATGTAAAAGTTAGCCCAGGTGATATAAAATCAAAAAATACAGCCGCTGTAATGGTTACTGCAAAACTTCCTGCTTTTGCAAGAAGTGGTGATAAACTTGATGTAAGCGTAGCTTCTTTAGGTGATGCAAAATCTTTACAAGGTGGAACCCTACTTATGACAGCCCTAAAAGGAGTTGATGGTGAAATTTATGCTGTAGCTCAAGGTTCTTTAGCAATAGGTGGACTTAGTCCAAGGCCAGGTGCAGCAGGAACACACTCAACCTCAGCTAATGTAATGAATGGCGCTGTTGTTGAAAGAGAAATTCCTCAAAATTTTAGCCAAAATGATGATTTAATTTTGAGTTTAAAAGAAGCAGATTTTAAAACAGCTAACAATATAGAAAGAGTTTTAAATACTATTTTTGATACAGATATAGCAAAAGCTTTAGATTCTAGAACTATTAAATTAACAAAGCCTGAAGAATTTTCTCATGTTGAATTTATGGCAAGAGTGTTAGAACAAGATATAGCTTATACTCCAGAGAGTAAGGTAATTATAGATGAAAGAACAGGAACTATAGTAGCAGGAGTAAATATAGAAGTTGAACCTATATTAATCACTCACAAAGATATTACTATAAAAATTGATCCAAATAATACCGTTGCTTTAGGGCAAAATGAAATTGATATGAAAGATGGTGGTATTTTAGATCCAGTATCTAATACTTTAAAAATTACAAATAGCAAAACAACGGTAGCAAACATAGCAAGAATGTTAAATAAACTCGGAGCAGCTCCAAATGATATTATAGCTATTATGCAAAATTTAAAAAGAGCTGGCGCAATTAGCGCTGAATTAGAGGTGATATGATGAGAGTTGATAATTATTTAGCAAGTAAAAACTATAGCAGTGAACTTTATGAAAGCATTACTAAACATAACAATAGCTATAAAGCCGCTAAAAACTATGCAGATAGTGCTTTTAAAAATGATATTGCTCATATACAAACACTAAGTGATGAGGATAAAGCTTTAAAAGAACAAACTGATGCTTTTGAAGCTTTTTTAATCAAAAGTGTTTTAGATATTTCTTTAAAGCAAGAAAATTCTTTATTTGGAAAAGATGCAAGTGATGAAATTTATTCTTCAATGTATAATGACACTATGAGTAAGGCTTTAAGCGGTGGTTTAGGTTTTTCAAAATTATTATTTGATTATTTAAAAGAAAGGGGTTAAGTTATTTTTTTAAGTGTCGATATAGTTCTTAGAGTTTTTCGATAGAACTGGAGGCTTAAAATGATAAATCCTATACATCAAACTTATGTAGCTCAAGTTGCTACTAGTGATTTGAACAAAACAGAAAATAAAGAAAACAACAAGGCAAAAGAAACTCAAAAGGTAGAAGAAAGTAAAGTATCTTTAATTGCTTCTCAAATTAAAAATGGTGAGTATAAAATAGACTTACAAGCCACATCAAAAGCAATAGCAGATTCTTTATTATAATTTTTATCCTTTTTTGGGTTTAGCCTAAGAAAGGATAAAAAAATGGTAAAACAATACTTAGACGAAACAAATTCTATATTAGAAAAACTCATCAATCTTACTATAGAAGATATCACTCAAATTCAAGCTGCAAACCATCAATATGTTAGCAAAAGTGTGGAAGATAAAACCAAACTTGTTAACGATTTTCAAATAGCTAAAAAAAATCTAGATAAAGCTTTAGTAGATTTAAGCAATCAAGGAAATAATAAAGGTTTAGATGAACTCTTAGATGATGAAGATAAGGAAAAACTTGCTCTTTTGAAGCAAAATTTAAATACTTTACACCAAAAAAATAAAGAATACGCAAAATTAGTCTTAGTAATAAAAGATTTTTACGACAAACTTTTAAATACCATGTTTGAACAAAATGGAACAAATAATGCTTATGGAGATAAAAAAACAATTCCAGATTCATTGTTTAAAATCAATGTTTAAAGGCTAAAAAATGGGAATTTTTGATAGTTTATACACTGGAGTTAGCGGTATTAAAGCTGCTGAACTTCAAATTAATACCACTGGCAATAATATCTCTAATGCAAATGCAGTATTTTACACTAGACAAAGAGCAGTTCAAAGTTCTGCTATGTCTATTGATAGAGGTGGATTACATTTAGGAACAGGAACCCAAATAGATACTATTAAAAGATTGCACGATGAGCATTCTTATTATAAACTAAAAAATGCCTCTACTCAGCAACAATATACAGATTATCTAGGAAGAATTTTACAAGAAGCAAGCCAAAGATTTCCTGACATGCAAGGAACTGGTATTTTACAAGATTATAAAAATTATTATGATGCATGGAATAACTTTGCTTCTAATCCAAGTGATGGAGCAAGTAAAATAGATCTTGTTGAAAGTGCAAACACACTTACCCAAAATATACAAAAAACATTACAAGCACTTGACAAAATGCAACAAACCGTTAATGAGGAAATTAGACAAACGGTAGATGAAATTAATAATATTGGTGAAGAAATTGCAAATATTAATAAACAACTTGAGAATGAAGAAGTTTTACCTACAGATAATGCAAACCAATTAAGAGACAGAAGAGATGAGCTAGAGCTTAGGCTTTCAAAATTAGTAGATGCTGTTGCTTGGAAAGGTAAAAGTACCCAAGATAGCACTTTAGAATCAACTATGACTGATTCTGGAAGGTATTATGATCTTAGCATACAAGGTTTTAGCATAGTTAATGGATCAAGCTTTCATCCTTTAAAACTTGACAATAAAAATCCACAAGGATTTTATGAAATTTCTTATGAAGTTAATGATGAAAACAGATATGATTTAACAAAAAAAATAACTGGGGGACAACTTGGTGCTCAACTTGATTTAAGAGGTAGAAATTATGATGGCAATACCCATTCTTTTAGTGATGGAATTTTACAAGAATATAAAGATATGTTAAATACTTTTACAAAAACTCTTATCACTCAAACCAATAATGTTTATGCTCAAGCAGCAACAGATAGAGTGAATTCAGATGATTTAAAAGGTTTAAAAGCAAATACTTCTTTGATGAGTTATGATAAAAATATCCAAGCAGGAAGCTTTGAATTAACTGTGTATAATGACAAAGGCGATCCAGTAGCTAAAAGAACAATAAAAATCGATGTTAATACCACCATAGAAGATGTTATTAGACAAATTAACGCAGATGTTGATGATACAGGTGATTTAAACAACGGAAATGATTTGGATGATTATTTTAAAGCATTTTATCATTATGATGGACAAAGTGATAGTGGAAATTTTCAAATCAATGGTTTAAAAGAAGGTTACAAAATAGCCTTTAAAGATAATGGGACCAATTTTCCTGGTGCTTTAAATGTATCATCATTTTTCAACGGACAAGATGCAAGCAATATCAATGTAAATTCAAGTATAAGAAATGATCCAAATACTTTAAAAGCTAGTTCTAGTGGTGTTGATGGAAATAACGATGTAGCAAATGCAATGCTACAGCTTCAAACTCAAAAAGTTAATTTTTATAACAAAGATGGAACGGTAGATACCATGGCTTTAGATGGATATTATAGAAAATTTACAGGCCAAATTGCCTCTAATGCAGAAAGTAATAATTTTACGCATGCTACCAATACAACGGTTTATAACACAGTGTATGCAGAATATCAATCTAAAAGCGGTGTTAATACAAATGAAGAACTTGCCGCTCTTATACAATATCAAGCAAGCTATGGAGCAGCAGCTAAAATAGTAACCACAGTAGATCAAATGCTAGATACCTTGCTTGGCTTAAAATCATAATATGCAACTTAAAGCTCTTTTAGATGATTTAGCAATAAGCAAAAACACTCAAAAAGAGCTATTTTTACATCCTGATCCTTTGCAAATTGCTAGTATTTACAAAGATGAAAATATATCTTTAATTTGTGCTTTATTTGCCTATGGAAATGCTAAAAATATAGTTAATTTTTTAAAAAAACTTGATTTTTCTTTATTAGAAATAAACGAAGAAAAAATTTTGAAAGAATGTAAAAATTTAAAATATCGTTTTCAAAATTCTCAAGATATAGCCCAAATTTTTATAAGCTTAAGACGATTAAAAAACGAAGATAGCTTAGAAAATATTTTCACCAAAGCTTATCAAGAAGAACAAAATATCATTCATAGCATAAAGACTTTTATAGAAAAAATTTATAAAATCAATTCTTATAGAAGTTTTGGATATGAATTTTTCTTTTCCAAAGAATTTCAAATTCCAAAATCTCCCTTCAAAAGATATAATATGTTTTTAAGATGGATGGTAAGAAAAGATGAACTTGATCTTGGATTGTTTAAAAATATAGATAAAAAAGATTTGCTTATACCACTAGATACTCATACGCATAAAGTTTCATTGGAGCTTAAGCTTTTAAAGCGTAGAATTTATGATTTTAAGAGTGTTGTAGAATTAACACAAAATTTAAAAAAATTAGATCCAAAAGATCCTACAAAATATGACTTTGCTTTATATAGAATCGGACAATGTAAGGAAAAATTATGGAGCTTGAGTTAAGTTATTATGTGATTTTATTTTTTGTTGCTACTTTTGCAGGATGTGTTGATGCTATCGTTGGTGGAGGTGGTTTGATAACTATACCTGCTTTACTTGCTTGTGGAATTCCTCCGCACTTAGCCTTAGCTACTAATAAACTTCAAAGCACTTTTGGTTCACTAACTGCTGTATTAACTTATAGAAAGCATATGAATATAGAAAAAATTGCTTTAGGCGTTTTATTTACCGCAATTGGAGCTGCCATTGGAACTTATGCGGTTTTATTGATCGATCAAAATGCTGTAAAAATCATTGTGCTAATATGCTTAGTTTTGGTTTTTCTTTATACTATTTTTAAACCTGAACTTGGAAAAGTTCAATGTGAAGCTAAAATGGATGCGAAAAAATTTCAAATCACCTTTGGTTTATTGCTTGGTTTTTATGATGGATTTTTAGGACCTGGTACTGGTACTTTTTGGATTTTTGCCTGCGTGATATTTTTAGGTTTTAATATGAAAAATGCAAGCATTAATACTAAAATTTTAAATTTCACAAGCAATATCGTAGCATTAATAGCATTTTTATATTTATATGAGGTGCTTTGGAAGGTTGGAATTTTAATGGGTATTGGTCAAATACTTGGAGCTTTTATTGGCTCAAAACTTGTTTTAAAAACACAAGGAACTTTTATTAAAAAACTTTTTTTAACTATGGTTGCACTTACCATTATCAAAGTTATCTATGATTATCTTGCCTAAAATCCATGACTTATTTGCCACATAGGCAAAAATACACCCAAAGCAAGAATCAAAATCAAACCTGCCATAAAAAAGACCATTAATGGCTCTAATAACACAAAAAGTCTTTGCATATACTCTTCTTTTTTATTTTCAAAAAACAAAGCTAATTCATAAGAACTTTCATCTAAATTTGAACTCTTAAAAGACAAATTTAACATTCTAATTACAAAATTTTCAAAAATTTCAATTTTTAAAAAAGCCTGTGATAAAGAAAGTCCAGATTCAAACAAATAAATAGCATTTGCTATTTTAGTATTTAAAAATTTATTTTTTACTCCGTTATTGGCTAAATTCAAAGCCTTTTTTATATCTACTCCCGAATTCAACAAATGCGATAAAATCAAGAAAAAACAAAATTTATCTTGATAAGAAATTAATTTTCCAAAAATAGGCATATAAAAACATAATTTATCAAATAAATAAGAATTTTTATATAAAAAAAATAACCATAAAATCAATAAAAAAAATACCACAATAAAAATGTAAAAATTATTAATAAAATCTCCTATAGCAAAAAGAATTCTAGTGATCAAGGGAAGGTTAAGTTCAAGTTGCTCAAACAAAGCCTTAAATTCAGGAAGAACAAAAACCATTAAAACACCAAAGGCAAACAAAATACAAACTAAAACCAACAATGGATAAGAAATTGCTTTTTTAAATTGCTTATAATTTTTTAATCTTTTTTCTTTTAAAGCAATGATAATATCAAAAGCTTTACTTAAATCATCTTTACCATTGCAAATTTTTAACATAGCTAACTCTGTAGAATTTAAAATTCCACTAAAAGCATCATCATAAGAAGTTCCATTCTTAAGTTTTTGATATATGATTTTAAAATTGTGAGTTATTTTTTGATCATAAGCATTATTGCAAAATTCTAAAACCGCTTCTTGTAAACTCAACCCAGCTTTTAAAATCATATTTAGATCTTTAAAAATAAATATTAATTCCTCTTCTTTAAATTTAGCCCTTTGTTTTTCTTCTAATTCTTGAATTTCAACTATAGTATGGTATTTTTTTAAAGCCTGCATTCTTGCTTCATAAGTATTTTTTGCTTTAAGAAATGTTTGTTTTTGCTTGTCATTTATCATGTAAATTATTTTAAATTTTTTCAAACTACAACTTTCTTTATTTCTTCCAAACTTGTTAAGCCCATTTTTACTTTTTCTAAAGCATCTTCGCTTAAATTTATAAGACCATTTTTTAAGGCATAATTTAAAATCAGCTCATAAGAAGAATTATTTTCTATCATGGTTTTTATATTTTGATCTAAAAATAAAAATTCAGCTATCATAATACGACCTTTATAGCCACTCATCATGCATTTGGCACAACCCTTCGCTTTGTATATTTTTTCTTTAATTATTTCATTTTTATATAAGATATTTTCATGAATTTCTTCTTTGCATTCACATAATCTACGCACTAAACGCTGTGATATGATTAAATTCACAGAACACGCTATCAAGTAAGATTTAGCTCCCATATGTAACATTCTAAAAATAGCTTCTAAAGCATTATTAGTATGTAAAGTGCTTAAAACCAAATGTCCACTTAAAGAAGCTTTTAAAACTATATCTAAACTTTCCTCATCGCGTATTTCGCCTATCATAATCACATCAGGATCTTGTCTTAAAACTCCTCTTAGTGCTTTTTTAAAATCAAATCCAACTTTAGCATTTAAAAGAATTTGCTGAGCGTGCTTTAATTTGTATTCTACAGGATCTTCAAGTGTGATTATTTTTTTACTTTTATCTAATTGATTTAATATTGTATGCATAAAAGTACTTTTACCGCTTCCTGTAGGCCCACAAAATAAAATTAAACCATATGGGGTATTTAAGCTATGGCTTAATCTTTGTAAATTTCTTTCATCAATAAAAAGTTGCTCTAAAGATAAAATTTGTTCCTCTTGTTTTAAAATCCTAATAACAATACTTTGCCCAAAAAGCAAAGGCATTATAGAAATTCTAAAATCATATTTTTGCTTGAAAATTTCCTTGCTGAAGCTACCATCTTGAGCATTTCTTTGTTCAGCAACATTTAACAAAGATATGATTTTAATATGCAAAAGTAAAGCTTGGTAATTTGAATGAGATAAACTTGTAATAGAATTTAAAATTCCATCAATTCTAAACCTAATCAATACTTCATTTTCTAAAGGTTCAAAATGAATATCACTTGCTTTTAAAAAACTTGCATACGATAACACTAAAAACAAAAAATTTTCAACTATATCATTGTCTTGAGCATCCTTAGTTTGCAGAATTTTTTCTATTTCATAAGAATAATTTTGAAATTTAATCAAAAATTTTATTTTTTCAAAAAAATATTGAAATTTACAAAAAGCACTAATATACACTATAATGTTTTTAAATCTAAACAAATTTTGTATTTTTGCTAATGCTTCTTCTTCAAGTGGTTTAAAAGACACAATATAAATATTTTCTTCATCTTCTTTAAAACAAAAACAATGATATTTTTCCACCAAAACCAAAGGTAAAGTATTTAGATGCAAATCAAAGTCTAATTCTTGGTTTAAATCCAAAAAATTTAAGCCATAATTTTTTGCCAAATTCTTAAAATACTGCTCATTTATACTATAGAGTTCATCTTGACTTAATTTATTAAAAACTATATATTCAAATAATTCTTCATCATTTAATTTTAACATTTAATAATTTCTCGTATTCTTCTTTTGCTTTTAATGCTTGTGAGTTTTTACCCTGCTTTATTTTAGCATTAATAAAAACAAGCCATGCTTCTTCTTTTAGATTATCAATTTCATTAGCTTCTACCGCCCAAAAAATAGCTTTATCATAATCTTTATTAATGTAAAAAAATTGTGCAAGATTTAATGCATTGTGATAATTTGGATTTTGTATGAATTTCTCATATAAAATTTTAGAATCTACTTTTTCATTTTTAATCACCGCAAAAGAATCAGCATACAAAAAAGACAATAAAAATAAAAAACTAAAACATATAATCTTCATGATCAAATCCTAATTCTTTTAAATTTAATATCTTTTTATCTTCTTTTACAATCACTGGTTTTATAATGAATACTATTTCACTCACATCTTCTATATTTTGCTTTCCTTGAAATAACAAGCCAAATAAAGGAATTTTCGAAAGAGCACTAATTTCATTTTGATTATTGACGCTATTTTTACTGATTAATCCGCCTAAAATCAAAGTCTGTCCATCTTCCACTTCAACAACAGTGGATAATTTTTTTTGTATAGTATCAGGGGCTATATTTCTTGGTTTGTTTTGGCGGTGATTATCTACACTATATTTAAAATCACTTAAACTTGGATTTATCCTAAGCATAATTTTATGATCATCTGAAATTTCTGGCAAGATATTTAGTAAAATACCTACAAATATTGAGTAATTATTATAAGTTTCACTTATAGTTGTTCCATTTTCTGTTCCTTTGGAGCTTTCTTTAACTTGATAATTAATAGTATCACCAATAGAAATTATAGCTTGTTGATTATTTAAAGCCATTAGCTTTGGATTAGAAAGAACTGAAGTTTTTCCATTTTCTTGTAATAAATTTAAAATTGCTTTGATTTCTATATTTGATTTTAAATTAATATTTTTAATTCCACCTTTATTAAGTATGAATTCTTTATCATCTGCATTTAACTTAAAAGCAAGCTCTTGCCAATTAATCCCACTAGAATGACTTTTATTTAAGTGAACTGCAACTATACTTACATCGATTAACACTTGCTTTTTTAGTCTTTTGTTTAAATCTTTTAAATAATTTTGCACCCTAGTTATTTCATAAGGAGTTGCATTTAAGGTTATAATACCTGCATTAGTATTGATAATAGGTTTAGTAGAATCATCATCTAACAAAGCTTGTATTTCTTCTGCAATTTTTTCCCAAAAATTAAATTTATCTGTGCTAACAACTAAATTATCTGCATCCTTTCCAAAAATATCTAAATCCCCTTGTCTTGGCCTAGAATCAACAGAAGCTTTAGTAATGCTTTGACCTTCTCTTATAGAACTTATGTAATGGACTTTAAAAGTTTTAACTAATTTACCATAAATTTTTAAAACATTCTTTTCATATTCATAAGCAAGATTATTCTCCTTTAGCAAAAGATCAAAAATTTCTCTTAGAGTCATTTTACTAATATGAATATAATTTTGTTGGTTGTTTAGTTTATTTTTAGCTAAATCATCTTTAATGATAATACTAAATCTACACTCTCTACCTAATTCATTTAAAACCTCAAGCAAAGAACTTTTTGTTTCAACACTTATATCAAATGTTCTTTGAGAGCATTTTAAAGCCCCATTAGCAAAACATACGCTAATAAATAACAATATTATTATTTTTTTCATACAATTTTAAAACCACTTTTCTTTCTTTATCCATTAATATAACTTCAAAATTTCTAATTTCAACCAATTTAAAACCTTCTATATCATCATTTAAAACATACCATTTATCATTAATTTTTGCCTTATTAGCAACAATAGCCTGTAAAGAAAGATCGGATTTAACATTTATTGTTTTTTGAAAAAAAGGATCTTGGATTAAATTTAAATTTTGATTACTACAATTTTCTTTAAAAAAATAGCGATCAAAGCTAAAAGCTTTAATCACTATCATTATAAATATAATTAAAATTTTAAACAAATTTTAGTTTTCATTACTAAAATCAGCATTTGCTAAGCGCTTAAGTTGTCTATAACGGCGTTGAGCTTCAGCTTTATTTTTTTCGAATAATTCTCTTGCGTGTTCAGGATTTGATTTTTTCAAAGAACTATAACGAACTTCATTCATTAAAAAACTTTCATATAAATCCCAATCAGGCTCCTTAGAAGAAATTGTTAAAGGATTTTTACCTTCAGCTTCTAAGCGTGGATCGTAAATATAAGTTGGCCAGTATCCGCATTTTGTAGCTAATTCTGCTTGATCTCCTGAATTTCCAAGTCCACCTTTAATACCATGAGCTATACAAGGAGAATAAGCAATAATTAACGATGGGCCATCATAAGATTCTGCAGCAATTACTGCTTTTAAAAGTTGAGCATAGTTTGCATTAGAATTAACTTGAGCAACAAAAATATAGCCATAAGTCATAGCAATTTGACCTAAATCTTTTTTCTGTACCGGTTTACCAGCTGCGGCAAATTGTGCTACCGAACCTGTTCTTGAAGATTTTGAGCTTTGGCCACCAGTATTTGAATAAACCTCAGTATCAAGGACTAAAATATTAACATTTTCTCCACTTGCTAAAACATGATCAAGCCCACCATAACCTATATCATAAGCCCAACCATCACCGCCAAAGATCCAATGAGATTTTTTACTTAAATAACTCTTAAGCTCTAAAATATCATTTACAGCTTTAATTTGCTTATTTTCTTCTAACAATGGAACTAATTTATCTCTTAACTCTAATGAAGCATTAGAATCTTCTTTATTTGCAATCCATTCTTTATATAAAGCAGAAAGTGCATTAGGAACATCTTGCATACTTTCATTCATTATGTGTTCTATTTTATGTCTTGTTGTCTCAGTTGCTATTTTCATACCCAAGCCAAACTCAGCATTATCTTCAAACAATGAATTTCCCCAAGCAGGTCCATGGCCATTTTTGTTACTTTTTCTATATGGAGTTGAAGGTGCTGAACCACCATAAATAGAACTACAACCCGTTGCATTAGCAATAATCATTCTCTCACCAAACAATCTTGTTATCAAAGTAATATAAGGAGTTTCTCCACACCCTGGACATGCACCATGAAATTCAAATAAAGGTTGAGCAAATTGGATACCTTTAGCATTTTCTCTATTTAAAACATTATCTTTATAGCTTACTTTTTTAAACAAGTAATCAGCATTTTCTTGCTCACCATGGTCAAGTTCTTCACCTAGTGGCACCATTACTAAAGATTTTTCTTTAGTAGGGCACTCATGCACGCAAAGCTCACAGCCAGTACAATCAAGCGGAGAAACTTGAATTTTAAAATTTAATTTTTGTTCTTTCACACCTTTTGCATTTAAACTATGCTCTTTTACGCCAATTGGAGCATTGTTTAATTCTTCTTCGTTGATTAAAAATGGTCTAATAACTGCATGCGGACAAACTGAAGCACATTGGTTGCATTGGATACAATTAGTTTCTATCCATCTTGGCACCATAACCCCAACACCTCTTTTTTCAAACTCAGTTGTTCCGTGCTCAAAACTACCATCTTCATAACCCAAAAATGCCGAAACTGGTAAATCATCACCCTTAGCTGCATTCATTGGTTTTGCTATTTTTTCAACAAATTCAGTTCCTTTATAAGCTATGGTTTCTTCTTTTACTTCATCAGCTAAATTTGCCCAAGATGGATCAACATCAATTTTTACAAGCCCATCTGCACCCACATCAATAGCTTTATAATTCATCTCAACTATAGCATCGCCTTTTTTACTATATGATTTATAAGCTAATTCTTTCATATATTTTTGTGCATCCTCAAAAGGAATGATATTAGCAAGTTTAAAAAATGCTGATTGCATGATAGTGTTTGTTCTACTACCCAAGCCTATTTCTCTAGCAAGCTTTGTAGCATTAATAATATAAAAATTAATCTCTTTTTGTGCTAAAACTCTTTTTACTGCATTAGGAATTCTTTTTATTGTCTCTTGGGCATTCCAAATACTATTTAAAAGAAAAGTTCCACCTTTTCTAATACCCGCTAAAACATCATAAATTTCTAAGTATGCAGCAACTGAACATGCAACAAAATGTGGCGTAGAAACCAAATAAGTTGAAGTAATAGGTTTTTTAGAAAATCTCAAATGGCTTCTTGTATAACCCCCTGATTTTTTAGAATCATATGCAAAGTAAGCTTGCGCGTAAAAGTCTGTTTTGTCCCCTATAATTTTAATTGAATTTTTATTTGCTCCAACCGTTCCATCAGCACCAAGTCCATAAAATAAACATTCTATAGTGCTTTCATCACTTAAAGAAATTTTTTCTCCTACTGCTAATGAAGTAAAACTCACATCATCATTAATTCCTATAGTAAAGCCATCTTTTGGATTTGCCTGATTTAAATTTTCAAATACCGCTATAAGTTGGGCAGGATCAACATCTTTTGAAGAAAGTCCATATCTTCCACCAACAATTAAAGGTGCATTTTCTTTTCCATAATAAGCACTTTTTAAATCAAGATAAAGTGGCTCGCCTAAGCTTCCTGGCTCTTTAGTTCTGTCTAAAACAGCTATTTTTTCAACGCTTTGTGGCATCACATCAAACAAATATTTTAAACTAAATGGTCTATATAAATGAACCTTTAAAACTCCTACCTTTTGGCCTTTATTATTTAAGTAATCCACAACCTCTTTTAAAGCTTCAGTCACTGAACCCATAGCTACAACTACACGCGTTGCATTTTTATCACCATAATACACAAAAGGCTTATATTCTCTTCCTGTGATTTTTGAAATTTCTTGCATATATTCATTAACAATATCAGGAATAGCTTCATAATATTTATTTGCTAATTCTCTTGTTTGAAAGTAAATATCATCATTTTGTGCTGTTCCTCTTGTTTTAGGATTTTCAGGATTTAAACAGGAATTTCTAAATTCCAATAGAGCTTTACGATCTAATAATCTATCAAAATGTGCATAATCCATTACTTCTATTTTTTGAATTTCATGAGATGTTCTAAAGCCATCAAAAAAATGCATAAAAGGAACTCTTCCTTTAATAGCTGCTAAATGAGCCACACCTGCTAAATCCATACTTTCTTGCACGGAGTGAGAACAAAGCATAGCAAATCCCGTTTGTCTTGCTGCATAAATATCTTGATGATCTCCAAAAATCGAAAGTGCTTGAGAGGCCAAAGCTCTAGCTGCCACATGAATTACCCCTGGCAAAAGCTGTCCTGCAATTTTATACATATTTGGTATTTTTAATAAAAGTCCTTGAGAGGCTGTATAAGTAGTAGTTAAAGAACCTGCTTGCAAAGAGCCATGCACGGTTCCTGCAGCTCCTGCTTCACTTTGCATCTCTACAACTTTAACTGGTACTCCAAAAAGATTTTTTTTACCTTGAGCAGCCCATATATCTGTATAATCTGCCATAGGTGAACTTGGAGTAATAGGATAAATTCCAGCAACCTCAGTAAATGCATAAGCAGCATAAGCTGCTGCTTCGTTACCATCCATTGTTTTCATTATTTTACTCATCTAATCTATCCTTAAAAAATAATTACTTAAAATCAATAGCTACTTTATCTTTAATTATCTTAAACAATGATAAAAATTTTTTATTATATTTAAACTTATACTTATAAATGTGAAGTTATAGGATATTTTTTAGATAACATACTGCTTTGTAAGTATCTTCAAAAAGCAAAGTGTTAAATTTAACTAAGCTCTCTTTAGCTTCATAACCGCTACTAACTGCAATCGGTGTAATACTTGCATTTAACGCCGCTTGTATATCAAGATGGGTATCACCCACCATAAAAGCATTTTCTTTATTTTTATTTAATCTATTTAAAGCTAATAATATAGGTTCAGCATTTGGCTTAGGATGAGTAACATCATCTCTGCCTATAATAATTTTAAAATATTCACCTATACCCAAGTAATCAAGTAAGGGCTTAGAAAATTTAGAACTTTTAGTTGTAACAACAGCCAAATCAGCAAACAAGCTAGCCTCATACACACTTTCTTTTGCCAAAGGAAGTAAAAAAGTTTGTTCTATATAGATTTTTTGGTATACATTTCTATAAGCATTAATATATTCATTTGTTTTTTCTTTTGGCACTCCAAGTTTTTCAAAAGCAATATCTAAAGGAAAACCTATAAGAGCTTTAATGTTTTCATGATCTCTTAAAGGCTCATTAAAGGCTTTAAAAGCAGCATCAAAACCTTCTAAAATGGCACTTGTAGAGTCTATCAAAGTGCCATCTAAATCAAATAAAATAGTTTTTTTATACAAGATTATTCTTTAATAAAAAATTTAGCCTCAACGCGTCTATTTTGCGCACGGCCTTCTTTGGTATCATTGCTTGCAGCAGGTTTATCAAAACCATAACCTTTTGTTGAAATTTTTTCTTTTGCAACTCCTGATCTTTCAAGTTCATTTGCAACTGCTTTTGCACGCTTTAGTGAAAGTTTTTGATTATATGTTTTAGAACCTATATTATCAGTATGTCCTTCTAAAATAGTATAATATTGTGGATTTTCTTCTAAAACTTTAGCAACTTCATGAATTTTTTGTGCAAATTCTGGATTGATACTTACTTGATCAAAGCCAAAATGGCCTTCAAGTGCTATAGTTTTTTCACAACCTATATGATCAAGTAAAGCACCTTTTCTTGGCTCTGGGCATGATTTTTCAATTTGCTTAACTTGTGGTTTTTCTTCAATTTGTTTTGCTGTAGAAGTTTGAGGAATTTTTGGAGCTTTATCACCAAAATAAAAACTCAAACCAACGCTAGATATTAAATTATGCTCGCCATTATTAAATTTAATTTGATCTCTTGCTTCAAGTCTTAAAGCTAAATCTTCTCCAAGTGCAAATTTAAAACCCGCACCATATTGGGCAAACATGCCACTTTTATTTTCATAAGCTCCATGACTTAAGTACTCATAACCACTTCCTAATAAGCCATAAAAATACACATGATTTGCTAAATCAATCCCTTTAATAGCATTTACATAAAATCTTGAAACACTTGTATTTGTATATGTATTATCTTTTGGATTATTATATTTTGCATTATCATAATACTCTAAACCAAGTTCAGCTTGATCTATCCACAAATGATCATAATGATAACCAAATCTTAATCCCACACCACCATAATTTTTAAGATCTAAATTCCCTTCTGGTATAGTGTAATTAAAAGTTGGAGTAATTTCTATTTTACTAGCATCAAAAGCAAATAAAGCAGTAGCTATACCCAATAAACTTATAATTTTTCTCATAACAAAACTCCTAAGTATTTTAAAATAAGATTATAAGCTATTGTATAAAAATAAAGATTAAAATAAAATAAGCCCCTTAAAAAGGGGCTTAAATTTACTACAAAAAGGAGGTTTCCCTGATCGGACTTTGGAATTATAAAAGTTTATTCTAAACAAAAAATCCTTTGATTTTAAACAAAATAAAAATATATGAAAAAAATGATTTTAAAAATTAAGAAAGAGATTGGATCCAAAAAACGGATCCAAAAAATATTAGCGTTTAGAAAATTGTGGGCTTCTTCTTGCTTTTCTGCGGCCGTATTTTTTACGCTCAACAGTTCTACTATCTCTAGTAAGAAGTCCTTTTGGTTTTAATAATGCTCTAAAATCTGCATCCATAGCAGCTAATGCTCTTGAAATTCCATGTCTTAAAGCTTCGGCTTGAGCGCTGTAACCACCGCCTAAAGTCGTTGCTTTAATATCCATAGAAGTTTCTTGCTTAGTTACTAATAAAGGCTGAACTACTTTTAATTTTATAGCCTCATGCCCGCCAAGCCAAGTGTTTAAATCCATACCATTTACGATGATTTTACCACTACCAGCTTTTACCCAAACTTTAGCTACAGCGGTTTTTCTTTTACCTGTTGCGTATGTTGTTGCCATGATTATTTTCCTTTATTAGCAATTTGAGCAGTATGAGGGTGTTCGCTACCTGCATAAATTTTTAGTTTTTTAAGCATAGCTCTACCTAAATTTGTTTTAGGCAACATACCACGAACTGCTAATTTATATAATTTAACCGGATTTTTTTCTAATAAATCACCAAATTTTTCACTTTTAACACTTCCAAAATACCCTGAATGTCTGTGGTATAGTTTATCTTCTGCTTTGTTTGCACCTGTGAAAACTGCTTTAGAAGCATTGATAATGATTACATAATCTCCACAATCAACATTTGGAGTATAGCAAGGTTTATTTTTACCTCTTAAGATAGTCGCTACTTCTGTTAAAAGACGACCAAAACGCTTTCCTTCAGCGTCTAAAACGATCCATTCGCGTTTTACTTCGTTTGGCTTTGTTATTTTTGTCATCATCTTACCTTTGCCAAAAAATTTTTAAAAATGTGATTATAATTATTTTAGCTTAATTAATACTTAATTTAAGAATATTTAAAGTTTTATTATTTAATTTTATGGGATTTTATTTTAATCTTTTGCTTTAAAGATACTATAATACCATAAAAATTATTTGTATAAATTTTTAAGGAAAATCGATGAAAGATTTTAACAAATATATCAAAAATTCAAAGCTTCAAAGGCTAGAATATTTATATGATAAATTAAGCAAATCACAAAATGGCCTTAGTATAAAAGAACTAGCTGAGGAATTAAATGTTAATCCTAAAACCATAAAAAGAGATATGCAAGGTGCTTTAGAAGAAATGGGACTTATAAAAAATGGTAGAAAATGGCGTATTGATGTGAATAAAGACTATCAAAACCAAGATGAAAAAATCATTCTTGAAGTCTTAGATACCATGGCAAAAAGTGCTGGAGATAGCTTTTATGCTAAAGCACATCCTATACTTTCTAAACTCACTCAAAACATCAATAACCCAATTTATGCTAGCTTAGATGCTGAGAAATTAGAAGAGAAGGATTTAAAAAATTTTCAAATTCTTGAACAAGCTATCAACACAAAAACGCAAATTGTATTTAAGTACGAAAATAAGCTTTTTCAAGCCAAACCTTTAAAACTAGCCTTTTTTAATGGTTTTTGGTATTTGCTTGCTTTTGATATGAAAAAGCGTGAAATTTTTAAGAAATTTTACTTAAAAAATATACAAAATATCACTCTAACACAAGAGCAATTTCAAACAGATGAAAGCTTAGAGACTAAACTTCAAAAGGCAAATTCTATATGGTTTAGTCTTGAAAAAGCTTTTGTGGTAAGACTTTTAATCGAAGAGCCTATACGAAAATACTTTGAAAGAAAGCCTTTAAAATCTCAAATTATCACTGGCAAAGACAATGATGGTTCCATAGAAATAGAACTTGAGATAAATCATGAAATGGAAATTTTGCCTTTGGTGTATTATTATATGCCTTATATAAAAGTTTTAGAACCTGATTTTATAGCAAAAAAAGTCAAAGAAGTTGTTGAGCAATACCTTAAGCAAATAAGCATATGATTGCTTATTTGCTTGGTTTTAAGATTTCTTCGGCTTTATTTAAAGCTTTTTTAATCGTGTCATTTTCTATAAAATTTTTTATCTCATTATAAATATAATCTTCTATAGTTTTAAATTCACTAACTTTAGCGATTTTATCATAGTCAACCATATAATAAATAAATTCATAGTTTTTATCTTGATATTTTTCATCTAAAATTATTTTTTTATATATGCTAGCATCTAAAATATTTAAACCTTTTTTATTTAATTCTTTTTTCTTTATTTCTTTCAACTCTTCTTTAAACTTTTGAATTTTTTCGTCATATTTTGTACATTCTTCATCATTATCATAATAATAAGTAATGCAAAAATCTATACGCAAATTTTTATAATTTTTATTAGCAAAATACAAATTAAATGTTGGCATTATATAATTATTTATATCCTTTTCAGGATAAATAGTAAAGAAGCTCTTATTTGAATTTATTTTTTCATAATCTTTTTCTATAAGTAAAATATTTTTTCCTATTTTTTTGTTTTCGAATTTCTTTTCAAGCTTGTCCATAAATTCAATCATTAATTCTTCACAAATTTCACCCCATTTATCTTTTACTATTTCTTTTGCTTTTTTATATTCATCATCGCTTAAATCATTAAAATCTTTTTTATTTTTATTGTGTCTATACAAAATCATAGTTTTTTCTAAATTTTCTTTACTTGATTTTAAAAATTCCAAAACATAATCTTTAGCCACATAATCATCTGTTGATACATACCAAGTTAAAAGAGTTTTATATTGATTTAAAGAAAAAATAATATTTTGCATATCATTTTTAAACCTTTCTTTAATTTCATTTTTTTCAATTTTATTTTTACATGTATTTATACATTTATCAATCCATTTTTTTATCCATTTATAATCCATTTTAAAATAATGGCTCATTTTGTTATCATTGCTATCAAGCACAAAATTATTTTTTAATTTAAATCCATATCTTGTGCCTAAACTCATTTGGCTAGGCTCTGCTTCTTCATCCATATGTAAATAAATAGTAAGTATATTTTTATAAATATCATCTGTGTTTTTTATTTTTTTTCTTATATGATTTATATAATCTTTTAATTGATTTTTTTGATCTTTTGCATAAAGTTTATTTTCTATGATGATGTATCTTTCATCTTTTAAACTTATAAGTATATCAACCCTTCTATTGTCTTTTATACAAGCTTCTATTTCTACATTTTCTATATCTTGAACTTGCAAAGTATTAAAATTGTCTATTTTAACACTTTCTCCAAGTTTGTCTAAAAATTCTTTTGCAAAAATCTCTTGATAATGATCAGCATTTGGATTTATCAAATAAGCTATAAATTTAGAATGATAATTTTCTTTATATTCAACGCCTAAAGCTTCAAAGATATTTATATCACTCATACCTTCTTGTGCATTTTTTTGAAATTCTTTTTCTTTTTCTAATAATTCTTTTACAAATTCTTTCATTTAAAACACCCCCTTAAACAATTTCTCGCAATTATACCATCATAATATAGACTAAGAATGTCTATATTTTTAAGTTATGATTTTAAAAATTTAATCATAAAGGATTTAAAATGTTTAAAACCATGCAACATATACTAAATCATACAGATGATACTTCTCTTGCAAGATACTTTTCTTATAACAACATCAACAAATTCCAACACACAAAGGCTTTATTTTTAAAATGCCAAAGTATAGAAGAATGGCTTTTAAAAGGGCATTATGATATGGTAAATTCTTCTTTGGAATTTGTAAAAAAATTTGAATTTATCCTTGATAAAAAGATTTTAAACTCCATTTTAGAACAAAGTGTTTTATTAAAAGATAAATATACAAAATTACAAGAAGCAAAAGCCATCATAAAAACAAATTTTAAACGCAAAAGCGAGCCTTTGCATACTTTGATGTTTTTATCTCATTTACGCGTGCTTAAATTTCCTATCAGCAATGATATGCTCTATCTTAATAAAACGCAAATCATGCAAAAACTCAAAGAACTTGCTATAAAGCATTATAAAAATTCACAAGGCAAATTAAAACTTTGGGGAGATATCTTACAATATGATATTATTTATGATGATGAGTTATTAGTTTTAAGCATGCAAGGAGAATGCGGTGATAGCACTTTCTAAACTCTTAAAATCTCAACACAAAAAGATTTATCAAAATCTTGTTAGTAATTTTGCTGAATTTAACATCGGCTTTAAAGAAATACCAAGCAATGATATATGGCTAAGAGATTTTATGCCTTTGGTGTATGAAAATACTGCGACAAGTTATATTTATGATCCTGATTATCTTAAAAAATATCCGCATTTAAAAACCACTATAAAACCTTTAAAAAATCACTTAAATTTGGTGCTTGATGGGGGTAATTTTATAAGAATGCAAGATAAGGCTTTTATGTGTGAGAAAATTTTTAGCCAAAACCCAACGCTTAGTAAAGAAAACATCATACAAACTTTAAAACAAACCCTAAATTTAAACCACATAATCTTTTTACCAAGATTAGCTTATGATAGATTTGCACATAGTGATAGCATGGTAAGATTTATAAGTAAAGATCATGTGTTAATCAATGATTTTTCCTTAGAAAATACGCAGTTTTTTGAGAAATTAAACGTTGCTTTAAAGGATTTTAAAATTACAAAAATGAACTATTCTAAAGAATTTATGCAAAAATACAAATGGGGCGGGTATTTGAATTTCTTAGAATTTGATAAGGTGATTTTTGTGCCAACTTATGGCATAGAAGAGGATGAGAGTGTTTTAAGCTTTTTACAAAATATCTATAAAGATAAGAAAATCATAGGTATATATCTAAAACCTATCATCAAAAAAGGTGGAGCTTTGCATTGCATTTGTGCTAATATTTTGCAATGATTAAATTTATTTAAAGGAGAAAAAATGGAAAATCAAGAAAGAGTTGAATTCATCAATCAATTAAATGATGATATTAAAAAGAAATTTCTAAAACTTTATTTAAAAGGTGTTTTTGGGAGTAAGGAAATCACAAAAAAACTAATCAAAGCAAAATCATACAATCTTAACATTGAAGAAATAGTAAGAGAAGAATTAGAACCAAAATCAAAAAATAAAAACTATGTGGCAAATTTAAAAAATCATTATGAAGTGGTAAGAAAGAAGTATAGAATCAACAAAAAATGGAAAGATGAAAATGAAAAATTTAGTGCAATCGATAAAATGGTTGAAGAAAAATTTGAAGATATGAAAAAATTTGCTATGTGGTATGAAAAAGCGTATTTGAAAATCGAAAATAAAAGCAACCTACAATGTTATTATTGCGGTATCGATGAAAAAAATTTAGAAGATCTATTTGAAAAAAAACTTATAACTTCCAAAAAACCATCTTTTAGCGGCTCATTACAAATTGAAAGGCTAGATCCAGATAAAGGTTATAATGAAGAAAATTGTGTTCTAGCCTGCTGTATTTGCAATAATGCAAAAAGTGATATGATAAGTGCTGAAAATTTTAAGAAATATTTCAAAACCCCCATTGAAAATTTCTATAAAGACTTGTTAAAAAACATAAAACCCAAATAATTTTCATAACTAGACAATCAAAGTCTAGTTATTTTGTTTATAATTGCATTATACATCTTAGTTTAAAGGTTTATAATGCAAACAAATACTTCTACTCTTACCCACATTGCAGATTTAGATTATTACTCACATAATGTAAAAGTTATTTCATTGCACGCACAAATGTTTTCTAATAGCAAGCAAATCAAAAAAGATTTTTACAACGAATTTGAAGAAATACTAGAAAAAAATAGTAAAATCCCCAGTTTTATCTATAAACAATACTCTAAATTTATCTACCCTAGCTTCTTAAAGAAAAATCTAAGCTATCTTAAAAAATACTTGAATTTTACCCAAGCAGAATGTGATGTATTTGCCTTTTTTTACTACGCCAATAAAGGTCGCTTTGCCTTACATCAAGGATATAGCGGGGCTTTAGGCAGAAAAATAATAGAAAAAATTTTTAATCACAATCTAAAAGACATCAACAAAGCTTTAAGTGATGATTCTATGCTTTTTAAACTAGATGCTTTGTGCTATTATGATAGCGATGCCTTTGGCATAGATGTAAAAAATTTTGAAAATATTTTCACACAAGATATCAGCAAGACTACGCTTATGGGCGAGTTTTCGTATTTTTTACCTAAAACTAGACTAAATTTGAGTGATTTTGACTATATACAAGAAGAATTAAGCACCATCATTACTTTTTTAAAAAAATGCCAAAAAGGCAATATTTTTATATATGGAAAAGCAGGTGTAGGTAAAAACGAACTTAGCGCACTCATAGCCAAAGAGCTTGATAAAGAAGCATTGTGTGTTAAAGAGTGTGCAAATGATAAAAAATCAAGCAGAATTTCAAATTTTTACGCACTTAAAAAAATAATCAACCCAAAAAAGCAAATGATAGTCTTTGATGAGTGCGAGGATAGCTTTTGTTATGATTCTTTAAAAGAAAAAATAAGAATTAATAAAATTTTAGATGAAGAAAATGGTATATGTGTGTTTTTATCAAATTCTAAGGATATGGATGAGGCGTATTTGAGGCGTTTTGATATGATTTTAGAGCTTGAATGTATGCCCAAAGAAAAGAAAATTCAAAATATAAAAAATTTACTAGACAAAAAAAGGGTAAAAATAGATGAAACAATCATAGAAAGCATAGCTTCTCACCCTGAGCTTTCTCAAGGGGTTATTTTAAAATGTGCTAAAAATGCCAAAATATTTAAAAACAAAAGCCAAGAAGTATTTGTAAGATTGATTAATGAAAATTTAAAAGCAAGATCACTTCGCACCATTTCAATACCAAAAAAAGACAAAAAATATGATTTAAGCTTGATAGAATGTGATTTAAATTTACAAGAGCTAATAAACAATATCGATGAAAATTCAAGTTTGAGAATTTTAAGCTATGGCATAGCAGGTAGTGGAAAAAGCGAGTTTGGAAAAGAATTAGCCAATGTTTTAAACAAAACTTTGCACTCATACAAGCTTAGTGATATTTTAGATCCTTATGTGGGCAATAACGAAAAAAATATCGCAAACATTTTCAAAAAAGCTTCCAAAAACAACGCCATCTTACAGCTTGATGAAATCGATGCTTTGATTTATGATAGAGATGGGGCAAATAAAGGCTGGGAAAAAAGCTTAGTCAATGAAATGCTTATGCAAATGGAAAATTTTGAAGGTATTTTCATAGCCTCTACAAACTACTTGCAAAGCCTTGATAAAGCTAGTATAAGAAGGTTTGATTTAAAGATAGAATTTCAAGCGCTAAAGCAAGAAAAGCTTTTAAAGGCTTTTGAATTTTTTGCTAAAGAATTAAATTTAAGCTTTGATAAAACGCAAGTTATAAAAAGGCTTTTAAGGCTTCAAAACATTTGCTTGGGCGATTTTGCGCTAATTTTTAGACAAAATAAAATTTTTAAAATCAAAAATATTGATGAGTTTTTGCAAAAACTAGAAAAAGAATCAAAACTCAAATCAGATGATGAAAAGATCAACATGGGGTTTTTATGAAAAGAATTTACGCTTATATAAAAAATAATTTGTTTGATATAATCCTTATATTAGTAGTAATAATAACAGGAATTTTATTTTAAACAAATAAAAATTAAATTTTACCTATAATAAATAAATTTTTTAAAAGGAGTAAAAATGGCAAAAATTGAAGATATTTTCAACAATAAGGTTTTTTCTATACCAAATTATCAAAGAGATTACGCTTGGACAGATAAAAATTTGGAAGATTTATGGGATGATTTATTGGAGTCAGAACAAGCTATAAATGATCAAATGTCTCATTTTTTAGGAACAATAGTTGTTGCTCCAAATAAAAATGATAAAAATATTTATGATATTATAGATGGACAACAAAGAAGCACAACATTATTTATGCTAAGATATGCGTTAAATTATAAAACCTCTAGACCAGAAAGAGATTTAAATAAATTTTTAGATAATAATGATAATTATAGATTGCAAGTTATTGATGATAATAAAGAATTTTTTGACAAAATTTTAGAGCAAGCTAGAAATGGAAAACTAAATAACAATCTTGAAAAAGAAATAAAAACTAAAGGGCATAAAAATTTATTTGAAGTATATAAGGCTATTTATAGCAAAATAAATAGCATAGAACCCGATAGAGCTAGAAAATTGTTAGATATTCTGGATAAAATGTCTTTAATGTGGCTTGAAGAAGGAAATTCTGGTAAAGCTATAAGAATGTTTCAAACTGTCAATGATAGGGGAGTTTCATTGACAATTCTTGACAAATTAAAGGCTTTATTAATTTTATACTCCAATAAATATTGCTTAGGAGAGCTAGATGATATAATAAATGAAAGATTTGGGAGAATTTTTAAAATTGCTTTAGAAATTGAAAAACATAAAGCTGTATATTCTTTTGGGGATGTGCAATTTGTAAAAGAAATAGAATCTAGAATTTTCAATTATCATGCACTAGGAATAAGTAAAATAGGACACTATAGAAATGGCGTTGAAGCACATTATACTGAATTAAAATCGTTCTTAAAAAATAAAGAAAAGAATGATGAATTTAAAATATGGCTGGATGAATATTCTTTAGATTTAGTTAATTTTTTTGAAAGTTTTTTAAGTATTTTGAAGCTTACAGAAATAAATGCAGAAGCTTTTAAAACATTATGTATTTTAAGAATAAATCCTTTATTTTATAATGCATTAATTAGATTAAAAATGAATAATATTCTCGATGATGAATGTCTTAAATTATTCTCTCAAGCACATATATGTTTATATTCCTTAGGAAATACAAATGATTCTACAGCGTTTAAATTAGTAGAAGTTACAAATTCTAAACAAGATTTTAAAGAAAGAATTATTAAAGATTGCAAAACTTGTATTAAAAGAACAGGCCATAACAATATAGAAGATTTTATAGAAGATATATCATCAGATAATTACGAATGGGGTGCATATCACTATATGTTTTTAGAACAACAGAACATAGATATAAATTCTCTATGGCAATTAATTGAAGAAAAAATTTACTCTTTTACAAAAGAGCATATAATACCAAAAAACACAATAGAAAATGGTAGCTTAACAAACTATGGATTTAAAGATGAAGAAGATTTTGAAAAATATAAAAATTCATTTGGTAATTTAGTTCCTTTAGAAAGAAAATTAAACTCAGCAAATTCTGACAAAAGTTTAGTTGAAAAAAAGGAAAATTTTTTAAAATCTAAACTACTATACAATGTTATTTTTGCAAATCAAGAAAATTATTTATTATTTAATAGAGATAGCATAATAAAAAGAAACAATGAATTCAAAGAATGGAGTAAGATTTTTTTCAAAGATTTTTTATAATGTTTTAAGTGTTTTAATAAAATTAAAACACTTAAAACTAGACATTTTTATCCTATAAATTTTTATATAATTTTCATAAAATTTTTAAAAGGTAAATAATGTTTTTTTCAAAATCAAGATACACAAGAGGCACGCAATGTGCCAAGTCTTTATGGCTGAAAACTTACAAAAATGAAATATTAAGCGTTTCAGAAAATGCTTTAGCTAAATTTAGCACCGGCGATAAAGTAGGCGAGCTAGCTTGTGAGCTTTTTCCAAATGGAGTAAAGATAGAATTTGAAGGCAGTTCTTTTGATGAAAAATGCGAACAAACTAAGAATTTACTAGAAAACAACCAAGAAGTGATCTATGAAGCTACTTTTTGTTATGATGGCATTTTGATCATGATAGATATTTTACAAAACACCAAAGATGGCTTAATCATAAATGAAGTAAAAAGTTCTACTTCTTTAAAAGATGTTTATATAGATGATTGTGCTTTGCAGTATTTTGTTTTATCAAATTTAAATTATAAAATCAAACAAGTCAATCTCATCCACTTAAATAACGAATACTATAGAGATGATTTTCTTGATATTAACAAGCTTTTTATAATCAATGATATCACAAAAGAAGTTTCATCAAATCAAAATCAAGTTAAAGAAAATTTAAAATATTTTGAAGAAATTTTAAGTAAAAATGAAGAGCCAGATATAGACATAGGAACACATTGTTTTGATCCTTATGAGTGCGATGGATATGAGTATTGCTGGGCTAAGCAAAGAAATTTATGTGAAAATGAAAACATATTTAACATCTCAAGACTTAATGCAAATAAAAAATTTGAACTTTATTATAAAAATATAATCAATTTCAAAGATATAAAAGATCTATCTATCTTTAATGAAAACCAACAAATTCAAATCCAAGCTTCACTTAATGAAGAAATTCACATAAACAAAGAAAACATCAAAGAATTTTTAAATACTTTAATTTATCCTATATATCACTTAGACTTTGAAACCTTTATGCAAGCTGTGCCTGAATTTAAAGGCGTAAAACCTTATATGCAAATACCTTTTCAATACTCTTTGCATATAGACTATAAAGACAAATTAGAACATAAAGAATTTTTAAGCGAGTGTGGGATTGATCCAAGATATGAACTTGCAAAAAATTTAATCAATGATATACCAAAAGATGTTTGCGTGCTTGCTTATAATGCAAGCTTTGAAAAAGGTGTGATAAGAAATTTAGCACTTGCTTTTCCTGAGTTTAGCGAGCATTTGTTAAATATAGAAAAAAATATCAAAGACCTTATGATACCTTTTCAAAATAAAGATTATTATCATTATAAAATGCAAGGGAGTTATTCTATAAAAAAAGTCTTACCGGCCCTAATCCCTGATATGGAGCAAGCCTATAAAAATTTAGATTTAATCCACAATGGAAGCGAAGCTATGCAAAGTTTTGAAGCTATGCAAAATATGAGTGAAAACGAGAAAAAAGCTTACCGCCAAGCCTTACTAGAATACTGCAAACTTGATACTTTAGCTATGGTAAAAATTTTAAAACATTTAGAAGAGCTAACTAGTTAGAATTAAATTTCTACTATCTCCACTTTATCCTTTAAAACATATACCAAAAAAGCTTTAGTGGAAATTTTAGCTAAGATTTTTTCTATGGCTTTTTTATAAAGCAAGACTTGCTTTTTATGCTCGCTTAAATTCAAGCCTGTTTTATAGTCTATAATGATAGCTTCATTATCATCAAATGCAAGCATATCAAGCTGTTTTTGTTCACCATTATAAGAGATGATTTGTTCTTTTAAAAGCTTTTTACCCGCTAAAAGTGCGTTGAAATTTTCATCCTTTAAAAGCATGCTAAGCCTTTTAAAAAGATCATCAAAATCCCCATCATCAAGAAAAAAGCGGTATTTTTTGCTTATTAATTGTTTGCAAAATTCAAAATTTTGATGATTTTCAAAGTCAAAATACTGCAAAAACTCATGCAAAGCCAAACCAAAATGAATTTGCTTACTTAAAACCTGACTTTTTGTTTTAACATCTTGCAAATTTACCTTTTGGAATTCTTCAAATTCTTCTATTTGGCCTAAATTTTCTATAAATTCATTAGCTTTTGTATCTTGATTTTCTAAAATACCTATTTGCTTTTCTTCATAATCTGTAAAATAACTCTTAAAGGTTTTAAAATTTGCATCATTTTTTATAATAAAAAGAGAATTTTTAGCTCTAGTAAATGCCACATATAAACAATTTATCTCATCTTCTGCTTGGAGTTTTTCTCTTTTAGCTAAAAAAGCATTATAACTTTCATCTTCAAGATATTTTCTAGCACTATGTCTGTATTTTACTTCCCAGCCTTGCTCTAAATCATACTCAAACATTAAAGTCTCATTATCTGGACTTTTTTTGCTCATTCTATCAAGCACGATTAAATTTTCAAACTCAAGCCCTTTTGACTTATGCACAGTCATTATATTAACACCATCATTTTGCTCTTGCATAGAACTTAACTCACATGGGCTAAATAAAAACTCTAAAAAATTATCAAAAGCACTTGCGTATTCTAAATAAGATATTAAATTCAAATCGCTTAAATCAAGTCCTAAAATGTCTATTAAATGTTTTAAAATTTCTCCCACACTGCGGTTTAAATCAAGCTTGATATAGCTAAATTCTTTATTTAAAACATCATTTACAAAATACAAACTAAACTCATCTTCAAAAACACAAGCCTTAGCATACTCAAAAAGCACCCTAACACTAATACAATCTAACAAAGCCACATTACTTTGCGTATAAGCTTTAATGCCGTTTTTTTCAAGGAATTCTTTGATTAAGGTAGCATCTTTATTAATCCAAACTAAAATACAAATATCATCAAGCCTAACGCCTTTTTCTAAAAGCTTATAAATGATTTTTAAAGCTTCTTTAGCACTTGCTTCATAAACAGAACTATTTTTATCAAGAATGTGATTTTGCAAAATTTCTACATACCCACCTTCTTTAACGCTTTTTTGCAAAGTAAAACTTGGGTTTAAATTAGTATCAAAAAATTTATCTTTAAAAACTTCATTCACATACTCAACTATAGCTTTTTTACTGCGATAATTTGTATCTAAATGCTCTAGTTTAATTTGTGGAAAATCTTTTAAAAGCTTATCAAAAAGTTCTTTTTTACCCCCTCTAAAACCATATATACTTTGCTTTTTATCGCCCACATAAAAAAAGCTTCTGTTTTTTTTCACACCCTCACCTGAAACAAGCTCAGCAATGATAGGTTTTAAAATTTGATATTGCAAAACATTAGTATCTTGAAATTCATCAATCAACAAATGCGAAATATAACCATCTAATCTAAAATAAATCAAATCCTTATTAGTCTCATCGCTAATTAATTCATAACACTTGCGTGCTATATCTGAAAAACTTAAGCTATTGTGTTTGATGTTGTTTTCATTTCTTGCTTGTTTAAAGCATTCTAAAAGGCTTGAAAGCATATTAATGCGGTAATTTTCCATTTGTATAAAATACTCTTTTGCCTGCTGTAAAAATTCCGCTCTTTTTTGCATAAACTCACTATCTACAACTTTTAAAAAATACTTTTTATCTAATTCGCAAATAACAGGTTTGCTAAAAAAATCCTCTATGCTTTCAAATTCAAAATTTTTTTGATAGTTTTTGTCTGTGCTTAAGTCTTTTGCATAAGTTATAAATTCATTAAGGCTTGCTTCTAAAGCTTTTTTGCTTGGAAAGGATATTGAATTGGTAGAATTTAATTCACAAGAGCTTTCATAAAGCCTTTCAAGGTTTTTTAAAAAATCACTCCTGCTTTTAGTTTTTATGGTATAAAAGGCCAAGGCGTTTAATTGCTCTTGGTTTAATTTTGCAATAAAATTTTTATAAGATTCTTTAGTATTTGCAATGTTAAAATCACTCATAAGCCCCAAATTTAGTGCAAATGCACGAATGATTTGTGAAAAAAAGCTATCAAAAGTATAGATATTTAATTTAGCCCTTAAAAAATCCTCTTTAAATTTATCCCTCAAAGCCACAAGCTCATCTTTGCTTTTGCCTAGCATTTGCATAAGCTCAAGACATTCTGCTTTAATCTTGCCATTTTCAAGCACATCAAATTCCAAAAAGGTTTTAAAAACCCTTTCTTTCATCTCATTACTTGTTTTGTTGGTAAAGGTTAGAGCTAAAATTTCATTTATTTTTGCACCCATTAAAACCAAAGCCACAAAACGCACACTCAAAGCAAAGGTTTTTCCACTTCCTGCACTAGCTTCTAAGGCTAAAAAAGGTTTGAAGTTATTATCACTCAAAGTTTAAACTCCTTTTTATAAAGCATGGTATAAGGGCTATATGCATTATCATTTTTTTGATTGAAAAATTCTTTTTCTAAAGGTTCTTTAGCTAGTTCTTCTAAAAGTATTTTAAGCTCATCAACGCTTTTGCTTTTTGCGTTTTCAAATTGCATTTTTAGATTATTAAGATCATAAAAACAAGCCTTTATATTATCAAGGGCTTCATTTTCTTCTAATAAAAATTTATAAAAAGCTAGCTGGTATGATTTTTCATCAAATTTAGAACTTTTATAATCAATTAACAATCTTTGCTCTGAGTTTGAATCTATCCTATCAGCATAACCTAAAAGCTCGATATTTGTATTATTTTTGCTTTTGTATTGTTTTTGGAGTTTTTTTTCACACCAAAGCACGCTATAGCCTTTTTGAAAATGAGCGTTTTCAATAGTAGCAAAATCTTTAAAAAGCAATTTTATCCTTGCAAAATCCAAAGCATCTAAATGATAAGTTTTTATACTTTTAACAATTTGCATGAATTTTTCATAATCAAAAAAGTTTTTTTCATTTTCTTTATAATAAAGCTCCAAAGCCTTATGAATAAACTTTCCAAACTCACTAGCCTTATAAACATCACTTAAAATTTTTGGCTCTTTTAAGCCCAAAACATATTTATAATAATAATCCAAACCATAAAAAACCAAAACATTTAACCTTGAAAAAGACAAAGGATTTTCAAAATAATCATGCTTTGCCTTTATGCTAGTAATTGGCTTAAGATTAAAAATACAATCTTGCTTTTTAAAATACTTTGCATAAGCTAAAATACTATAATTTTGATCTTGCTTTAACTCAAAATCAAGCTCTTTTAAAAATCTTGACTTGATTTTATCATCATTTTCCACATAAGAAATTCCAACTAATTTTGCCCTAGCCAAAAGCGAGTAATAATAATGTCTTTGTAAATTTTCTCTTTGAGTGTGGGTGATAAGTCCTGCTTTTTTGCGAATTTCATTATTTAAAAAAAGCTCGCTTGAAACTCTTTTTGGGATAAACTCATCATTAAAATCAACAACAATCACCCCTTCAAAACTAAGCCCTCTACTTTCTAAAAGCCCCATCACAGTAACTTCACCACCCCCAACACTGCTTAATTTTAAATTATCAATTTGCATGAAAAATAACTCTAAAATTTGTGCTAAAGTCAAATTTTGTGCTTTAATGAGTTCTTTGATAAAAAGAAGTTCTTGTTTGATATTTTGGATTAATTCTTCTGATTCCTTCTCTAATAAATTTAAAATAAAATTTTCAAAATACTCAAAACTAACATTTTCACCAAAAAGCTTTTTAAAATCTAAAAAATACTGCGTGCATGAGAAAAAATGCAAATTACACAAATGCTCATTTAACACTTCTTTTTCATAAATATCCTCACACACTTCAAACTCAAATTCATCATCTTTAGCACTTTCATACAAAGACTTTAGTTTATGATAAAAAAGTGTATTTTTGATGCTTTTTCCACTTGCATAATTTAAAACATTGTTTTTATCATAAAGTCTTAAAATATCTACGAATTTTTCATCAGGAGTGATAATGATGATATCTTTAGCTTTAATACCTGCTTTTAAAAAAGCATTGATTTTTTCAAAGACAAAAGCAGCTTGCAAGCTTCTTAAGCTAAAACTCTTATAAAAAATAGTATTTTCTTTAACAAAGCTTTGTTCTTTTAAAATCTTTTTATGGTTTAAATCAAAAACATAATCATGATTTTCTTTAAAGCTCATTCCCTTTAAAAATTCCAAAGTATGCAAAAAATCTTTATTAAATTTAGAGCAAGAAAAATGCAATTTCACAGGAAGTATCTTTACTACTTTTAACAAAACTTCCACCTCAAATGCATTTAAAAAACCTTGAAAATCAAATACCAACTCATCATAATTTTTTAAAAAAGCAGTGTTGATTTGATAATTTAATGGCAAAGAAATTTCATCATATAAATTTTGCTCTTTTAAGTGGGTTAAATAATTTTTCAAAAGTGCGTCTAAAATTTGCAAATGCTCATCATATTGTGCGTAAGCATCGTGTATTTTTAAATCATTTATATCTTTTTTTCCCAAGCTTAATTCTTTAAAAAAACTAAATAAATAAGCATTGTTTTTTAAAAAGGCAAAAAAATTGCTGGGAATTTTTAATTTTTCTTCTAAATTTTTGGTTTGCTCACAAGCTTTTTTCATCAAAAGCAAATGCTCATAAGAGCTTGCTTGAAAAAAGGGTGAAAGGACTATTTTTTGCATAAAATCAACCATATTTATGGCTTGATCGATTAAAGCATCATTTTGTAAATTTTTCTCATAATATTTTCTCAAAGCTCTCATAGAGCTAAAAACAATAAGTTTCATTATTTAGTTTGCAAAAAGAATTTAAAAAAACCAACACTATTTTCATCTTGTGTGATTTTTAAAAGCAACTGCCAAACCCCTTTTTCTTTAACATCAAAATCAAAAACTAAATTATTAGCTTGGACTTTTGCTTGTAATTTTTCATCATTTTCATTTGTATGGGGGCGTGAAAGTAAAGCTTGAATTTGAAGTTTGTTTAAATCATAAGCTTTTAAATTTTCAAGTGCGATTTTTATTTCATTTTTTCCTAAATCAATATAATAAACTTTATTTTTTTTATGCATAAAGCTTTCTTTATCCATAATGCTTAATTTAAAATTAGCATCAAATTGCTGTTGTTTTTTTTGAATTTCATTAAAATTAGTTTCAACATTTTGATAAGTATCAAAATAAAAATTATCCTCATATACTGGGGCCTTGCTTGCAATAAAAATCGTAACAATGCAAGCAATTACAATAAGTCCTAAAGAAATCAAAATACCATAAGGCCAAAAAGTTTTTTTATTTTCCATGATTATCTTCTCCTTTTTATTCTTCTTTGCACAAACATTAAAATCGCTACACATAAAAAGCCATAAATTAAAATTCTCATAATATTTAAAGTATCGCGGTTTGAATTACCATAAAAAGGTTTGATATTAAAATGACTTGCCACTTGATCAGCAATATCTGCATAACCATTAAAAAGCGCTGCATTGTAAATGTCTTTTTGTTTAGGATTTGCAAGTATAGGTAAAATGGTTCCTTTTTCAGGATAAGGACTTAAAACCCCTTCTTTGTCAAAAAACGCCAAAGCATCATTACTTGCAAGTATATCCACTCTATGAGAAGGCTTAGAAAATACAAGTAAAATATAAGGTTTGCTCAAATTTGATTCATAAGCTTTTAAGCTTTCAAAATCTTTTTTATCACTTAATGCTAAAGCTATATTTACACCTGTTAGTTCTTGAATTTGTTTAGAATTTGCACTTATATTTTGTTCTATTGCTGTATTTAAGATATTTTCATTTAATAAAATATCAGCGTGTAATAAATTAACAAAGCAAATAAATACGGCGGTTAAAAAACCGCCTTTGAATGTATTTTTCATCCTATAAAAAGATGATTTGCTGTTAAAACTGACCAAGCAGTGATTGCAGCTGCTACAACTAAACCTGCTATAATTAAATATTCTACAACTTTAGCCATAATTATTCCTTTATAATAATATGCTCATCTCTTTTAGAGTCAAACATTTTAATTTGCTCTGCATTTTCTATTTTATAAGGCTTTTGCATAACATCTTGTTGAGTTTTTAAACCCCAAATAGTAAGCCCTACTAAAATAGATAACAATAACACAGTTGCTATTAGCATCCCACTTACACCCGAAAGTGAAAATACACATCTATTTGAATTTTCCATTACTCACCCCTTGAAAGAGAAATTGTATATTCGCCAACTGCTTCTTTTTGAAGTTCATTTAACAAGCCATTATTAAAATGTGGCATTACACCTATACTTCCTGTTTTACCACGATTTAATACATCAACCACAAAATCAGCACTGCCGTATTTTGTAAGATCAGGAGCTACCAATTGACCATCTAAACTACCTTTGCCATCTTCGCCATGACAAACCGCACAAGTTGCAAAAAGTTCTTTACCTTTAGCTACAAGCTGTGGATTTTGTGTTTTTTTAATTGCTGAAATTTCAGAAGCAACATATGCAGCAATCGCTGGAATATCAGCTTCATCTATACCATTGTCTGCAGCACCTAGCATTTCACCCATTGGATAATTTAAACCTTTAGAACCTTTTGTGATAACTTCTATAAGTCCTTCTTCAGATCCCCATATATTAAGATTTTGTGCTTTTCCATTAATACCATCACCTGTAATTCCATGACATGAAGAACATTGCACTAGGAAAATATTTTTACCCATTTCTTGTTTATCCTCAGCACTTAAGTTTGCAAATTTTTGTGCAAATTTTTCATTATGAGCTTGAACTTCTTTATTATACTCACCAATTTGAGAATAACTATTTAATGGATATCCCCAAAGAAAATACCAAATACACCATACTATAGCTAAGAAAAACACCACTGCCCAACCAAGTGGCACAGGGTTTTTAAATTCACCTATGCCATCCCAATTATGCTCACTAAGCTCACCTTCGCTTTTTTCTTCCTTCATACTCTTAAATAATTTTCCTACCACAACAAGAGTAATCAAAATGATAAGAATCGCTCCGATAAAAGATAACAAATTAACATTATCTTGTAAATTCAACCACTGCATTAAGCACTCCTTTTATTTTGCTCTAAAACACGATCGCTGATTTCATCATGCAAAGCTAAATCAGCGTATTTTTCATAGTTTCTTCTACCCGTCTTTTCAGATCTATATAAATGAAACCAATAAGAATATAAAACAACTACTAAAAATACTACAAGAGCAAAAAAACCATAAGCTTGTAGCTCTCTTATTAGTTCTAAGTCCATATTTTTTCCTATTTTAAGCTATTAAGATACGCTATTAGCGCTACGATTTCTCTGATTTCACCTCTAGCAAACGCATCTTTTACATCTTGATTTTTCATTTGATCAACTATAGCTTGAGCTTCTGCTTTAACTTCTGCTTGAGCTTCTTCCCAAGTTCCAAGTTTAGTTTGCCCTTCAACATCATAAGGAACATTAAAAACTTTTTTCACAGTTAGTGCTTCTGCATAAGCTGTTTCTATATTTGCGTTATTGCTAAACATATGTTTATATGCTGGCATTATAGAGCCAGGAACAACTGAAACTGGATCCCACATATGATTTTCATGCCAATCAGTAGTTCTAAAATTACCTATGCGTAACAAATCAGGTCCTGTTCTTTTTGAACCCCATAAAAATGGTCTATCATATGCATATTCTCCACTAACTGAATACATTCCATAACGATCTGTTTCTGATTTAAAAGGACGAATAAGCTGAGAATGGCATGCATTACAACTTTCTTTTATATAAGCATTACGCCCTGCAAGTTGCAATACCGTATAAGGTTTTTTACCTTCAATTGGTCTTGCATTTTGAGCAAAGTCAGGTAAAACTTCTACAATACCTGCATAAGCAATCACAATAAATACCGCCACAGCAAAAAAGAATGGATTTTTTTCTAACCAACTAAACATATTTTTCCTCCTTATGCTGCCATAGGTGAAGCACTTTTTGGTTCTTTATCAAGCACTCTACCCACTGCGATTGATTTATAGATATTATAAACAAACATGAAAAATCCTATTAAATACAATAACCCACCTACAGCTCTAATCCAATAATAAGGAATAATAGCCTCAACAGTATCAATGAAAGTATAAAGTAAATTACCATACTCATCTGTGGCTCTCCACATCATACCTTGAGTAATACCTGCTATCCACATTGAACTAAAATATAATACTATACCTGTGGTTTGAATCCAAAACTGCGCTTCCATTAGCGATTTGCTATAAAGTTCTCTTTTGAACATTCTTGGCACCATGTGATAAAGAGCAGCCATAGTCATAAAACCAACCCAACCAAGTGTTCCATCATGCACATGCCCTGGAATCCAATCTGTAAAGTGTGCTAATGCATTAACTGATTTAATAGAAAGAATTGGTCCTTCTAAAGTTGAAAACATATAAAAAGTCGAAGCTAAAATCATAAATTTAATCAACGGACTTTCTCTTAACTGACTCCACTCACCTTTCATAGTAAGCAAGATGTTAATTGCCGAACCCCAAGAAGGTAAAATAAGAACGATTGAAAAAACCGAACCCATAGTTTGCATCCAATCAGGCACGGTTGAATAAATCAAGTGGTGTCCACCTGCCCATAAATATACAAACATTAAGCCCCAAAATGCAAATAAAGATAATTTATAAGAGAAAATTGGTTGTCCGCTTTCTTTTGGTAAGAAATAATAAATTTGAGCAATAATACCAACAGTAAAAACAAATGCCACAGCATTGTGTCCATACCACCATTGAACAAGAGCATCATTGGTTCCTGCATACATAGAAACACTATGCCACCAATCACCCATTCCACTTACAAAATAAGTAGGAACTGCCATATTATTAAATAAATATAGCATTGCTATACCTAAGAAAGTAGCTATATAATACCAAAGCGAAACATATAAAGTTTTTTCACGACGAATTCCAATAAGTCCAAAAATACTTACACCCCATAAAACCCAAACTAAAACTACCAATATATCAAGCGGCCATTCAAGTTCAGCATACTCTTTAGAAGTGCTAACACCTGCAAATAAAGATATAACAGCTAAAATCATTGTTACCATATAAAGCCAAAAATGTAATTTTCCAATAAACATTAAAAAGCCTGATTCAGCCATGCTTACTTTTAATACACGCTGACCAATATAATACCAAGTAGCCCAAATTCCTGAGAGCATAAAGCCAAAAATTACACCTGAAGTATGTAATGGTCTAAGTCTTGAAAAAGTTCCATACTCTCCAGCTAGATAATTCAAATCCGGATAAGCCATTTGAAAGGCAATTAGCGTTCCAATAGCCATACCAATAACACCAAACAATAAAGTAGCAAACATGAAATACTTAGCTACTGTATAGTCATAGTTTAATGCATTTCCTGGGTGCATTTCCTCTCCTTAAATTTTTTTCTGCACTAAGCAATTGCTATATTATACGATAATTAATATCTTTTTTAGCTTAAAAAATAAAATTATTAACGCTTGGTTAATATTGCAAATAATTATCAAAAATTAACGAGTAAAACTAAAACCTATATAAGAAAAATATATACCATATAAAATAATTAAAACATAAGAAATCATACTAGCAATTTTTTTAAATCTGTCATTCATGGTTTTTGAAAAATATGCGAAAAAAATCATAGCAGGTAAAGTTGAAACACCAAAAATAAACATAATTAAACTAGCCATATATATATTTTGCATACTCATGCCAAAAGCTATATAAAAATATACCAAGCCACAAGGTATAAAACCATTTAAAAAACCAAGTATCATAGTAGTTTTTAAAGATTTTTTTTGGATTAACTTAGGAATGCTATTTTTTATAAAACAATCAAAAAAATAAGAATTTTCAAAAAATTTTAAAAATTTTCCTTTAAAAATTAGTGCAAAACCTAAAAATATCATAAAAATACCAATAATAAAAAACAACACTCCCTTTGCAACTTCACTAAAAGAAAATAATGAGCCAAAAAAACCAAAAAAAATTCCCAAACAAATATAAGCAAAAATTCTTGAAAAATGATAAGAAAAAGTCAAAATAAAAAACGGGAGTTTAATTTGTTTTGCAAGTTGAGTATAAGCTAAAACAAATCCTCCACACATTCCATAACAATGCCCAAAACTTGAAAGAAAAGCTATACTAGCTAAGGCAATTAGATCTAAATTCACAAAAGCTCTACAAATTCTTTAAAAATATACTTGCTTTCATGAGGCCCTGATGAGCTCTCTGGATGATGTTGCACTGAAATAATAGGATAATTTTTATATTTTACCCCTTCTACATTATCGCCAAATAAATTCCTGTGTGTGATAATAGCAATTTCTGCTATTTCTTCAGGAACATTATAGTTATGATTTTGTGCAGTAATTTCTACGGTATTGTTAGTAAGATTAATCACAGGATGATTTGCTCCATGTTGACCAAATTTCATCTTATAAGTTTCATAACCAAAAGCATTGCTTAAAAGTTGATGTCCTAAACAAATTCCAAGCATAGGAATTTTTGCTTGTACTAGTTTTTTAATCTCTTCAATTTCACTTTTTAACACCTTTGGCTCACCTGGTCCATTTGATAAAAACACCCCATGGATTGCACCTTTTTGATATAAGTCAATCAAATCTTTTGCCTTAGTATTATAAGGAAAAACTTCCACTTCAAGCCCTACACTTACAAGCTCATTTAAAATATTTTCCTTAACACCATAATCAATCACGGCTACTTTTTTACCACTTGATTTTACATTTTTATATGCTTTTTGATTATGATCCCAAGCTCCTTTATTGTGCTTATATACAGTTTTAGCACTTACCTTTGCTACATAATTAACCTCATCAATTTTTGCACTAGCAAAAAGCATTTTTTTAAGTTCTTCTTTGTCTTTAATTTCAGTGGATACAACAGCCCTTAAATTCCCCAAATCTCTAATCATTTTTACTAAAAATCTTGTATCAACTTCACAAAGACCTATCTTTTTATGTTTTTTAAGATAAGCACTTAAAGAATCTTTTGCCCTAAAATTGGAATAATCTTCATTCAATTGTCTTATAATCATACCACTGGCAAAAACTTCTTTACTTTCATTATCCTCATCATTAACCCCAACTACGCCTATTTCTGGCATAGAAAAAACCACAAATTGTCCTGCATAAGAAGGATCTGAAATGATTTCTTGATAGCCGGTTAAAGAAGTATTAAAAACAAGCTCTCCAAAAAAAGTTCCTTCCGCACCAAAAGCCTTAGCGCTTAAAAAGACATCATTTTCTAGATAAATATAAGCTTTCATAAAAGTCCCTTTTTTCTTAACTCTTCTTGATATAATTTTTCAAAAACTAATTCATATTCTTCAGAACCTGGTATGAGTTTTCTTTTGTAATTTGAAATTTTTTCATATACTAGATCTTCTAAATTTTCATACTCTTTTAAATAAGATATTATGCTTGAAAAAATTAAATTTTTTACACGATTTTCTGATACATTATAATTTATCAAATCCTCATCAATTAAATGTTCTAAAATTTTATGCGAAAGATTGTTATATCTATCTTCGCTATCTAAGATGAATTTAAATTCACTGGCTAATTTTTTCTTTATCATCCAAAACATACTTTTTCTATCTATTTGCATGAATTCAATTTCATCCTCTTGACTTTCTAAAAGCTCCTTTGCTTTTTCATCAAGTTTACGCTCATTTAATACATCTATTTCGATAATCTCTTTTGCAGTTTTTATGAGTTTTTGGCTATCATCTTTAATCTTAACAAAAGAAGAGTGCATTAAATCAAGTATTATTTTATTTGCTATGTAAGGTATATGAGCTGGTTTAATACGCATTTATCCACCTTTTTATTTTTATTGAAATAATACTAAAAAAAAGGTAAAAACTGCTTAAAACTTATTGCGAACTTGCATTTTGATCTAAATTTTTCAAAAGAAGTGTTAAATCGGAAGCTTTCTTTGGATCCATTTTAGCCATAATAGAAGAAATTTTTCTAGGTTCTAAAGACAATAAAATTTTTGAAGCCTCATCTGCATCCATTTCACTTAATATACCTGCAACTGCAACATCTTTCATCTTAGCATAAATTTCAGTAATACGCCCCATTGTTTTATCATTAATTACTTGAAGGTTTTCTCTAGTAGCTTCTAATATGCGTTCATTTTGCTCTTTAAGAGTTTTTATTTGTTCTAAACTTGCATTAATATCTGCTTCTTTTTGAACCAAAGCTTGCATTTTTTCTTTTTGTAAAGCCTCAAAAGATGCTTTATATGCTTCCAAACTCTGCCTTGCCTCATCATATTCTCTAATTTGATCTTGCATTTGATCTTTTCTTGCTTCAAAATACTGCTCACAATTTTGCTGTGCATTTAAAATACCTATAAAAACTAATAAATATATAATTTTTTTCATCATTTTTCCTTGTTAAAATGTCTTGTTATAGCAAGTTCATCTATAAATTTTTCTTCTTCTTTTTGTAAAATTTTTCGAATTTTTTTTAACTCCTCATTTTCCAATGCTTTAATTTTTTCAAATTCCAAATGAGCTTTTTTATATAAATGCTGATAATGCATAAGTTCTTTCTTTGTTAAATCCAATTTTTGCTTTATCCTTTGCTTACCTTCTCTTGCAATTTCTTGTAATTTCAAAGAAGATCGCAAAAGTGTTATTGAACCTTTATCAGCTAAAGTTAAACTTTCACAAGCCTTAGAAGCTTCTTGTAATTCTTGCTCACATTGTAAAAGTTTTTGTCTTGTTTTAGTTAAATTAGCCTCTGCTTTATCAAGTTGTTGTTTTCTTAACTTTATCACAGAAGAATATTTATTTTTCATAAAATAATAGTATCTTCCCTTTCAGGACTTGTAGATATATAACCTACTTTAACCCCGCTTAATTCTTCTAAACGCTTAATGTATTTTTTTGCATTTTCAGGCAATAAATCATAATCCCTAATCCCTGCAACTTTGTCCCAGCCTTCCATTATCTCATAAATAGGTTTTGCATTTTCCAAATCACAAGGCACATAATCAATCACTTCTCCTTTATACTCATAAGCCTTGCAAATTTTTACATTTTCAAAACCATCTAATACATCAAGTTTCATTAATGATAAAGTATCTAAGCCATTTAATCTTGCAGTATATTTTACAGCAACTGCATCAAACCAGCCACACCTTCTTTTTCTACCTGTACTTACTCCAATTTCTTTACCAATAAGACCGATTTTTTCACCATCTTCTCCTAAGTCTTCACTTGGAAAAGCTCCATTTCCTACTCTTGTTGTATAAGCTTTTACTATGCCTATAACTTTACCGATTTCTTTTGGATTTAAACCCAAACCACTTAAAGCCCCAGCTGAAATAGTCGTTGAGCTAGTAACATAAGGATAAGTTCCATGATCAATATCAAGCATAGAACCTTGTGCACCTTCTAAAAGTATTTTTTTATCCTCATCTAAAGCCTTCCAAAGCATTCTTGTTGTATCTGTAATATATGGTGCAAGTACTTCTTTAAAGCGTTTTAAATCTTTTAAAATTTCATCATAACTAGGCATTGTAATACCTAAAACATCAAAATAAGTTTTTTTAAGTTCAAAATCTTTCATTAAGTTTTCACAAAGTTTTTCAGGCTCTAACAACTCCCCTACTCTATGTCCATTACGACTTATTTTATCTTCATAGCTTGGCCCTATACCTTTGCCTGTTGTTCCTATAGCTTTATCGCCTTTAAGTCTTTCTCTTGCTTGATCAATCAAAGCATGATGGTTTAAATTTAAATGAGCTCTATCGCTTATAAATAATCTTCCTTCTAAGTTTTCAAATTGAGCCATTTCGCTAATTAATACATCAGGATTAACTACAACTCCATTGCCTATAACATTAATACATTGCTTATTTAAAACACCAGATGGCATTAAATGTAAAGCATATCTTATACCATCAACCCATATAGTGTGACCTGCATTATGTCCGCCTGCACTCCTGCAAACATAGTCATAATTTTCACATAGCTTATCAACTATCTTACCCTTACCTTCATCACCCCATTGGATACCAACGACAATATCTGCTTTACTCATAAAAACTCCATTTTGACTTAAATTTGGCGAGAAGGTGAGAGAATCGAACTCCCCAAAAAGTAGTCAACTACCCTTTCATCTGATTTGAAGTCAGTGGCCATCACCAGATAAGCTAACCTTCCATAAAAGATATTATATCTTATATTTTTTAATTAAAACAAAAATTAAATGCATAAAGTTTTGATGTAAGATTAAGTAGATTATTAATTTTAAAAGATTATTTTTATAACCCTAAAGCTTGAAAACTTTAGGGTTTATTTTTAAAGATGTTTTAACATAGTTTCATAAGCTGCTTTAGTTCCTGGACGCACTTTAGTCACTAAACTTACCAAAATAATCACAACCGAAGCAGTTAAAAAGCCTGGTATGATTTCATATATTGGGAAGTTAAGCCAAGCACCTAAGAAATTTTTATAAGCTACTACCATCAAAGCTCCACTAATCATACCTGCAATAGCAGCATATCTTGTCATTCTTGACCAAAACAATGAAAAAAGCATTACAGAACCAAAGCTTGCACCAAATCCCGCCCAAGCATAAGCTACTATGCTTAACACACTTGAGTTTTTATCTGTTGAAATGATAAAAGCTATTACAGCTACTGCTAAAACTCCAAATCTACCTAAAGTCATTACCATTTTATTTGAAGCTTCTTTATTGAAAATTCTTTTATAAAAATCTTCTGCTATGGTTGAGCTTGAAACAAGTAATTGCGAACTTGCTGTACTCATAATAGCTGCTAAAATAGCACTAAGTAAAATACCTGCTATCCAAGGATTAAAAAGAAGTTGAGACATTACGATAAAAATCTTTTCAGGATCATTCAAACTAAGCTCAAATTTACTCACATAAGCTATACCTAAAATTCCTATCAAACAAGCACCAATTAAAGATATAACCATCCATGAAATTCCTACAAAAGTGGCAGTTGGGATATCTTTAGTAGATCTTATAGACATAAAACGCACTAAAATATGAGGTTGGCCAAAATAACCAAGCCCCCAAGAAAGCGCTGATACTATACCCAAAAAGCTTAATCCTTCTCCCATAGATAAAGTGCTTGGTTTAATCTCTCTAACTATATTCATAGCTTCATCAAATCCACCTAAGTGATAAATCATCACTATAGGAACTATTATCAAAGCACTCATCATTAAAAGGCCTTGAATTAAATCCGTCCAACAAACTGCCTTATATCCACCCAAAAATGTATAAGCAACGATTATCACAGTTCCTGTAGTTAAAGCATAATCATAAGCAATGCCAAAAGTAGCTTCAAAAAGTTTTGCTCCACCCACAAGCCCTGAGGAAACATAAAAAGTAAAGAAAATCAAAATAACAATAGCACAAACCACTCTTAATATATGCTTATCATCATCAAATCTTGTTTCAAAATAATCTGGAATTGTAATAGAATCTGCAATCACACTAGTATAAATTCTAAGTCTTTTTGCCACAAAAGCCCAGTTTAAAAACGCTCCTATGCTAAGTCCTATTGCGATATAACTTTCTGCTAAACCACTCACATATAAAGCGCCTGGTAAACCCATTAAAAGCCAACCGCTCATATCAGAAGCTCCTGCACTAAGTGCAGAAACCACAGGACCCATAGAACGACCGCCTAAAAAATAATCTTCTGAATTTTTATTTTGCTTATAAAAATAAAATCCAATAAAAAGCATTAATGCTGAATACGCCACAAACATTATGGCAATTTGGGTATTAATTTGAACTACCTCCATTTTGCACTCCTTTATTTATTTAATGCACGAATACCTAAATTTCCATAACGATGGAAAGATATGCTTAAAGCCTTTTCATTGTGATATAAAAGCAACTCAAAACGACCATTGATTAATGGCTTAGTATTAGCAATAACTTTTGCACAACTTGCTGCTTTTATGAAAACTGCATCATTTACATCTTGTGGTGCAAAATAACGAATTCTCTCATAATCAGCAATCTTAGCAAGGAAATTTTCTTCACTTTCTTTACATAATAAAGTTTTAGTGCTTATGCTTTGGTTTATTTTTTGCACTAAATCCATTTTTTCATGTTCATCATAACTTAATAAAAGATCAATATTTAGCACACTTGCTGCTAAAATTACACCCAAAATATCTTTTAAGCTATCATCTTTATGCACCCTATAGGCAATATTTTTCACTTTTGTATAAGAGAAAAGATTATCCTCACCTCTAATATTGACATAATCTTTCGCACTTGCAAATTCATTTTTAGCATGATAAGCATAGCTTCTTGCCATAGCTTTGATAACTTCTAATTCTGCTTTATCATTTGTGCTTAAGTCAAGATTTAAAGCATTTAATTTAGACACTAACTCATTGTCTAAAACATTTTGATCAACTTCACTTTGCTCAATATCCATAAATTGCGTGATGTAATTATAAATTCCAACCTTTCTACCAAAACCAATAGCAGATTTTTTAATACCACCAAAAGGCTGTCTAAGAACTATAGCTCCTGTTGTTGGTTTATTAATATATATATTTCCTGCTTCTATATGAGTGTGAAAATACTCCCACTCTCTTTCATCTAAACTTTCAAATCCTGCTGTAAGGCCATAACCTGTAGAATTTACTATTTCAATAGCTTCTTTTAAATCCTTTGCTTTCATTACGGTTAAAATTGGCGCAAAAAGCTCATTCATATGAGTAAAATCACCTTTTTTAGCGCCGTATTTAATACCTGGAGTTAAAAGATAAGGATTATCATCAATAAATTTAGGTTTTAAAGCCCAACTTTCATAAGGCGCTAATTCATTTATAGCTTTTTGTAATTTTGCATCGGGTTTATCAGCTAAAGCACCCAATTTATTTTTAAACACAAAAGGATTTCCAACTGCCATAGAACTTGCTGCATCTACTAAAGTCTTTTTAAATTCCTCATCCTCATAAACTTCTTCTTCTAAAACAAGCAAAGAAGTAGCTGAGCATTTTTGACCTGAATTTGAAAATGCTGAATGAATGATATTTTTAATCGCACTATCACGATCAGCAAATTTAGAAACAATAGTTGCGTTTTTACCACCTGTTTCAGCACTTAAAAGCAAGGTTGGATTGGCTTTGAGCATTGCATAAGCTGTTTCTTCACCACCAGTTAAAACTGAGAATTTAACACTTTGATCTATAAGTAAATATTTTGATATATCACTTCCTTTAGCAGGTAAGAAAATCAAAGCATCTTTTGGAATTCCTGCATCCCAAAAGCATTTACAAAGCATATAACCTGTTAACATTGATAAAGATGATGGTTTATATATCACTTTATTTCCTGCTGCTAAAGGCGCTGCTATAGTTCCTACTGAAATTCCTACTGGAAAATTCCATGGTGCAATCACCACGCCTATGCCTTTTGCTTTAAAAGTAGTATTTGGATTTTGTTCTTTTAATTTTTCTAAAGAATGCGGGTAAAATTCTAAAAAGTCTATTGCTTCGCTAACTTCTGGATCAATTTCTAAGAAAGTTTTTCCTACTTCTAAGGCTGCTATACCTATTAAATCGCCTCTGCGCTCTCTAACAAGTTGAGCAGTTTTGGCTAAAATTTTATAAATTTCATCATGACTTAAATCACTAAAATTTGAATTTTTAGCTACATCTAAAGCAAGCTCGATTTCTTTTTGGCCTGCTAAATGTGCTTTTCCTATGGTGTGATTTTTAATTTTATCTTTTACTTCTACAACTTGTAAATTTTCACCTTTAATTTCTTCTTTAATAACAGGATATACATCATAATTTTCTAAATTTTCATATTTAGCTCTTATACCCTTAGCCCATTCTCTATTGGCTTTTAAAATAAAATCTGTATCAGGCTCGTTTTTAAATTCTTTACTTTCATAAGAGCTAATAGCTTTTACTTCTTTATTTCTATCTTGAGTTCTATGAGTAGAATTATCAAGTGTTTTAATCCCTTCTAAAGATTTTACAAATAATTCTTTTTGTGCTTGCCAATTTTTATCATTAACTTTGAGATTGAAAAAATATCTCATGAAGTTATCTTCGCTAGTATTTTCATCAAGTCTTCTAACCAAATAAGCAATAGCATTGTTAAAATGAGCTTCATCACAAACTGGTGCATAAAGTATAAGATCATGCATCTTAGAAAGCTCATAAGAGCATTGCAAACTCATACCTTCAAGCATTTCAAAAGTAAAAGATGATAAAGCTCCAGCTTGTGAAATTCTAGTATAAGCATAAGCAATTTCAAATAAATTATGGCTTGCTATACCTACATTGATGTATTTATAATTATCCCCTTCTAAAACAAAATCTAACATTTTGTTATAGTTACTATCTGTATCAATTTTTTTATAAAAAGTTGGCAAAGCCCAACCTCTTTGTGAAGCTATGGTTTCTTCACTTTCCATATTAGCACCCTTAACAAAACGAATTTTAATAGGTTTCATACCTTTTAAAACCCTTTCTTTTGAGAAAGCAAAAAGTTTTTTCAAATATTCATAAGAATCAGGCAAATAAGCTTGCAAAACAATACCTGCTTTAATATCAAATTTAGAAACACTCTCCATAAAAGCTTCTACGGTTAATTCTAAGTCTCTAAATTCCTCCATATCAAGGTTTATAAATTTAGAAACACCTTGTTTTTTCTCTTCTTCTAAAGCAAGAGCGTATAATTTGTCTAATCTTTTTACCACCTCATCTTTAGAGTATTCAAAATCAATAATATTAATTTGGGAAAAAATTGTAGTAATTTTTATAGAAATATAAGTAATATAGCTTGTTTTTAAAGCTTCTTCATACTTTCGCATTCTATAAGCACTTTCAGCCTCGCCTAAAACTTCCTCTCCGATTAAATTTACATTTAAAGTGATTTTATCCTCATCTTTTCTTTTACGCATATGAGGCTCTAAAACGCTAGGATTTGCATCTAAAACCATAGCTTTTGTATCTTCTCTTAAATGTTTGATGAAAAATGGCACACTTAATTTTGGGGCAAATTTTCCAAAATTTAAGAACGAAAACAACAAGAATTTTTCAAAAGCACTGAAAAAATCTGCTATACCATATTTATTTAAAGTATGCTCTATAAGCTCAAAACTCGCACTTTTGTCCTTACATCTAAAAGAACGATCTAATAACTCAATTAACATCACTTTATTTTCTGGATTGTTTAAAAGTTTTTGCATTTTTGCATGAAATTCTTTTTCACTTTGAGAAATGTTACTTTCTATTTTTCTTTGTAACTCTTCTGCTAAAAGCAAAGCTTTTTGTATCATTTTTTCCTCCACCTTGATAGATAATATGTTTTTATGATACAAAAATTGCAAGAAAAATCAATTATTATTTATTTATAATTTAATTTTTTATGTAAAAAAGTAACAAATATAAACAAAATGGCTTATTATAAATAAAAAATTAGCATAATAATAAATAATTACGAGTATTTTTTACACACTCAGCAATAATTTTGGCTTCGATATTATGATCTTGTAGGATTTTAATGGCTTGTCTTGCTTCTTTTTCACTCATAGCAGCCAAAAGACCACCTGAAGTTTGAGGATCAAAATAAATTATATCATCTTCACATTCTTTAGAAATTTCAACCCAAGCTTTTAAAGCCTCTTTATTTGTATAAGCACCTGCTGGAATAATCCCCATATTAGCCATAGATAAAACTCCATCCATTAGCGGAATTTCATTTCTATACACTTTAATAGCTATATTATCATTTAACATTTCCTTTAAATGTCCCAAAACACCAAATCCCGTAACATCACTTAAAGCGTTTAATGATTTAAATTTGCTTAATACACGACTTGCATAAACATTTAAAAAACTCATTTGCTCACAAGCTTTAATAATTTGATTTTCTTCCAAAAAATTTGCTTTTATAGCAGTGCTAAGAATTCCACTTCCTATAGGTTTTGTTAGCAATATCACATCACCTTCTTTTGCACTATTATTAGCTATAAATTTTTTTGGATGCACCATGCCTGTTACACTAAGTCCAAAAATAAATTCATTATTTTCTATAGTGTGCCCACCAACTAAAATAGCTCCTGCTTCTTCAATCTTAGTCCTTGCTCCTTCTAAAACTTCAAGTAAAATTTCATTTGTAAAATGGCATGTATCAAAACCTACTATATTTAATGCATTAATAGCCTCAGCACCCATAGCAAAAATATCACTTAAAGCATTTGCAGCAGCAATAGCACCAAAATAATACGCACTATCTACTACTGGGGTGATAAAATCAAGTGTTTGAACCAAAGCTAAATCTTCATTTATTTTATAAACACTTGCATCTTCATTATTATTAATACCGCTTAAAACATTTGGATGAGGCTTTAATATACCAAGTATTTTGTCAAGACTCAACGAGTCTAATTTGGCAGCTCAACCTGCAGTTTTTACGAATTGAGTCAATTTTTGATTTTTATAAATCATAAAGAAATTATCTTTGCCTTTCCAAAAAGTTCATTTAAAATTTCATAGGCATTGCCTATTTTACCTATTTTAAGCTCATTGGTTTTACCAAAAAAATCCAAACACGCCCCACAACTATAAATTTCAACACCCAAATTTTCAAGCTCTTTCATAGCTTCAAAAGCCATATGCGAGCTATTAGTATTTATCAAAACACTATCATTAACACAAAGAATTTTTTTAGGCTTATTAGGTAGTTCTTTTAATGTCTTTAAAAAACCTAGCATTAAATTTTTTCCTAAATCACCTTCACCTACTTTATCACTTTTTAAAAATAAAACATTATATTCTAATAAATTTTGTTCTTGGTTTTGCTCTAAATTAAAATTTTTAACAATGCTAATAATACTTTCATCCTCTATTTCTTTAATATTAAAATCTAAATTTAAAGATTTTAAAAATCTTATAACATTTTCTTTTGAAGCTTGAGAATTCAAAAGAATTTCTAAATTTTCGTTTTGTTTTAAATTTTCCAAAGCTTTTTTAGCTTCTATCACAGGACGCGGACAAGCTAAATCTCTACAATCAATTTTCATTTTTAACCTTTTTTAGTTAATGATATATTTTTATAACTTGTAAGAAAATTAAGTCTTATCTTTTTCTTGACTTTTTTTAAAAAATAATTCTTTAAAGCGTTTATTGGTGTATTCTTCTACATCTTGCTGTAAAATTTTAAAATTATGGATTAATTCATAAGCTCTTGGTGTAAGCTTACTACCAGCATCACTTCCTCTTCCTTTTTTAGCAATAATTAGCTCTTCTTTCATATTTTCTTCTAAATCTTGTATATAAAGCCATGCTTTTTTGTAATTTATTCCTAATATTTTAGCTGCTTGAGATATGCTTCCACATTCTCCAATCAGTTCTAAAATATCTGTTTTACCTTTACCAAAAAGTAATTTTCCATCAGGATTTTCTATCCAAATTTTATTTTTAATATTAAATTTTTTACCTTTTTTTTCTTTAAAACACCCAAGTTCACAATGTTTAACTTCTATTTTATAAGCTCTTAAAGTCGCTCTAATATCAGCTGCATTAAAATTATCCATAAATTCTAAAGCATCTTTACATGCTATATAGCGTTTTTGATCTAATTTTGTTTCTATTTTTTCTAAAATTTCACTTTTTGCAATATTTTTATTTAACTTTCCAAATTGCCCTAATTCACAATCTGAAATTTTTATTCCTAACTCGTTTATAACTTTTTGAAATTCATCTTTGGAGTATTTTTTTAATAAATCTAGTGCTTTTTTGCATGGGAGCTTATTATTTTCATCAAGATTTTTTTGAATTTCTAAAATAAGTTCTTGCATATATTAACCCTAAAAAAATATTAAATAAAAAAGGGTGTATTAACACCCTTTAAATTATTTTGCATCAAGTCCTAAATTTTGGCCTTTAAGCAAAACTCTTTTTCTATACATTGCACTAACTTCAGCTGCATCACCAACTAAAAGTGCATTTGTAGAGCAAACTGCAGCACACATAGGCACTTTACCTTCTGCGATACGATTTTGCCCATAAAGCTCTCTTTCCTCATGAGAATTAGTAGGCTCAGGACCACCTGCACACATAGTACATTTATCCATTTCACCTTTAATACCAAATGCTCCATCTCTTGGAAATTGTGGGGCACCAAATGGACATGCATAAAGACAATACCCACAACCTATGCATGTTTTTTTATCATGTAAAACTATACCATCAGCTCTTATATAAAAGCATTTTACAGGACAAACTTGCTCACATGGAGCATCAGTGCAGTGCTGACAAGCAAGAGTTGTTGAAAACTCTTTGCCTTCTATACCTTCATTTAAAGTGATAACTTTTCTTCTATTAATCCCCACTGGCACTTCATGTGCACTTGAACAAGCTACTTGACAAGCAAAGCAAGAAATGCAGCGATTATTATCTACATAAAATTTCATTCTAGCCATAACTTACCCCTTAAGCCTTTTCAAGTCTGCAAAGTCCTGCATTAAATTCAGAAATTTGCGTATTTATATCAAAACCATAATTGGTAACCGTATTAGAACTTTCCCCTATAGTATAAGGTTTAGTTCCTTCTGGGTAATTATAACTTAAATCCACTCCTTGCATAATACCTGCAAAGTTATAAGGCAAGCAAATTCTATCTGGTGTAACAGAATGATTATGCACGCATTTTACTTTGATTTTAGTTCCTTGAGGAGAGTGAATCCACATCATATCCCCATCATTTATACCATATTTTAAAGCAAGCTCAGGATGGACATTAGCAAACATCTCAGGTGTGATTGCTGCAAGATATTTACTAGTTCGCTCAAGCATACCTGCACCACTTAAATTAACTAAACGCATACTTGAAATAATAGTTGGGAATTCTTTGCTCCAATCTGTCTTTTGTTGTTCGCTAATAAATTTACTTTCAACCCTAAAGTTTTTCTCTTGATCTCCCCAAGTAGGGTATTTTTTAACCAAATCCCAACGCGGAGAATGTAAAGGTTCTCTATGCAATGGAATAGGATCAGCAAATTCCCAAACTTTCATTCTAGCTCTAGCATTTCCTAAACAACATGCACTTTTTTCTCTACATTTTTCCAAGATAATACCTGAAATATCAGTGCTCCAACTAGCACCCATTAGTTCTTTTTCACTATCACTTAACTTGATATTAAAGACTTTTTCTATATTTGCTTTGGTAATTTGTGGATATCCACCCTTAACTTTACAACCTTTTGGAGTAAAGCTATCATCTGCCAATTGAGAATGTCCATCATGTTCTAAACCAAAACGATTTCTAAAGCCCATACCACCTTCTTCATAAGGAATATCTGTATTCCACATAATAGAAGTTCCCGGGTGTTTTTCATCCCAACATGGCCAAGGTAAACCATAATATTCGCCTTTTACTTCACCACCTAAGCCTCTTTGAGTATCTGGATCAAAATGCTCCCAATTTTGCTGATGTTTTCTTAAACGCTCAGCAGAAATTCCTCTTAAACCTATACTTAAAAGTCCATTACTCATTTCTCTTGTAGCATCATCAGGCCATATGAAATTATCATCATTATCATCTCTTGTTTGTATAAGCTTATGATCTTTTAATTCCATTTTCATACCGCGAGTATATTCTTTATAAAAACCAAATTTCTTAGCAAAAGCAAACATAATCTCTTGATCTTCTTTGCTTTCATAAATTGGTTTTATTACTTGAGAACGCCATTGCATTGCACGGTTGGTTGCGGTTACATAACCTTCTGTTTCAAATTGAGTACATGCAGGTATGATATAAATGCCATCAGGGCGATCTGCTAAAACCGCTACTTCATTTACAAACGGCTCAGCAATTACAATCATATCAAGTTTTTTTAGTGCTTCTTGAATTTTTACCGTATGTGCCATTGATGTGATACCTGTTCCTTGAACCCAAAGAACACGAATAGGTGAATTTGAATAAGTTTTTTCTTCATGTAAAACACCTTGCCACCATTTTGCTAGTGAAAAGCCTTTTTCATGCATCCATTCTTTAGAATAAAATCTTGAATTTAAATAATCTCTTTCAACATTCCATACATTTGAGAAATGATTCCACGCATCATCTGTTAAACCATAATAAGCTGGCAAAGTATCAGCTAAACATCCCATATCAGTAGCACCTTGAACATTATCATGACCTCTGATGATATTTGTTCCCGCACCTGGTTTACCTATATTTCCAAGAACAAGTTGCAAAATAGCTAAAATTCTTGTATTTGAACTACCTACTGAATGCTGAGTAATACCTAAAGCCCAAAATAGCGTGGCAGGCTTAATAGTAGCTAGCATTCTTGTGATTTTCTCAAGTTGAGCAGCACTAACACCTGTAACATCTTCTACAACCTCTGGAGTCCATTTAGCAGCTTCTGCTTTTATCTCTTCAACCCCATAAGTTCTAGTTTTGATTAATTCTTTATCTTCCCAACCATTTTTAAAAATCAAATGAAGCATACCATAAACTAATGCTATATCAGTTCCTGGACGAATTCTTACAAATTCATCTGCATGCACTGCAGTTTTTGTAAAAACAGGATCTACCACAACTAATTTAGCATTATTGCGATCTTTTGCTTGTAATAAATGCTTAAATCCAATAGGATTTGCAACGGCAGTATTTGCACCAAAAATAATCATCATTTTTGAGTGTTTAGTTACATCACCAAAATGATTTGTCATAGCGCCATAACCCCATGTATTCGCCACACCGGCGACTGTTGCGCTGTGTCAAATTCTAGCAACGTGGTCTATATTATTAGTTCCCCAAAATGCTGCAAATTTTCTAAAATAATAAGCTTGTTGATTATTAAATTTAGCTGAACCTAAAAACATAACACTATCTGGGCCATTTTCTTTACGAATTTCAAGCATTTTATCACCAATTTCATTGATAGCTTGTTCCCAAGTTAAACGCACCCATTTTCCATTTTCTTTTTTCATAGGATATTTAATGCGTTGTTTGGATTTAGTAAGATCGATTTGATCTATTCCTTTACAGCAATGTGATCCTTGTGAAATAGGATGTTCTATAGCGTTTTCTTGACGCACCCAAACACCATCTTGAACTTCTGCCTTAATCCCACAGCCTGCACTACAGATACTACAGATTGTTCTAACAATCTTAGAATCTGGATAAGGATTTGCCACCTCTTGCGCACTAGCAGCTCTAATAGCTTTATTCTCACTACCAAAAGCAGCGCTTCCAAGACCAGCAATACCAGCAAGCTTAAGAAAATTTCTTCTTGCTAATGCCATTACCTTTCCTTTCTCTTAATAAGCGATTTTGTAGTATTTTTCCCAATGCATAGTTTTTTTATAAAGCACTTCTTCTTTAGTACTTTTTCCCAAAACTACATTTTGCTCTTGATGATCTTCCTTTGCTAAAGCACTTACGCTAGCTCCGGCTACCACTCCTAAAGCACCAATTTTCAAAGATTTTTTTAGAAAATCCCTTCTTTGGTTAGCCTCCATGTTCTCTCCTTTGAAATAAAGTAAAGAATAATTTACAAAAGATTTATCTAAAGCTTTTGCATACTTAAACATGATAAATTTTGCATATTTTCACTTAAGATTTTATTTAATTTTTATTTTCATAAATAAGTTAATTTTGATAATATGTATTTTGGTAACAAAATACATATTGATTTTATAATTTGCTAAGTTCTTCTATATTTGTTTTGCTAAATTTAGTAGGAAGTCTTGGTTCATAAGGAAGTCTTTGTAAGGCTTCATCAGCAATGCTTTTTCCTTCTTTTTTAACTGGAGCTTGCACTTCTAAATAAGCTCTTTCATTTATAAAGAAAATTTTCATTATATTAGCAATACAGACATAAAAATTAGAATTTTTATGAATTTGTAATTTTTCAATAAATTCATCTATAACAGGATTTATCACAAAACGAAATAATTGCTGTGCTATCTTTAAATCATATTCTATAATACTTGCCATAAAAGCAAATAAAAATCCAAATTCATCTTCACTTTGTCTGCAATCTTCTTTTTTTCTAAATTTAGTTTTTCTAATAATCTCACAAGCTTGAAGTTTCATTTTTCCATCATCTCTGCCTTCATCATAAAAAGAAGCACTCATAGGAACATTAACATAAGAAAAATCAAAAAAAACAGCGTTTTGTTCTTCTTTAAAACTAACAAAATCACATTTACTAAGTTTTTCAAAATCAGAATTTAAATTTTCATCCAAAGGACTTTGTGCTAAAATCAAAACTTGCTCATGCCAAATTTTAAATTCATTTTCATCGATAAAATTAAATGCTTTGGAAAAAAATTCATAGAAATATTTGCGTGAAAGATCAATATCTTGTATCATAATTTTTTCCTTGTTATATTTTTATTTGATTATAACAAGGAAAATTTAAAAAAATCAAGTAGATTTAAAATTTTGTCCTAGAATCGTAACTAAAAGATGGATTAATTTGTTTTTTATCACTTAATTCTTTATACCAATAAGAATGCAAAATATAAACTTCCTCTTCCTCTTTATAACCACTAATCATAGAATGAATACTACCTTTAATAGCAAACACTGCCATATAAATATGTATAGCAAAAAATACTGCACATAAAATTCCTAAGATATTATGAATAATTGCTGAGGCTCTTAAAATATCTATATGAGAAATGCCAAAAATAGACTGCAAAGATGTAGAATTAAAATCAAGAAAAAACATAAATGCACCAGTAATTATCATCAAAAAGCCACCAAACACAGCTATATAATACCAAGATTTTTGTCCAAAATTAAATTTACCCGCAGGAACAGGCCTTTTTTCTTTACTTAAATATCCGCCAACTATCATCATCCATCTTAAATCATAGCTTGCAGGAAGCATTCTTTTAATCCAACACAAAAGCATAGGAATAATAGAAATAATAAACAAAATTGTCGCGATACCATGTAAATTCTTACACATGCGAACAAAAAATCCGCCTCCAAAATATGAACCAAAAATCATAATAAGTCCAGTTGGAACAAGTATAATCCAAGAAATAGCAGCTACAAAATGAAACAATCTTTCAAAAACAGAAAATGCATAAATTTTCTTTCCATCATGAGAAAATTTCTTTGGTCCTATAACCATATAATGCAACGCAAAAGCCGAAACAACACCAATTAGTATAATCAAAGCAGCACTTGCTATATACTCGCCTTGTAATTTAGTCCACAAAGCACCAAAATTTTGATAACTTTCTATATTTACTACTCTTTGAACACCCCAAATTTGAGTATCTTTAAGTTCAAAATTTTCTTGAGCAAATAAAAAGTTAAAACAGGCTAAAAGAGCTAGTATAACTCTATACATTAATCACTCCTAAGACATTACAAGCTAGCAAAAAGCTTAGCATTGTAGTTTTGTTAATTTTTAATTTCATTTTCTATTTTAAAAAAAGTTTTATTTAAAAAACATAAAATTATAAAAAACTCAAAAGAAATATTACTTTTAGTTTCGTTTTGAGTAGTTTTTATAGTCAAACTCCCTAATCATAGATAAATTCTCTTTTTTATCTAAAAGCATTAGATTGGGTAGTTTTATGCCATTAAAAGTAGTGTTTTTCACTATAGAATAATGTGCCTGATCTAAAAAAACTATCTTTTGTCCTATATTAAGCTTTTCTTTAAAAGCATATTCTCCCATTATATCACCTGCTAAGCAAGTATTTCCACCGAGTAAATAAGCAAATTCATTTTCTTTTAAATCGCTGTAATTTTCTCCATCACGACTGGATAAAATTCTCGCATTTAAAACTTCACTAGTATAAGGCATTATTATAGTATCTGGCATATGAGCTTCGCTTGAAGTATCTAAAATAGCAATTTGCTTTTCATTATCTACTATATCAACTACACTAGCTACTAAAGTCCCACATTGCCACCCCACTGCTTCACCTGGTTCAAGATAAACTTGCACACCATATTTATCAGCAAATCTTTTACATAAATTTATAAGCTTTTGCGTGTCGTATCCTTTTTTAGTTATGTGATGGCCTCCGCCAAAATTTATCCATTTCATTTTTTTGATATATTTTTCAAATTTATTTTCAAAAGCATTTAACACAAGCTCCAAAGAATGCGCACTTTCTTCACATAATGCATGAAAATGCAATCCACTTACACCATCTAAATTTTCATTTTCAAAATCTATCGCACGAATTCCTAGCCTTGAATACCTTCCACAAGGATTATAAAGCTCTTTTGGGGCTAGCGAAATTTCAGGATTTACTCTTAGTCCTATGCTTTTTATTTTTGCTTTTTCTTTGTATTTATTAAATTGATTAAAAGAATTAAACACTAAATGATTAGAAAGCTTTATAATCTCATCTATTTCATCATCTTTAAAAGCGGGTGAAAAAGTATGAATTTCTTTATCCATAAATTCTTTTGCATATTTTGCTTCCCAAAGCCCACTACAAGTGCATCCTGATAAATACTCACCTACTATATCCATAGTTCCTGAAAAAGCAAAACCTTTTAAAGCTAGCAAAATTTTTGCACCACTTTGCTCGCCTACTTTAGCTAAGAGTTCGCAATTTTTTCTAAGTTTATCTTCTTCTATTACATAAGCTGGAGTGGGGAAATTTTTATCAAGATGATTTTGAATTTGCATGATAATCCTTTAAATTTTTTTGATATTATATAAATTAATCAATAATTTTTAGGAAATTACATGGTAAAAATAGAATTTTTAGGGCCAATAAATAAAGATAGCATAGAGCTTGATGTAAAAAATTTAAAAGAATTAAAACAAATTTTACAAAAAGATGAAAGTTTGAAAGAATGGTTAGAACTTTGTGCTATATCTTTAAATGATGAAATGGTATTTGATGAGAATGTAAATTTTAAAAATGGAGATAAAATTTGCCTACTTCCGCCAGTTTGTGGAGGTTGATAAATGTTTGAGTTATACAACGGGGCTTTAAATATAAATCAAATTTATACTAAATGGTATGATTTTTCAAAAGATAAAAATTGTGGTGCATTAATAACATTTTGTGGCATAGTAAGAAATGAAGATGGCATAAGCGCATTAAGCTTTGATATATATGAACCTTTGCTTAAAAATTGGTTTGAAAAATGGTGCGAAAAAGTAAAAAATGATAATGTAATTTTAATGTTTGCTCACTCCATTGGTGAAGTTAAAGTGCATGAAAGCTCTTATTTTGCTGGAGTTTTAAGCAAACAAAGAAAGCTAGGATTAAAGCTTATAAATGATTTTGTAGAAGATTTTAAAGCTAGTGCGCCTATTTGGAAATATGATATTGTAAATGGAGAAAAAATTTACGCAAAAGAACGCTCTTTAAAACTTAAAGGCGCTGGAATTTTAAAGGATTAAAATGCAATCTTATGAAGATAGTTTAAAAAGTTTAAAAAATGTTATAAATTCTTATGAAAAGATAGAAAAAATAGCCTTAACAGAATGTTTAGACAGAATTTTAGCCACAGATATAATATCCTTAAAAGATCATCCTGAAATTCCAACTTCAGCTATGGATGGATATGCTATAAAATTTGATGATCAAGATGAAAATTTAAAAATCATAGGAGAAGTTCCTGCTGGAAAATTCCCTAATTTTAAACTAAACAATAAAGAATGTGTTAAAACCTTTACAGGTTCGTTAATGAGTGAAGGTAGTGATACTTTAATACCTGTAGAAAAAGTGCAAATAGAAAATGATATTTTAATCATAAAAGAAAAAGTTAGCAAAGGCTTTGCCGTAAGAAAAGTAGGAGAAAGCTATAAAAAAGGTGAAATTTTGTTAAAAAAAGGCACAAAAATAAATTATAGTGAAATAGCACTTTTGGCAGAGCTTGGATATTTTCATATAAGTGTATTTATAAAGCCTATAATAGGAGTTTTAAGTAGTGGTAGTGAAATAAAAGATCTTGGAGAAAGCTTAGAAAATCCTGCGCAAATTCGCTCATCAAACCATGTAGCCATAGCAAATATGGCAAAAAAATTACATTGTGATATTAGAATTTTTCCACTTTTAAGTGATAATAAAGAACAAACAAAAATTGCTATAAAACAAGCATTAAATTCTTGCGATATTTTAATCACCACAGGCGGAGTTTCTATGGGTGATTTTGACTTTTTAAAACAAGCTATAAAAGATTATCAAATCATCATAGATAAAGTAAATACAAAGCCTGGCAAACACATAAAAATAGCTAAATGTGAAGAAAAATTTATCTTTGCTTTACCTGGCTTTCCATATTCAGCTATGGTAATGTTTAATTTATATGTTAGAGAATTATTAAATACTTGGCTTTTACAAGAAAAAGACTATGTATTTAAAGCATTTTTAAATGCTGATTATAAGAAAAAAAGTCCGCATTTAGAATTTGTAGCTTGCAATGTGGAATTTAAAGATGGAAAAATATATGCGAATTTAAAAGGCAAAAAAGAAGGCTCAAGTGCTATCATAAACAACCTAAACAACAAAGCTGCATTAATGATAGCAAATGATAATATAAAAGAAAATGATTTAGTAGATATTGTTTTGATGCCTTGATGTGAAAATGCAAAAGATGTAATTTGCTAAATTTTAACTTTAAAATTAATAGAGTGTAGATTAAGATTGTATTTTTTAATTTTTGTGAGTTGTTTTGATATTATTTTTTTCAGTATTTTTTAAATAATTTACTATGACTGCCTAGTTTTAAAATATTTAATTCTAATTCATTGTTATGTTTTTGATAAATCAATAATAAATTAGACTTTATGTGACATTCTCTAAAATCTTTTAATGCACCTTTTAATTGATGATCTTTATATTTTGGTTCTAAAATTTCATCATTAGAAAGCTTTATGATAACTTTATCTGTTATTTTACGCTCTTCGTTGCTTATTTTTGCATAGGCTTTTACAAAATCTTTATGATAATAAATTTTATATTTTGCCATCTTGATAAGCTTTCACAAATTCTTGATGTGAATTAAAGCTTAATGCGGTATTGTCTTTTTTTTCTTTATTAAGCTCTTTACTTGCATTTAATATCTTATTTTCAAAACTACTTAGTTTAGGTTTAGAAACTTTACATTTAGCATTTATACTTTTAGCTAAACCTTTAAATGCAGGTAAAAATTCTTCATTAACATTTTCAATAATAAGAGTCATGAATTTCCTTTCTCAAGCCATGTAATATAATTATATTGTATTTTAATCAATTTTTATAAGCAATTTTACTACAAAAACCTATTTTAAGAGATTAGAAATAGATTTTTTTATTTTGCTTGTTTTTATTTAAACAAATACAAAGTTAAAATTTTAAATAGCAAGCTTAGACTAAGCGCGAATATATAATATGCTCTAATTTCAGCAAAACAAGATTTTAACTCTACAACAGATCAAATTAATGCTAGCGAAAACGGCAAAATTGCTATGAGAAATACACCTAAAGATATTGTTTGTGGTGGTTTAGGTGTTGCAGGGAAATAAATGATAGCAAATGATGATATAAAAGAAAATGATTTAGTAGATATTGTTTTGATGCCTTAAATAAGTGCTTTTTGAATTTTTTCTAAAAGCACTTTAGCTTTTTCTTGATTTTGCTTTAAATCTTCCACAATTTCTTCTACTTCACGCAAGGATTTTTCTTCTTTTGTATTTGGATTTTTAGCACTTATATCGTAGTTTCTATTTCTTAATTCTTCCAAACTTACTATATAAGAATTTGGTGTGATTTTTCTATCTTTATAGCATTTTAAAAAATCTTTAAAATGTGAATACTCTAAAGGCTTATTTTTAGTAAGTTTAAAAGGTGGTATAAGCTCATAATAATACACTCCATCGCCTTCGCAAATGCATTTTTTGCCTTTAGAGAAAAAAAGCACATTAGTCTTAACAGCACTATAAGGCAAAAATACTCCACTTGGCAAGCTCAAAACACATTCTAAATTAAAATCATCCAATAAATCTTTTTTTACATTTACAAAGGCATTTGAATTTTGAAAAAGCACGCCTTCAGGCACGATGATAGCACATCTTCCGTTGTTTTTTAAAGATTTTAAAATATGCTGTAAAAACAAAAGCTCAGTAGCATTTGATTTTATAGGAAAATTTTCTTGAATTTGTTCTTTTTCTTTGCCTCCAAAAGGTGGATTTGCAAGTATTACTTCGTATTTTTCTTTTTCTGTTATATCTGTGATTTTTTTACTTAAAGTATTTGTTTTTATGATATTTGGACTTGAAATTTCGTGTAATATCATATTCATAACGCCCATTGCATAGCTAAGTGGAGTTTTTTCTTTACCAAAAAGTGCGTCATTTTTTAAAAATTCAAGCTCTTCTACGCTTAAATTTGCTTTTTCGCCTTTAGTTCTATCTTTATACAAAATATGCAAAAAACTCTCAACCAAAAATCCACAACTACCACAAGAAGGATCATAAATTCTTTCTTTTGCTTTAGGATCTATCACTTCTACCATAGCTTTTATCAAAGGACGCGGAGTGTAAAATTCTCCACTATTTCCACCATCACTACCCATATCTTTTAAAAGTTTTTCATAAACTTCACCTAAAGCAAATACCTCATCTTCTTTATTAAAACTAATCTCATCAACTAAATTTATCACTTCTCTTAAGGTATGGCCATTTGCTATGCGATTGTCTATAAATTCAAAAATTCCACCTATTTTATACTCTATGCTTTTAAAATCATCATTATTTTTAAAATTTTTAAGATAAGGAAAAAGCTCTTTATTTACAAATTCAAGCAAATCCGATCCACTCAAAGCATTTTTTACATCAAGTTTGCCATCTTTTTTCGGTGCTGCCCAAACACTCCAGCTAAATTTTTCTTCTAAAATGCTTTTATAATCTTTGCCATCTAAAAATGCTAAATCTTTTAAATTCATCTCATAATCATCTAAAAATTTCAAAAACAATATCCAGCTAATTTGCTCGCTATAATGCATAGCACCGCTTATGCCGTCATCTCTTCTTAAAATATCTGTGATTTTATCTATTTTACTTTGCATTTTTATCCTTAAAAATCAAATTTTTTAACACTTATAATCTTCCTTTAAAGGCTTTATCTAATAATGATTTTTTAAGCTCTTGTAAATTTTTTATCTGTGCTTTATAATTTTGTTTTAAATCTTTTATATTTAAAGAAAGCTCATCTAAATACGATGCGATTTGCTCTTGCTCTTGTAAAGGTGGTAAAGGGATTTGTAAATTTTTTATATAAGTTTGACTTATATTAGGTTGAGCTCCACCAAAAGAATCTTTGATAATTTTATCTCTTATGAAAAATAAAAAATAAAAAAGAAATTTTTCAAAAAATTTAATATTTTTATTATCTTTATGCAAAAATGCACAAATTGCTTGATTTGTAGCTGAATATAAATCTAAAATACCTAATTTTCCAGCTGTAGCTCCATACATAGCGATTAGCAATGTTCCCTTTGGAAATATTTTAGCCGATGAATTTTCAATAGCTTCTTGAGTTATATTTTCTTCTATAAAATTAATATATCCATCATTTAATTCTCCACTTTTCAACCATTTAATTGTTCCATTTTCCCAGTATTCTTTTTTATTTCTTGATGGTGTTCCACCGCTACTAGTAACCGCAATATCACCTAAGCTTTTCCATTCCCAACCTTGCGGGAGTTGATAATTTCCTTTAGAATTATCTTTTAAAGGATTAAAAGCCTTTTGTAAAGCACTTTGCATCAACTCATCTAAATTTAGCAAATCCTGCTCTAAAATTTTAATACTTTCATCTATATTTGCAAAACTCTCATCTAAAATCCCCACTATCCTTTCTTGCTCTTGTAAAGGTGGTATAGGGATTTCAATATTATGTATTTGTTCTGTACTTAAATTTGGTTGAGCAGCGCCAAAAGCATTTGCAAGATTTTGCTCACTATTACAATATAAAAACCAAAAAACATATTTTCTTAAAATATTGTTATCAATTCTTAGCAAACCAATTCTTTGATTTAAATAAGCTTTATCATTTAAATTATATATTCCTATTTTACCGGTAGTAGCACCACTCATAGCTATTAATATATCATTTTTAAATATTAAATAATTATCTAAACTATTTTTATAATCATTAGGATTACAAAAAACCAAATCATCTAAAATAATATTTTCATTTTGTATATTTTTAATTCTTATAATAGGAATTCCATCATTGCAAAATAAATTACTTTTAAATGCAAAACCATTTTTTAATTTAACAATATCACCAAGCTTTTTAACTTCCCAACCAAGCGGTAAATTTGTCATTTTATTTTGCATTATTATTCTCTTCTATTAGATTTAACAATAATTCTATATTATGCTTTATAAAATCATTTTTTGGAAGATTAATTTTGGGATATAAAACTTCATAAGTATTTTTATAATATTGTTTTAAATTATCTAAAAAACCATATTTATTTATAATTTGAATCATTTGCTTGTCACGATTTGAAATATTATAGCTAGAAATATTTTTATATAAGCAAGTATCGCTTATATTATATAACATATATTCACCAAAAACATAAGAATATTTTTTTGAATCCAATGAAATAGCTTTATCAATATAATCTTTTTCTTCAATTAATAAAGACATAGCATTGCTTACCATTTGTGGAGTATTTATTTTTTCTGCTAAAAATCCGAAAATTCTATCTTCGGTTATAAATTGATATTTATTCATACAACAAATACTAAAAATGCTTATTTCTCGTCTTAATTCAATAGGTATATCTTCCAAATTACTTATTGTATGTTTAGTATCATCAATAATTTGTTTGAAATCTACTAATTTTAATATATGCTCTAATTTTTCCTTTACCTTGAAGTTATCTATTTTTAGTAATCCATTAGAGCTTAAAGAATAAATTTCTTGATTTTTTGAATTTTCTATATTTTGAATTTTATATTGTATTTCAAGAATAATACTTTTTGGTATAAAAACATCTTTTCTTTGTAAAACAACATCAAGTTTATTAATATGCTGTAATAATACAATAGAAGAAAAAGTTAATATTTTATTTACATTCCAAGGAATGCATTTATTTGAGTAAAAATTAATATTTTCATCTTCTATAAGCATTGGAATTAATTCTATATAGTCAAACCCTAAACCATTTTTTAGTTTAAATAAATAGCAATTTTGATTATCAAATTGCGAAATAAGCTCTTCTCTTTCTTGTTTTATAGGAAAAGTTATATTGTTAAATTCTTTTATAAAAGATTCTAAAGGATTGTTGTTATCTATGTTAATTTGATGAACATTAGGAAGTTTTTTTTGAGCTATTATTGTTAAATAAAAATTAAAAAATATTGACTCTTTAGCATAATTATCATCTTTTAATTTTAAGTCAAATTCAAAACCATCTATGATATTGATATAATTATAAGAAGGATCAATTTTATTATAATAACTTTTACTTATGTATGCTTGTCTTGTATTTTTATCGTATAAAATTGTATCTTGGACTATATCAATATTATTATTTGTAATATATTTATCATATATTCTACAAATAAAATCGATAATTTCTTGATCTAAATTATTTATAGGATACTCTAAAAGTTGCTTATTTAATTTAAAAATTATATCTGTATCTATCTTTTTATAAAATAGCAAAGAATGATATAACAATTGCATAAGCTCTATCAAATTTAGATTATCAAGATCAGATTTTAAATAATTTATAGCTTTTGCAAGTAAATTATTATCAAGAATTTCTTTATAATTATCATAATAATTTTGTAAAATATATAATGTATGTTTAGATAGGATTGTTTTATCTAAATTTTTATCATTCCAAAGATCTTGCGTAATCTTTAAGCTTTTTTTATATTCACCGCAATTTAAATATATACCAGATATTTCTTTTTGATATAAAGTTTGATCTATATTTTCGATAAAATTTTCAAATTGATTTATATTAATATTATTATAAAAATAAGATAAAGCTAATTCAACCAATCCATTGTATTTATCTTTAAATTTTAAAATTATATCTGTCCAAAAATTAAAATTTTGCTCTTGAAAAAACAATATTATATCTTTTATAAAATCACAATTTAAAGTTGTATCTAATTTAGAATATAATTTTTCTAATTCATTATTTGAAATTGATTTTTTCATCTTTAAATTTAAAAAATCATATATTATATCAGATTCAGATTCACTTGCTATAAATTGTTTTATTTCTTGTACTACTTCAAATTTATTATTAAAACAAATTTTTGTAAAATAAAATATTAAGTTATGCTTATATAATAATTTATAATTACTAGATAAGAAGCTATGAGCCTTTTTATCTTTATGGATATCGCAATATGTAATATAGTCATACATTAATTTAAAATCTTTAGTTTCTAAAATTTTATCTTGTATCATATTGTGATCTATATCATTTTTTACAATATCAATATATGAAAAATAAAAATGATCAAAAAGTTCTTTTTCGTTTTTTGTGTAAAAATCTATAAATTTATCATTTTCTTTAAATAATAATAAAATTTCACAATAATTATATTTAATATACTTTTGATAATCAAATCCAAAATATTGCAGGTTATCATTTTGTATAATATTTTCTAAGATAGCTTGATAATTTCTTATATGGTTTTTATTTTTTAAAATACTTCTATTGTATTTTCTAGTAAAAAATTTTTCAATTACATACAGCATTTCTAAAATATTTTTTTTCTGCAAAAAATTAAGTTTATTTTCTTTTATAAGTGTTTTGCATAATTCTATAAACAATAATGCATCATTTTCATTTTGTTCTTTAAAAAAAGATTGTGTGTATAAATTTGCTTTTAAAAATTCACTCTTTTCTTTTTCTTTTAACTTGTCAAATAATTCTTTTGCTTGTTTTATATCTCCTATATTTAATGCATACATAAAATCAAAATACTCACTAGATCTATTTGTTTGTTTTTCTATTAAAAAATATTGTTTTATCTCGTTAAATTTGTTTAGATCTTTTTCATGCATACACAATGATAATTGAATTTCTTTAAAAGAATTATCTATAAATTCCTTATATTCTTTTTCAAGATAATATAAATTTTCTTTAGTTTTTTCATAATTACATAAGTCAAAATAATATTTTGCTTCATTTACTAACAATAAGTAATTATTTTTTTTATCACTCGAATTATCTCGTTTATATTCTTTTAGTATTTCAAAAGATTTTTTAAATTCCCCATTATAAAAATAATCTTCATTCTGTTTAATGAAAGAAATTATATTAGAATTAAAATGATTATGGTTTTCTTGTTTTATACTACCAAAGTTAAAAAAACTAGATAATTTAAAACCAAACATTCTTTTAATCACTTATTTGAATTTTCTTGTTTTATACTACCAAAGTTAAAAAAACTAGATAGTTTTAAACTAACTTTATTTATATTTTTTCTAGTTTTTTTATTAAATCTTAAATATAAAGCAAAACAACTACCAACAAATCCTCCGACTAACCCACTAATAATTGAAATTAATATATCCATTTTTCTCTCCTTTAATTTAAATAAATCTCCCTTTGTAAATCATCAAAGCTTTGTTTTAGAATTTCTAAGCCACCAAATTCATTAGCTAATTCTCTAGCATTACCTAAAGAACTAAGCTCTATAAGCGGTTGCAAATCTCCATCGAAGTCTTTTATGCCGTATTCTTGATATCTATTTGGTAAAAATTCTATGAATTTTATAGCTTTTTCTTTTTGAAAGCGTTTCAACTCACCAAGCTTTTTAATCTCCCAACTTTGTGGAAAATTTGTCATTGTGTTATTTTGCATTGTTTAATTCTTTAAATTTAATTGCTAATTTATCCATAAAAGCATATGAGCTTACATAATTATTTTTTTCTGCTTCTTTATTTGCCTTTTGAGCATTTGCAATAGCCGTGTCAAGATTTTGTTGTATGATATTTGTAAAATTATAATTTTTAGTATAATCTTGGATGTATTCTTTTAAACAAACACTGATTAATTCTATGCAAGGGCTATTTGTGCTAAATGATTTTGTAGTGTATGTAAAATGTAAAAGTATCCAAAATTCAAAACAAGGATTTGAAATAATTGCTTCAAATTTGTATTTTTTACATTTTTGCTTTGCTTTGTCAAAATTTAAATGCGTATCTTTATCAAACACACAATAAATTTTATCATAAGAATTTTCCTTACTTTTTTCTTTGGCAAATTTAACAACCTGTAAAGGGCTTGACTTTTTACTTGATAAGATATTTATACTTACATTACTTAAGCTAAAAAAATCTTTTAATTGATTTAAATAGTTTTTTTCTGTTTTTTCACCTTCACACACTATGAGTATAACTTCGTTTTCTTGTCTTTTTGGATTCCTACTTCTTAGCGTTTTATTTCTTTTATGCAGATCATCAGTTCCCATTATCACTCCAAGATGATAATATTTCTTTAAAATAAGGCAAAGCTCCAAAACGCCCCAATAAATAATCACTTTCCAAATTTGTTTTATCTTTTCTTACTTTAAAATCACTCAAAGGATAAAGCTTGGTTGCTTTATTTTGCTTTTCGCAAAACCAAATTTGATCCCTTCTAAATACTTCCTGATTTAATATAGAAGTATCGTGAGTGGTAAAAATAAGCTGAGCATTTGATTTGTTTAAATTCTCATTGTGAAAAAGATTTACTAAAAATTTTGTCATCAAAGGGTGTAAATGGGTATTTAGCTCATCTATTATTAAAATGTTTCCTTTTTTTAAAGAATCAATCCAAATACCTGCTATATTAAAAAATTTTCTTGTGCCATCTGATTCATCGTTAAAATTTAAAAATTTTATTTGATTTTTTTGACTTAAATGCATAAAAGATATATCTTCTAGTATTTTTGCATTTTCTAAATTTTGAATATTTTTAACTTCTTGAATAATTTTTTCTTTGAGTTCTTGTGGAATATTTTGAAGATTTGATGGTAATGAATTTTCATCAATATCGCTTGTTTTAATCTCTACACCTTCTATATCCAAATCAGCTATTTTAAAAAAATTATTGATCAATTCTTTATTTTTTTCATATTCGTTAATTGTAATATTTATTCCATTATCCCAGCCTTGCGAATTTGTTATTTGAAGTTTAAGGTTAAAAAAATCAAACACAGGTTTTAACTGCTCGTTATTTAATTGAATAGCCACAGATAAAAATAAAGCATTATCTCTAGTATTTTCAGCCCATAATTGTTTAGAACCTATAAATTTAGCTCCAAAAGAATAATTATATTTTTCTTCTTTTTCATTATAAATTCTTTCAAACCACTTTTGAGCTCTATTGCTTTCACCAAAAATCAAAAGCCATTCTTCTAAAATTTTTTCAGAAGTTAAAATAAAGCCATATTGATATCTTATACCATTTTGTATAAAAATGATTTCAAATTTTGTAGGTTTATCATTTTCATTTCCTAATAAAAAAGGTGTTATAGGTAGTTTATCTCCTCTTTGTTTTTTTGCACTTGAAATAACAATGGTTTTCATAGCTTGCAAAGCTTTTATAATATTTGATTTTCCAGAAGCATTTGCTCCATAAATCACACTGCTTTTTAATAATTTTAATTTTTCATCATTACCAATATGAGAATTTAAAAAAGTATTATCACTACTTGCAACCATACTTAAAACTTGTTCATCTTGAATAGATAAGAAATTCTCCACTCTAAATTCTATAAGCATATTTTTTCCTAAAATGTATTAAAAAATTATTTTCAAAGATTATTTTAACGAAAAATCTCAAATTTACACTTAAAAAATAATCTTAATTTGCATAAATTTCCCTTTGCAAATCATCAAAGCTTTGTTTTAAATTTTCTAAACTTCCAAATTCATTAGCTAATTCTCTAGCATTACCTAAAGAACTAAGCTCTATAAGCGGTTTTAAGCCATCATCGAAGTCTTTTATGCCGTATTCTTGATATCTATTTAGTAAAAATTCTATGAATTTTATAGCTTTTTCTTTTTGAAAGCGTTTCAAAAACTCGCTATTTTCTACTTGCAAAACACGCTCTTGCCTTGTTTTTATCTCGCTATTAAAGCTTAAATGCGCTAAAACATCATATATATCACAATCTTTTTCAAAAATTTCATTTAGATCTTTTAAAGCTTCTTCATCTATACCATCATTTTTAAGATTTTGTAAGAATTTTTTTCTATTGTCCTTATCACTCCAAATCTCACGCAATTTTGTTTCATCATCATAATATTCACCAAGCTTTCCTATCAAAAATTCTAAAAATTCTTTAGTGCTAAGTGGCTTACCTTGTGCTCCTACATAACTTGTAGTTATATCTAATACCTTAAGCTTTGTGCCTTTTAAGTGTATGGTTACGCTCTTTTTTTCTTTGCTTTCTTCTTTTGTTTGTTTTATTTGTTCTTTAGTGATTTTTTCTTTTTCGTTTTGCTCTTTTAGTTCTTCTATTTTTTCACCATCCCATTTTGGATCATAAAAAAGCTTAGTAGCACCGACAAAATCAAGTATAGTAAAAAAATCCTTACCTTCATAAACTCTAGTGCCACGCCCGATGATTTGCTTAAATTCCACCATAGAACCTATATTTGCTAGCAATACTATATTTCGCACATTTTTTGCATCAACTCCAGTTGTAAGCATTTTAGAACTAGTAAGTATGACAGGATAGCTTTTGTCATTATCTTGAAACAATTCTAAATACTTAAGCCCTATTTTACCTTCATCACTTGTAACTCTTACACAATAATCATCTCTTTTTACGCTTTTATATTTATCTATTGCTCTTTTTACTTCGCTTGCGTGAGCTTGATTTGCACAAAAAATTATGGTTTTATCCATAGGGTTTATAAGCTCTAAAATTTTCTTAGCGATAAAATCATTATATCTTGGTAAAAATATATTTCTTTCAAATTCGCTTTGTTTATAAAAGCCTTTTTCAAGCTCTCCTTGTATCAAATCATCAGGATTATAAGTATAGCCATCACTTAGAGTTGTTTTGATAAGTTTTACTTTATAAGGTGTCAAAAATCCATCTTCAATACCACTTTTAAGACTATAATCATAAACACTTTCACCAAAATATTTATAAGTGTCTATATTTTCTTCTTTTTTTGGAGTAGCAGTTAAGCCAAGCTGAGTAGCATAAGAAAAATACTCAAGCACAGCTCTCCAACTGCCTTCTTCGTTTGCTCCGCCTCTGTGGCACTCATCTATAATGATAAGATCAAAAAAATCTTTTGGATATTGAAGATAAAATTTACTTTCTTGTTCTTCTTGAGTATTTGAAGCTAAGCTTTGATAAATTCCAAAGAAAACATCTGAACTTATTATTGTTTTTCCATCGTTTTTTCTTATCTCTTCGGCACTAATTACTCTACAATCTTTCTCTATTGGATTAAATTCTCCTAGGGCTTGTTTTCTTAGACTTATTCTATCGCACAAAAACAATATCTTAGGTTTTCTATCTTTGTTTTCTTTATTCCATTTTGCTTCTAATAAACGATAACACAAAGCAAAAGCTATGGTTGTTTTGCCCGTGCCAGTAGCAAGAGTGAGTAAAATTCTATCTTTATTATTTATAATAGCTTCTATGACTTTATCTACTGCTATTTTTTGATAATATCTTAATTCTTTTTGCGGTATATACATTGGCTTTTGTGTTAAAAGTTTATATTGCCATTCTTTTAAATTTCCAAAAATTCTATCAAAAAGCTCTTTAGGAGTTGGAAATTTATCTATGTATTCACCGCTATGACTTCTCATATCGTATTCATAAATTTTTTCTCCATTGCTACTATATACAAAAGGCACATTTAAAATCTTTGCATATTCTATGCCTTGAGATAAACCATCTAATGGATCTTTGCTAAATTTTTTAGCTTCTATTATGGCAAGGTTGTTTCCTTCATATCTAAGCAAATAATCAGCAAATTTTCTTTGTGCTCTTTTACCACCTAAAAGTTTTCTACCATCTGTAAAATAATAATTTCTCTTAATGTTTTCTTCACTCCAAGAGCTATTAGAAAGCTTTGCATCTATAAATTTTACTCTAGTATCATCTTCTGAAAAAAAATTATTTTCCATATTTTCCTTAGAATACAAAATTTTAAATGATTATATCATAAAAACAAAACAAAACCTTTCACTAGCCTTTAAGATAGCATCTTACTTCATTTTTCCTATTGCAATAAAAACCTAGCTTTAATATAATTTCAAAAACCACAAAGGAGAAAAAATGGATACAAAAATCTTTTTAGAAAATGGCCGCGTAAAAAGCAAAGGTTATGCTATGCTTAGCAAGGATTCTAAATTCACCCCTTTTGAATTTACACGCCATAAAGTAGGCAAAAACGACATCTTAATCGCTATCAAATACGCAGGAATTTGCCATAGTGACATCCACACTGCAAGAAGTGAGTGGGGCGAGGCCACCTACCCTTGCGTGCCTGGACATGAAATAGCAGGTGAAGTTATCGCAGTGGGTGAAAATGTGAGTAAATTTAAAGTAGGTGATTTAGCTGGGGTTGGGTGTATGGTAAATTCATGCGGAGAGTGCCAAGCATGCAAAAAATCTCAAGAGCAATTTTGTGAAAATGGCAAAACCATCTACACTTACAACTGCAAAGATGTATTTCATGATAATGAAAACACCTACGGAGGCTACTCAAACAACATCGTAGTAAGTGAAAAATTTGCTATCAATGTGCCAAAAAATGCCCCACTTGACAAAGTAGCGCCATTACTTTGTGCAGGCATTACCACCTACTCACCGCTTAAATTTTCAAACATCAAAGAAGGCTCAAGTGTAGCTGTAGCAGGATTTGGTGGGCTTGGTGTGATGGCAGTAAAATACGCTGTAAAAATGGGTGCAAAAGTGAGTGTTTTTGCAAGAAATGAAAACAAAAAAGCACAAGCTCTAGCTATGGGCGTGAGTAATTTTTATACTAGCACAGAAAAAAGCGTGGTTAAAGAAAGATTTGATCTTATCATCTCTACTATACCAACGCCTTATGATCCGCTAGCTTATATGGATTTATTAAAATTTGGTGGTGAAATGGCTATAGTAGGCTTACCTCCACATGAAGTAAGCCCTAGTATAAATATCATTAATTTTGTATTTAAAGCAGGTAAAAAAGTATATGGCTCGCTTATTGGGGGCATTAAAGAAACTCAAGAAATGCTTGATTTTTCTTTAGAGCATGGAATTTATCCTGAAATTGAACTCATCAAACCAAGTGAGATTGACAAAGCTTATGAAAATCTCACTTCAGGAAAAGCAAATTTTCGCTATGTGATTGATATGAGTGAGCAAGATTAATACTTATCAAAAATCACATCGCTAATGTCAAATCCTCTTTGCTTGGCTATTTCAAGCAAAGAGTTAATTTGCTCTTTTGCTAAAATTTCTCTTGATAAAATCCACAAATATTTTTTATCAGGACTGCCTACTATAGAAACTTTATAATTTGTATCAATGTAAATAATCTCATAATTTGGCTTGTTAAAAATATTCATAAAAATGCTAAATTTTACCGCCAAAGCTCTTGGGGATTTTACTCTAGCTTTGCCATTTGCTTGAGAGATTTCACCATTTTCCTTGGTGCATATATTTTTAACTTTAACTATGGCTTTATCGCCTTCATATTCTAGCTCATATTCTGCTTTAGAGTTAACACAAGATTTTTGAAAAAACGCAGGTTTTCTAGCCATTTCAAACCATGTGCCCATGTATTTTTCTAAATTTAGATTATCTAATAGCTCTATCATTTTTCCTCCTTGTTTTTTTGATTATAATTTTAAATTAACAAACTAAAAAAGGATTGAAAATGAAAAATATTTTGTTATTAAATGGTGCTAAAGAATTAAAATTTTCAAAAGGAAGATTAAATCATACTTTACAAGAAATCGCAAAAAATACCCTAAAATCATTAAATTACAATATAAAAGAGACAATCATAGATCAAGGATATGATATAGAAGAAGAAATGCAAAAACTTATGTGGGCTGATGTTTGGATATATCAAATGCCTGCTTGGTGGATGGGCGAGCCTTGGATAGTTAAAAAATATATAGATGAAATTTATATACAAGGTAAGGATAAATTTTTTATAAATGATGGAAGAAGTAGTGCTAATCCTAGTATAAATTATGGCACGGGCGGATTATTGCAAAATAAAAAATATATGTTTTCTCTTACTTGGAATGCTCCTATTGAAGCTTTTACTTTAGAAAATGAATTTTTTGATGGAGTTGGTGTGGATATGGTGTATTTGCATTTACATAAAGTTCATCAATATATGAGAATGAGTGCTTTGCCTACTTTTATAGTAAATGATGTTTGTAAAAATCCAAAAATAGATGAATTTATAAAAAATTATGAAAAACATTTGCTTGAAAATTTTAAAGTTTAGAAATTTGGGATTTGATATTAGAAATCATTGATTTTTTAATATCAAATTCGCTTTGTATATTTTGTATAAAATTCTTTTTATGTTGTATTAATTCTGCAAAAATTTGCATATAATTTTTATAAATTTTTAAAACTACAGGCTTATTTAAAAATAATTCTTCAAACTCATATACATTAAGTTCGGTTAATACTCTTTGATAAACCTCGCTTGCTTTTGGATAATACAAACTAAATTCAGTACTATCAAGCTCGTAAAATTCTTTACTCGCATTCATTTTAGAACTAAAAAAAGCCAAAGCAAGTTTAGTAGCACTCTCATAATTTGCCAAAGCTTTTAAATTTAGTTTTTCTAAAAATAAATCAAGTTCAAGCTGACTTTTAAATAATAATTGTTTAAAATCCTTTAAAAAAAGCTCTTCACTAGCACTAGCAAAACTTCTAAAACTAGCAAATTCTTCTTCACTTTCTAACTCCTCTTCTTTTTGTAAATTTGAAAATTGAGCTTTAAAAAGTAAAATTTGCTCTTCTAAATTAGTAAAAAATAGCGAAAAATCATCTTTGATTTGACCAAATTCTAAAGCAATTTCATTTTTTAGCTTTTTAAATTCTTTATTCATTGCTTCAGAGTTATAAAACATAGCCAAAAACGCATCATCACTTGAAAGATATGGTGCTTTATAAGTTATTTTTTCATAAAGATTTTTCTTAAATAAACCCTTAGTTTCTTTATAATAACTACTATCTTTTTCTTTGATAAATTTTAAAATCTCTTGAGCAATTTTTTCCCCAACGAGCTTTAATTTATCTATACAATCATGGTTTAAAATTTTAATTTTTTGCTCTAATTCATTCACTTGAGAAGTTTGTAAAATAGTATCAAATTTAAATTCTAATTGCTTTAAAATATCTTCAAAAAAAGTATATTGTTTTAGCAGTATTTCACACAAATTAATCAATTTTTCTTTAACAAAAGCTTTTTTGATATACTCATAATCAAGCCCTTGTAAATACTCATACAACAAAGGTAAATTTGACTTTTGCAAATCAATCTTTGCTTCCTTGCATGAAATTGCTATGATTTTTTCAAAATACTTATCAAACACTAAATGTGCATAATTTAAGACATTTTCTAACTCATCTTGATTTAGCTTATCTTTTTGATTTAAAACACAAATTCCACCACGCTCTAAAAGTTTGGCGTTTGCTTTTATAGCGTCTTCTTCACTCTTTTTACCCGCATTATCAACCAAACTAAGCCAAATAGCACTATGCATAAAAGAAAGTTCTTTAAAAGTGGTTAGCGTATCAATATCATTAGCATTTAATCCTGGAGTATCTATAAGAGTGATATTTTTTAAAAGTTCAATAGGTGCAAAAAGATGTAAACTTTTAGTTTCTTTTAATTCGTTTCTTTGATCACTAAATTTAGAAAGTTCATCTATATCTACAATCTCATCACTACCATCTTCATACTCTACTCTTAAAAAATACTCTTTAGCATAACGCAAAAAAGTAGGTTTAAAAGTCACTGGCACCACACCTGTTGGTAAGCATTCTTTTTCTAAAATCAAATTTAAAAGCGTAGATTTACCGCTAGAAAACTGACCTATAATGGCTATGTTAATAGCTTTATTATAACTAGCTATAATCATTTCAAGCTCTTTAAAAAAATCATCACTTAAATGTAAACTTGGTTCTAAAAATGCATTTTTTATGGCAAGAATTTTACCCTTAAAACTATCATCAAAATTTTTACAATAAGCATTTTCATAAGCTTTTAAAAAATCATCAATCATATCATTTTGCATTTAAAAGCTCCGCTTTTAAAATTGTTAAACTATGTAATTTTGTATTATTTTTATCTAAAAGTTCTTTTGCATTTTGCTCATTTTGTTCCATTTGTAAAATAATATTTTTTAAATCTTTGATTTGTTCTTCTTGTTCTTTTTCATAAAGAGTTAATTTTAAATCTAAACTCTCAAAAAAATCTTTATTATTTTTTAGATCTTGAGCTATTTTTTCCACGCCAAAACTTTGTAATTTTTCTAAAATTTTATTTTCTAATATACTTTCTAATCTATAAATTTCTTTATTTTGCCCTATAGTTTCTAAAAGCTCTAGTTTTAATTTAACAAAAATTTCCCCACTAAAAATACTTTCTATTTTCGTCTCAACCTTGCTTTTAAAATCATCACAATTTTGTTCTAAAACATTTTTTAAAAAATCATATTTTACACTCAATGTATTTTTAATCTCATTAATTTTATACTCACTTTGGTGTTTTAACTCTCTTAAAAGATCAAAAATTCCATCTTTTAAAGTCGTATCAATAATGGTATTTAATCTTTGATTATTATTTTTAATTTTATTACTTTGATTATATTTTAACTCATCTATGAGTTTTTCTTTTAATTTCTTAGCTAGCAAATATAAAAGCGTTGATATTTCTTGAGTGTTTTCATTTTTTGTGTTAAAAATAGCATTTAACTCTGCTTTTACCTGCATTAATTTTTCTTTTTTTGCTTTAAAATCATTTATAATAGCTTGATTTTGCTTATCAAGCTCAAAGCTTTCATAATTTAACATTTTATTAGAAAATTTAATTTTTTCTTCTGTTTTTTCTAAATGCAATAATAATTCTTTTTTATAGGCACTTAAAGCGATTTTGTTTTTATCATATAAGCTTTTAATTATAAGCTCTTCTAGTGCTAAAATATTACTTTGTTCTAAATTTCCGCCTTTATTTTGATAAAAATCATTAGCTAATTTTGAAGAAATACATATAAATTCTACATTTTCTGCTAAATCTTGACTTGAATACTTTAATTTTAAATTTTCTTTGAGTTTATTTTTAGTATAGTTAATCACCTCTTGTAAGTCTTTTTGGCTAAGCAAATCAGCCTTAGTAAGCACAATCAAAAGCTTGCTTACCCTTGAAGTTAATAAACACTCTATAATAAAATCACAATCTTTTTGACTTAAACTTTGGGAAGCATTCATAAGATGGATTAAAAAATCAGCTTTGCTTATATAATCTTTTGTTAAAAGTTCTCTTTGGATAATCACATCATCAAGCCCAGGAGTATCGACTATACAAACATTGTCTTTTAAAAAATCAAGCATAGAATAAAGTTCTATTTTTTTAATAAGTGCTGAAATTTTGTTTTTTGCACTAGTGTAATTTTT